>CAYQZD010000004.1:0-70753 GCA_964421875.1 uncultured bacterium
GTAAATTCTCGTCTTTTTCACTATTCGTCAACCCCCTTCTGTATTTCAGAAGTGAATATTCTGCGTTTTGCTTTTCTCGGCAGGAGGCAGATTTTCTTGCCTACCATGGTTGTTTCCACCGTATCCCACCACATCCGGTCCCGCTGCAGGCCGGGGAAGCGGCGGTAATTCCTCTGTTTGAGGTTGAAGCTTTCAGCGGCGCCTTGAGCGGCGGCGATTCTTTCCATTGCGTAAGCCTCGGAATGCAAGACCGCCGCTTTCGCTTCCCCGCGGGAACGGGGGATGAGATTATTCGAATATGCGCTGGCTTGATGTATAATCTGGCTCTTTTTCTCCCGAGCCGAGGCTACAGCGCGGTACTGCGGCACCACTTCCAGAGGGGGGTGGAGTTCCTGTAGATAAATATCCAGTACTTCTACCCCCAGCGATAGTTCCGAAACCGCTTCAATCATCGCCAGGCGCAGGTTCGCTTGCACGGCTCCCCTTCCGGTAGTAAGCAGCGAGTCGAGGCGGCACATTCCCAGCATACGGTGCACTTCAAAACTGAAGATCGACCGGAGGATTTCATGGGCGTTTCCGCAGTTCAAAGCGTATTGAACAGGATCATCGATGCGGTAGTAACAAAGGACGTTGGCATCGACCAGGTTTTCGTCTCCGGTGATGGTTATGGCTTCTTCCGGCGTTCTGACATACCTTCCCTGGCGATGGGCGTATTCCCAGAGGTAGGCTTCAGGCTCCTGACCTTCAAAATCCCAGACTGTCCGGTACCCGCTCTCCACCCGCGCCTTGACGCCGGTATCCACTTTGACAATATCGCCCAAAGGTTTGGGCAGATGATAATGCCAGCCTGGGGAAGTAAGGCGCGCCGCCTCGCCAAATCTGAGTTCCACTCCGGTTTGGTAGGGGGCGATGGAGTAAAAGCCGGTGGCGACATAGAGCAGCGCTATGAAAATTATCAGGCAAACGGTTAACGACCGCTTACGGCGCAGAATCCAGCTTTCATAGACTTCACCGAATTTCCCCTCGGCGTCTTTGAACTTTCGACAGAAGCCGGCGACAGCTTCGGCAAGTTTTACCACTGGTCCCCTTATCCGGCGGGGCAGAAGTTTTTCGAATTTGAACTTTATCTTGAAGGATAGACCAAAGAAATTCATCGCCCTTATGAAGATCAGGGCGCCGATACGGATAACTATTAGACCGACGACGAAAGTGGTTATCCGTTCGATATGCACTCCGAAAAATCCCAAAACTAGGGTGAGCCACACGCCAATAGAAGTGAGAAAATCGGAAAAAGTATGGGCGCTTTCCGCGACAAAGGCGATGGATTGGCGCTTCTCCCCCACCCTTCGCTTGAAACGGAACATCGCAAAGGCGATGGCGATAGCCAAACTGATACCGGCGATGGCAATCACCAGTGGAATCCCTGCGCTAAGAGTATATTTTGCAGTTTCGCCGCTGAAAGCGCCTATGACAACGCTCAGACCACCGATAATGAGGACGAAGGATATGAAGAGCGCAACCAATCCCTCAGCGTTACGAGCCCAGGGACTGGTTTTGAGTTTGTGGTTAGCGATAATAGAAGTGAGGACGGTGAGGCTGACGGCGAAGTCGGCGGCGGAGTGCCAGGCGTCGGCCTGAAGCACGGCGCTGCCGGTAATGGCGGCAAGAGTCAGTTTCAGGATAAAAAGGAAGATGTCAGCGCTGATGGCGAGCAGCGAGGCTTTAACCAAAGCTGTGAAACGTTCCATATCCGAATTCAGCGTATTATGTGAATTTGCGGAAGGCGCAGTCATATTCAATAAACAATAAGCAAGTGTTTATAAAACTCAATAACATAAGATAATAACAAATCGGAGGGACAATTTCAAGGTTTTCTACCTACTCCCGTAAGTTATATGTTTAACATTAAACAATCATTATTCTAAAACAGGGGCACCTAAAAAAGATGCCCCGAAATAATTGGAAAAATGTTGCTTGGTTAATTACTTAATGAGTTGGAAAACATACCAGAAGTCAACTTTGGGTAAAACGGTATAATTCTGGCCGTTCTCGCCGCCTAAGGGTAAGGTCAGTTTAGGTCTGAAGAATACACCCTTCTTGGGCTTGTAAACACAGCCGAGACATAAGTAATGGCGGGTTTTGTCGGAATTGGTGACAGCGGTTCCGTCCACTTCTTTTTCACCCTGGCCACAGTAAATATAGGTGGCGAAACCCATTAGTTTTTTCTGGAAGTTCCTGTCGAGCTTGGCGATGAATTTGATTTCATTGCCGGGTTTGACTTTAGTGTCGCTGTTTTCGCCGTTTATCCAGTAGTTGACTTTCAAGTGGCCCCGGAATTTGTTCATCCAGGCGGTGGAGAAAATACCGGCGAGACCGATGTCGGTAGTGCCGTCGCCGATGTTGTTCCAGCTAAAACTGTCGTCATCCTTCCCCGTCGGGAGGCGCAAAGACGCAACCAGCGCCAATCCATGCTTATCTTTGGCCCAGGGGAGGATACCGTATCTGGTCTTGAAGTAGATGTCGCCCAAACCGGCGTTGCTTTCATCGGCTCCATTGGAGTAACTCCTGAATTTAAAGGGCACGTGGAGCATTACCTCCCATCGGTCGATTGGAGCGTACCCGAACATAGTCTCGAATCCCCAATCGACTTTTGAATCGTCGTAATCCTCCCACTTGTCGTTGACATAGATTTTAGTCAGACTCTTGTAATACCATTCCCCCATTGCGATGAAATTCCCTTTTTTCATACACTTCGCGCTGCGCCACAATACCTGAGCGTCAACGGGAAGACAGAAAACGCAGATGAAAGCTGCGAGACAGAGAAGCGCTAACAGTTTCTTCATTTGATACCCCTACATTTTTTGTTTTGTTCCGCTATGAAGGTTCAGCGGAAGTTTCCATTATGTTTCTCAGTTTGAGATGAATTTCCGTGAATTCCTGCGCCAAGCGGTTGCGGGGACGGGGAAGCTCAATCCTGATTTCATCCACTATCCGGCCCGGTTCGGAAGCCATCACCACCACCCGGTCGGCGAGGTAGATGGCTTCGTCGATGTTATGGGTGATGAAAATGACGGTTTTACGCTTTTGGTCCCAGATGTGGAGCAGGATTTTCTGCAGACGGCTGCGGGTGCGTTCATCCAGAGCGCCGAAGGGTTCGTCCATCAGCAGGATTTCCGGGTCGTGAGCCAGGGCGCGGGCGATAGCTACACGTTGCTGCATCCCGCCGGAAAGCTGGTAGGGCTTGGCTTTTTCCACACCGCCGAGTCCCACCAGTTCAATCAGCTCCCGGGCCTGTTGACGCCGTCTCCCCTTGGGAACGCCCCGCATCTCCAGGGGAAAGGAGACATTGTCCTGCACACTCAACCAGGGAAAGAGGGAGTACTGCTGGAAAACCAGGGTGCAGGCCTCCGAACAGTGATTCATCGGAACTCCGTTCAGGGTAATCTCCCCGGCGTCCGGCGTTTCCAGCCCGGCGACGATGCGGAGCAGGGTGGTTTTGCCACAGCCGGTAGGACCGACGACCGAAACGAATTCGCCCGTTTTGACTTCGAGGTTGACGCTGTTTAAAGCGGTCACCGCCCGGTCGGGTGTGCTGGAAAACACTTTGCCAATGTTGTTAATCAAGAGATTTCGCATCTTCACCTTTCCAATGCCGTCCAGCCTGATACCCGGTTTTGCACAAGTTGCAGCGCCTTGTTCATCGCCAAGCCCATCAGCCCGATTACAATCATACTCGACACCAGAATATGCATCTCCGCCAGTTCATAGGAGTACATAATCAGGTAGCCGATGCCGGAATCCGAGCCCGGCAGCATTTCGGCGGCGATGATGACCATCCAAGCCACCCCTAAGCCTATCCTTAGCCCCGTCATAATCGCTGGCATAGCGGCAGGCAGCACCACGCTGCGGAAAGTCTTCACCCGGGTCGCTCCCAGAGTTTTAGCTGTTTCCAGCCACAACTGGCGCACTCCGCCAACACCGTGAATGGTGTTCAGGAGTATGGGGAAAAGACCGCCCCAGAAGATGATAAACACCATCCCCACCTGCACACTGTCCAGAATTGTGTCGCTGTAACGGATTCCGAACAATTGAGGGACGCGCGTGGTTTTAAACACCGCCATTGCGAAGGGAATCCAGGCGATGGGGCAGAGCGGCCGGAACATCTCCACCAAAGGATTGACCAGCCGGTGGATGATTTTAGAACTGCCCATCATCACACCCAGCGGCACGCAAATCACCACCGCTACCAGAAATCCGAACAACACCCTGACCAAAGAGACCGCAATGTTCCAAGCCAGGCTCCCGGTGCCGATGAGTTCGCTGAAAGGGTGAATCAAGACACCTACTACCGCTGTCAAGCGCGGCAATAGCGCCGGATTGTCCACCATACGGGCGATAATTTCCCATAGCAGGAGGAAAAGCGCGGGCAACGCCAGGCTCTGGAGGATTTTAACAAGGTTCCCGATTTCCAGTAGTTTCCCGGCGCCGTTCACTCGGGCTTGATCCAAAGTGATCGGACAACAGCATTCCGGCGCTGGCGTAACCGCGCTATCTTCTTCTCTTAGCGACATTGGCGCGCGCTTCCTTGATTAGCGACAGGTCGAGGAGGGTGTCGCAGATTTCTTTATCGCTTTTTTTATGCAGGCTGCCCTTGATATGACCCAGGTCATCCATCGCCTTCGCCCAGGTGCAAATCCCCTGAAGCCACTTCTCGTCCGGGTCGGTGGAATAGCCGGAAGTGGGGATGGAGTTCTCTTCCACCGCGATGGAAGTGCCTATCCATTTGGAAGCGGATTGGACGGCGATATCCTGATCCCGGTTCATATAGTCGGTGGCGATTACGATGAGTTCGAGGAATTTAACCACCTGCTTCCGTTTCTCCTTGACCACATCGTTCATCGCTCCGATACAGCAGCAGGGGTGGTCTTTCCACAATCCCGGCGGCAGGTCGTTCAAGTCGGCGATACACTTGCCGATATTCTTCTCCTCCGCCAGGGCGCAGAAGGGATTGTTGCAGACATAGGCGTCGATGATGCCGTCCCGCAGACCGGGATTGAGCTGCTTGGCGCCTTTCATATTCACCAGCAGCACGTCAGCCTTGGTGTTCTTGGCGTCATAGGTGTAATCGATACCCTCGTGGTCCATCGCCGCCTGGAATATCAGGAGGGCGATGGCTTTTGGTGCTTTGAAACCGACCTTGACCGGGGCGTCGCATTTTTTCACATAATCGACAAAGCCCTTCCAGTCGGTGGTTTTATCCCGGAGATTCTTCCCCACCACCAGCATATCGCCTTTGTTGTGAAGCGGCGAGATGATTTTCATCGGAGTTCCCTTGTCGGTAAAAAAAGCCACCGCCGCCACCCCTCCAAAGCCGACGTCGAAGGTTCCCTGCGCCATAGCGGTGGGCATTTTGGAACCGCCGCCGGCTTTGTAAAGCTCCAATTCACAAATTAGTTTTTTCCCGTCGTAGAGTTCGTAAAGCGTTTTAGGGCGGACCTCCTTAAGGTAGATACCATAGTCCTTCTTGAACATATCGCCGTTCAAGGCGGCGACATAGAGAGCGGTGTGGTGGTCGTGCCCCACATGCCCCACTTTCAACACCGGCGTTTTCTTACAGAAACCGGCGATTGGGGACATCACGGCAATGAGCGCTGCCAGAGCGGCGAACGCAAGGATTTTGGGTAGTTTTTGCATAGAGACCTCTCAAAATTAGATGCACCAGGTTATTTAGGGAAACGCTATTTTTAAACCGCTAACCGGCTGAAAAAGCCGCGATAACAGGCTTTTGTGCGGATATGCTGAATCCTGGACGCACTAAGAGAGACCGCCCGCAAGCGAAGCTTGTAAGTTTGCAATAGGTTGAATGAAAAGTGGCGATGCGAATACGGGGGTTGAGGGGAATTCGAGGTTGGAGCCTTTGGCGAGGGTACTAAATCACCGTATAAGACAGGTGACACAACCAGCAAATCCACCGGACAACGCCCTTTTCGTGGTTTCGCCTTTCAACCAGCTACACTGGCTTAGCCGGGCGCGTCATGTGGATTTTAATAAAAACAAGCGCATATGCGTTCAATTGGTGTTTTGATTATACTAATTTACGAAATATATGTCTTTTTAGTATAAGATGCAATAAATTGTGCAACTTTTTTTTGGGAAGAAATGATGGTTGGTAATCGGCAGTCGGCAGTCGGTGGTTGGTAGTCGGTAGTTGGTAGTTGGCATATAAGGTGGAATCTCATTCCACCGTTCTTGTCCGCAAATTCAGGAGGCCGGCGCAGTATTTTAATTCTTCGGCAATATCGGCGAAGGCGCAGACCAAATGGTTGCCGAGCAGGTTTTCCCGCAGCCTTTTGCTGGAAGGGATATTTACACGGATTTGGGTGTGGCAGGTGGGCAGTCGTGGGGAGGAGACTGTCTCGCCGGGGCAAATGCAGATATCATTCAGGTCGTTGCCGATGCGGACGAGGGTAACGATTTCCTTTAGAGGCAGGGAGACCTGAAGCGAAATCCCCGCGCCGGTCTCGTGGTGAGGCTTAAAGCTATAATCCAGCTTCCTCGGACCCGCCCCGCAGGGAGCGGTGCAGTGCACTAAATCGAGGTAATCCCCATTGTGAATAATGGGATTCCCCATCCAGAGCAGGTTCCCTCCCAACGCTTTCACCAAAGACATCGTTACAGCGGCATCAACGTCGCCTTCGCAGGCGGCGATGTAGCGCTCCGAACGGTTCAACGCGCTAAGCGCCAAACATCCCGTAGTCCCCAACCGCGGTATAAGGTCGAAGCAGGCGAGTGCGAGCCCTTCCGCCTCATACTCCTCCAGCAGTTTCTCCAGCCCGTATAAGACTGCGCAGGCTTTGGTTACGGTTTGCGTGTCGATACTTTTATTTCCGGAGCCGCCCTCAATCCAGGAGCGGGCGCATCGCGCGGTTTCGGATTGGGGAGCCTCGGCGACTATATCGTAAAGCTCTTCCAAAGCGAGGGGAAGGATTTCCACGCCTAAGGCTTCTTTGAAACGCTCCGGCTCCCGGCAGCTATTGACCACCCAGGGTTCCGTGGGACCTATCTGCAGAATTCTGCTGTGATTCAGGCGCTGAACAGATCGAAATGCTTTACTATAACAGCGCCATTCAACCTCGCTTCCTATCCAGAACACCTTCCGATGTCTCATCCTGAGATGCGCGTAGAAATCCGTCGAAGCGGGGTGGGCGTTGGCTGAGAGCAGCGCTCCGGCGGTTTCTTCGGGCAAGCCGATTTCCGGGAGGTAAGCGTTGAGCAAAGCTATCGATTTGAAATTTTCCGACAGCCGAATCATCCAATTCTGCACTCCCCCGCTGAGCGGCAGGAAAACAGCGTGTTTAGCGCCGGACTGGGAACAGGCAGCTTCCATCTCATCGTCGGAATGAATTAGATGGAAACGGAGGTTCTCTCCATCTTCCCCCTCGATTATTGCAGAAAATGAGCGCTTAATAACCTCCAGCAAACGATTCAATTTGCTTTCCTCGCCCCAGTATCGCGGGGAAGCGAAGGCAAATATATCAAGGGGATATGACGATGGCATAGTTGTCCTGTATATAAGTTTGCAGGTTGGCAAGTTAGCAAGTTAGCATTAAATGCAGGGCGGGTCATTCAGATCCGCCATTTAAATGTTCCGGCAGGTCTTGCGCGCTGAAGGCGGGTGTGAACTGCCAGTCTTCAAGTCTTCAGACCGTATGAATTTAGCTTTATGAAGTTATAAGCAGAATTGTCATTCCGGCGTAGCCGGAATCCCTCCGGAAAAGAAGGATTCTGGCTCGCTGCGCGGCCAGAATGACGCGTTTACTTCATATCGGTAAAGTGTCACGGCAAGTCAAAACATTTTATACAGGTGTACAAGCAAACACCCGGCGGAATAAGATTCCGCCCTACTATCTACCGACCGCCGACTACCAACTACCGACTGCCTGTCTCCCGCCCTTCACTTCAATTCAAGTTCATCCCGCCAATACCGGGCTTTGCCCACGCCATACTGGTCGGAACTGCCGTCGAAGGCGAGTCCGAACAGCGAGGGGGCTTGCTCGAAGATGACCTGACCGTTATAAACCGCTTTTGAAACGTTGACCACGGTGAATTTCAGCCGCTTCCCCGTCCTGACGGTGAAGTAAAAGTCGGCGTTGGTTTCCAAACCGCCGTAAACGATGCGGCCGGATTCGTAGGTGTATTTGGGGCGGCGGTAATCGCGTACTATGTCCATCCTGAGGTCGCTTTTGAGGCCCACTTTGATGATCTTACCGGAACATTCAATTGTTAAAGCCAATCCCGCGTCAAGGGGCTGAGTTTCTAACACGCTAATGCGGTCGAGCCAGCGCGAAGGATTTTCATCCGCCGGATGGGGGATTAAAACCGTAATGAAACCTATATGCTGGCCGAGTTCGAAATGCTGGGCGGTATACTGGCAGATAGCGTATTCATCCTGATAGTAACGGCGCTCTGGTTCGACCGACTCGAAGCGGTAATGAGTCTGCGGGAAGTATATCAGTAAACTGTTATCAGTGTCAAGTCCGATGTTCCTCAAAGAATCGTATTGGGTGTCGTACCAATGGTCTCCTTGCGCGGTAATTTTCCGGGTGTGCCAGAGGTTGGCGGCGGTAAGATAACCTTCCCGGACAGCTTTCAGAATGTCGAAGACGACGAACATTTCGGGATTCTTAATATAAACAATCACCCGGTCCCATTGATAGCCCATTTTGTCGTCGAGGAGGCGGGTGCGGGAGTAATCGAATTCCTCAAAGGTGAGGAAATCCACTTTTTGGGTGCGGACCTGCCGGTAAGAGCCGGCGTTGCGCATAAATTCCAATACCGGCTGACCCGGAACCGCGGAATGTTCCTTGGTGTCTAAACGGTATTCCCCTTCTTTCTGACCAAACCAGATTTTTTCAGGGCGCACACAGAGCCGGTTGTGGAAATAATCGGCGCGGTAAGCCCCGTAAGGCCCCGATGGCATATAGTCGCGGTAACCCCCATCGTGGAGCAGGACAGAGCCTTTGTGCATCAGCAGGGCGATGGAATTTTCATCGGAATGGCCGTGTGTCATCTTCTCCTCTTCCACCGGAATGCCGTCCCGGAGGTAATCGCGGAAGAGCAGACCTCCGTCCCCCTCGTCCCGGTAGTTGAGCAGCATATAGGTCGCTTCACTATCCCAGCCATTGCGGAAAACGATTTTCTTACCCTGCACATCCTCCATCACCTCCATGCTCAATTCCTCCGGCGCCTGGGGGATAATATCGTCCGCCGCCCAGTTGTAACAGTCGAACAGGATATAAGCTAACCCGGTGCGCCGGACCTGGCTGAAGTCGATGAATTTATCGGCAATGACCGCCGCCGCCCATTTTAAACGGGCGTCGCGGTAATGCGCCGCAGCGGCTTCAAAGAAGGCGAGAAAGCGGTCCCAGTTGGCGCGCCAGACCGAGTCGCCGAAATCCGGTATCATCCCGTCGGGGCACATCAGATAAAGGTAGTATTGCGCGTAGTAATACATTTCCGGAGTTCTGAATAATTCCCTCATCCGCTCTTTGACCTCGGCGTACCCCAGCAGGCTGTAAAGCCAGATAGCGTTGTAGAGGGAGGCGTCCTCGATTTCCCAATTGCCCCAGTTGTCGAAAGCCAGGGCGCGTTCATAAGCGCGCCAGTTAGGAGCGCGGGGATGGTCAGGGAGGGCTTTCACCGCCCAGGCGAGGACTTCGGCGCGCAAGGCGGCGCGGTTCATTGCCCCCCATTCCTGGGACTGCAGGGTATAATCGATGCTGTGGGCGATGGTCTCTTCTATCTTTTTCCGCTGGGATTTGCTCAAGAGCCCGGATTCCTTCAAGACGCAGTAAGCGCGGATATAGCGCATCGCGGTAAAGAAATCGGGCAGGGCGGGAACGCCTTGCGTATAATCAGGGCGGAGGGCGGCGGCGTCCGGGGGGAATTCCCGGCGGTAACCGCCGTAGGTGAGCAGAACCTTTTCCGCGCGGCGGGCGTATTCCTGATTCGATTCCAGTTTATACAGTTCAGCGTAGATGGCAGCCATTTCCAGAAATCGGGATGGTGGGCGGTATCCCCAGATGGTGTAGGGATTGAATTTTTCGCGCCATGCCTCTTCCAGGGAATCGTAATGTGTCCAGACCCAGCCGGCGGCGGCGCGGGCGAATTCGAGGTATTCCGCGCGGGGAGTGGGCGCGGGATTTTCCGCTGTTGCGATGGATGATAGCAGCAGTATAATGATAATAATCATCAGTGTATTTCGCATTATATTCGGTTTCTCCGATTTAAATTCGATAAAGTCATCAAGTCAACAAGTCGGCAGTTCGACGAGTCCCCCGCTCGAAGACCACCCTCTTTTCGGCGGAATGAGATTCCGCCCTACAAGCCACCAAGCACCAAGCACCAAGCACCAAGCACCAAGCACCAAGCACCAAGCACCAAGCACTATTCACCAGTTCACCGCTTCACCGCCACCATCATAATTTCCACCAGAGCGTCGGCGGGGATACGGGACACTTCAAGCACGGCGCGAGCAGGATAATCCCCTTTGAAAAATTCGGTGTAGATGGTGTTGAATTCGGGATAGCGCTCCATATCGTTCACAAAAACCTGGCACTGGACCACGTCATTCAGGCTGAAGCCGGCGGTTTCGAGGACTGCTTGCTGGTTTTTCAGCGCCTGGCGGGCTTGAGCGGCGAAGCCTTCGGCCAGTTTGCCGGTGGCGGGGTCGAGGCCTATTTGTCCGGCGAGGTAGAGGGTGTTCCCCACCCTGACAGCCTGGGAATAGGGACCGATGGCGGCGGGCGCATTGGGCGATACGATGATTTCGCGGGATACGACCTCCCGCTCGTCGCAACTATAAATTAAAAGTGAGGCAACAAATATGGGAATAAGTCTATTCATATAATAGTCCTCCTTAATTTTATAGATTTATTATAATGCCGGGTTTGAAAAAGCCAACCTACAGATGCGCAACAAACCTAATGCAGCAAATTAGTTGTTTGCGCGCACGTATTTTAAATTATCACAATTATCAAAATAATCAAGAATGTAAATTAATTATCTACCTGCGATACTCAACGATACAGCGGGAAGCTGTTTCATTCTTTCGCGGTAAAACTTGAAGATAAGGATATAATTTGTTATATTTTTCACCATCTTAACTATAAACAGAACACTTTGAGATATTCATAGACACAGGAAGCATTGTGAGCGACGAAAACACTCAAACAGCAGCGAAAGAGCCTAAGGGGAAACGCGTTTTTGGGCGGACTTTCTGGTGCCTCAACGGCATCGAAATGTGGGAACGGCTGGCGTATTTCGGGATGCGCAGCGTGGTTCCGGTTTACATCATGCAGGCGGACAATCCCGGAGGACTGCATTTCACAGCGGCCGATAAAGGGATAATCTACCTGTTCTGGTTTCTGTGTCAATCGGTTTTACCGATGTTCACCGGGGGGTATGCTGACAGGTACGGCTACAAAAAAACTCTGTTCGTGTCGGTGACGATGAACATCATCGGCTACATAATGATGGCGAACCTGCGGACTTTTCCCGGTTTTTTCGCGGGAGTGCTGGTGCTGGCCTGCGGTACGGCATTATTCAAACCGAGCCTTCAGGGATCGCTGGCTCAGAACCTGACAAAGGCCAATTCCTCGGTCGGATGGGGAATATTTTACTGGGTGGTGAACATTGGCGCGGCCATCGGACCGTTTTTAGCTGATGTGATATTGGTAAACGCTTATACTCACAATCCTGACGGATTCTTTTTCAAGATTTTTGGCGCGGTCCGTTCGCAGTCTTCCTGGCGTTCGCTGTTTACAGCATCGGCGGTGATAACCTCATTCAATTATCTGATGATGCTGACCTATAAGGACGTCCCATCGGGAGCGTCGAAGAAGGAAAATCCACTGCAGGTATTTGTCCTCACCATCAAGAATATCGTGGAACCGCGCTTGATCGCGTGGCTGCTGATTATGTCCTGCTTCTGGCTTATGATGTATCAGGTTTGGGATTTGCATCCCAATTTCATAGAGGATTGGATAGACAGTTCGGCGCTGGCGACTCATCTGCCCTGGAAAATGGAGACCGACCGCGGGGTGATGGTTCCTCAGCATATAATGCTCAATCTCAATGCGCTCTGGATAATCTGCTTCATGGTGCCGATATCCTGGATGGTCAGGCGGATGCGGGTATTGGAGTGTATGATATTCGGGATGGCGCTGGCGACAGCCGGGACTATAGTCAGCGGTTTCACCAGTGTGGGCTCGATTTTCCTTTTGGGGATAGTCTTCTTCTCCACCGGCGAGATGATGACCGGTCCTAAAAAGAACGAATACCTGGGATTGATAGCCCCTCCGGGGAAGAAAGGATTATTTTTAGGCTATGTGAACATCCCTGTGGGCATCGGAGGCGGATTCGGCGCCATGCTGGCGGGTTTGCTGTATGGACGCTACGGCGAGAAGGCGACTCTGGCGATGAAATACATGGCTGAGAAGACGCAGTTCGGTTTGTCCAAAGGCTGGGACGGAAAAATATCTTCGCTGGAAAGCACATTGGGAGTAACGCGGTCCGGTGTGTTCGATGAAATGGGACAAATAACAGAGCCGGGAGCTTTCCATAAGCTGCTGGAGGTGTTAAGACTGGAGACCGCGAATCCGGATTTAAGCGCTGTAGAAGTTACGCGTCTGCTGTGGGACACATATAATCCGCAGTTTCACGTTTGGATTCCCTTCGCCGCCATCGGCATGATAGCCATCATTGCATTGGTGATATTCAGCCGGATGGCGCGGAAGTGGTCGGATATGGATGCGTGATGATGGTGGTTAGTGGTTGGTGGTTGGTGGTTGGTGGTTGGTGGTTGGTGGTTGGTGAATGGTGATTGGTGGTTGGTGGATAGTGGATGGTGGTCATTGTTCAGAAGTTGATTGCTAATAATTATAGATGAGTGATAAATGTAAAGGCGGGAATCAATCCCGCCTTTTTTGTTTGTACTTCAGCAATCTGCGTGAATATAACTTGATTATTAAGCGAAAATACATATATTATCTGAAAATGTTGAGCGATACTAGGGAATAATCTAAAACACGCCTCTATTTTTTCTAAAATAGGGAATATCACTATAGCCTTTACAAGCAATTACCTATATCGTCATTCCGGCGCAGCCGGAATCCCTCCGGGAAAGAAGGATTCTGGCTCGCTTCGCGGCCAGAATGACGCTTGCGCATTGTATAGATTAAGTTATACCACATCTTGAAATTATATACGTTAACTCCATAATATTAAACAAATTGGGGGGAGGAGATTTGATATGAAGTTTAATACTTATTTACGTTTACTTATTGTTATCGCTCTTTGCAGCGTCGCAGTACTGGTGACTTCCTGCGGGAAAAAGGAAGTGGCGCTAATCCCCCGCGATGTGATTTTCGGCAATCCGGAGAAGGTATCGCCCCGGCTTTCCCCGGACGGGACGATGCTGGCTTACGTCGCGCCCTACGAAGGGGTGCTGAATGTCTGGGTCAGGACCATCGGCGAGGAGGACGACCGGGCGGTCACCAAGGACGACAACCGCGGCGTCCGGCGCTATTTTTGGGCGGAGGACAATCTGCGCATCCTCTACCTGCAGGATGTGGGCGGCAACGAGAATTGGCGGCTTTACGGGATTCACCTGGAGACCGATTCGGTTAAGGATTACACCCCGTTCGATGAGGTTCAGGTTCGGATAGTGGACCGCAACAAGCATTTCCCCAACGAACTCTTGATATCGATGAACAAGGAGAATATCCAGTTTCACGATGTTTATCATTTGGATTTGACCAGCGGGGAATTGAAGATGACGGCTCGGAATCCGGGCAATTACGTGGGCTGGGTGACGGACGCCGAGTTCAAGGTTCGGGGAGCTTTAGCCGCCAACGCTGAAGGGGGAATGGAGCTGATGGTTCGGGATAACGAGGAATCGACCTGGGAGAAGAAAATCGTCTGGGATCAGGACAACAGCCTCACCAGCGGGCCGGTGTGTTTCACTTTAGACGGCAAATCGATGATACTCATCGACTCGCGCGAGGTGAATGCGGGGAGGCTTATCAAGTATGAAATCAAGACTGGCGCCATTAGAATCATCGCCGAGGACCCCACTTACGACGTCAGCGACGCGATGATACATCCCGACACCTACGAGGTGCAGGCGGTGGCTTTCACCAAGGAGCGTGAGGTGTGGACCGTTCTGGACAGCGCTATCAAGGCGGATTTCGAAGTCATTTCCAAGCTGGACCGGGGTGATTACGGCGTTAGCAGCCGGGACAACGCTGACAAGACCTGGCTGGTCTATTTCCGCGCCGACAATGGGCCTATCGCCTATTACGCTTACGACCGCGAGAGCAAAGCGGGGAAATTCCTGTTCCACCACCGTTCGGAATTGAACAATTATCTATTAGCGCCGATGGAGCCGATTTCTTTCGAATCCCGCGACGGCTTCACCATTCACGGTTACATCACTTATCCTCCGGGCAAGGGCCGCAAGAACCTCCCGCTGGTGCTGAATGTTCATGGAGGACCTTGGTACCGGGACACCTGGGGCTACTATCCCGAAGCGCAGTGGCTGGCGAACCGGGGCTATTGCTGCCTACAGGTTAATTTCCGAGGATCCACCGGCTACGGTAAGGAATTTTTGAACGCGGGCAACAAGGAATGGGGCGGTAAAATGCAGAACGACCTCACCGACGCGGTGGAATGGGCAGTAGCTCAAGGTATCGCCGATGCGGAGCAGGTGGCGATATACGGCGGCTCCTACGGAGGCTACGCCGCGCTTGTGGGAGCGACCTTTACGCCGGACTTATACTGCTGCGCGGTGGACATAGTGGGACCCTGCAACCTCATCACCTTCATTCAGACCATTCCGCCTTACTGGATGCCGCTGATGAGCGTTTTTAAGAAGCGTGTAGGGGATTTGGAGACAGAAGAGGAAATGCTGTGGGAACGTTCGCCGCTGTCCAAGGCGGACAATATCAAAATACCGATGCTGATTGCGCAGGGCGCTAACGACCCTCGGGTAAATCAGGCGGAATCGGAACAGATTGTGAAGGCAATGGCGGACAAAGGGCTCGATTACGAATACCTGTTGTTCCCGGATGAAGGGCACGGTTTCGCTAAACCCGACAACCGCCTGGCTTACTATGCGTCGGCGGAACAGTTCCTGGCTAAACACCTGGGCGGCCGCTATGAAGAAGCGGGGCCTGAAGTTCAGAAAAAACTGGACGAGGTGAGGAGCGAACCTGCGGAGACAGAAGAAGCAGAAGCCGAGGAAGAGACAGCAGAGGTTCCGGAAGAGGAATAGCGCCGAACAGGCAATTAATTGTAATACAGTAATTTACCATTAGTTTGCTGTGATTGCAGGAAAATAGAGAGAGTTAAAGGGCGTCTCTGCGGAACTGAAGTTTTAGCGGGACGCCTTTTTTAGGAAGTGTCAAGTAACAAGTGTGAAAGTAACAAGTATATATAGCAGAAAAGGCAGACATTGACAGACAACGAAGGGGACAAGAAAGACCTCAGCCTTAAAGAATCGCTGAGTATTTTATTCAGGGCTTCCAAGGGATTCTGGCTGGTAAATATGATAAACTTCGGGGACGGGATAGCGTATTTCGGGATACTGACACTGCTGACCCGTTTCTTGGGAACACGACTGGATTTGCCGGACACTACTACGGGCCTCAGCGTGTCGATGTATACGGGGATGGTGACGTTGTTTATGTTCGGCGGGGGATTTGTATCGGACAAGCTGGGAGTGCGGCGGGCTTTGGGCTGGTCGCTGTTCGTGATACTGCTGGGGCGGATACTGCTGGCGGGGGCGCCGATGGGATTGGAGGGGGGATTCGCCAAGTATTCGGCTTGGCTGGGATTATTGCTGGCGGCTTTGGGGACGGGAGTGCTGCAGCCGGCTCTATACGCCGGAGTCAAGGAGTACACCGATTCGCGCACCGCCACCATCGGATATGGTCTGCTCTACTCTATTATGAACTTAGGGATTGTGGCGGAAACCTTTGTCTCGCCTTTCATCCGCACCGGAGGCACCTTTCTCAACCTGGGATTTACTGAAATCATCGGGCTGGGCTGGGGGATTGACGGGGTGTATTGGACGATGGTATCGGTGACTGGGCTGATGCTGTTCCTGCATCTTTCACTGTTCACACGGCGGGTGGAGGCTACCGACCGGCAGGTGGTTGAGGAGCCGCAGGTGGATAAACCTCAGTTTACGTTGAAGCAGCGGATAATGGAGCTGCCGTTTTTGGACCCGCATTTCATGTTTTTCATCTTCATTCTTCTGCCGGTCAGAACTATTTTCGCGCACGATTTCCTGACGATGCCGGACTATATTTTCCGGGAGTTTCCGGCGGAGGTGGGGGCGAAATTCGAATGGATACACGGTCTCAATCCGTTGATAATCGTGATATTCGTCCCGACCATCGCGGCTGCTACGCGCAAGGTGAAGATAATCAATATGATGATTATCGGGACCTTAATCACGGCGACCATACCGTTCATTTTAACGCCGGGACCGAGGCTTTGGACGCTGCTCACTTATGTTATCATCTACTCGCTGGGGGAAGCGGTTTGGTCATCGCGTTTCCTGGAGTATGTGGCGGATATGGCGCCCACGGGGAGGGTGGGGGCTTATATGGGGCTGGCGGGGATACCGTGGTTTATGGCGAAGTTCACCACGGGCTTTTATTCGGGATCGATGCTGGAGAAGTTCGTTCCGGAGAACGGTCCTCACGACAGCGGGACGATGTGGGGGATATACGCCTGCATTGCGTTGATAAGCCCGATATGCCTGATTTTAATGAGAAAGTGGCTGGAAAAGGGGCGGCATACCAGTGGGTGATTTTAGTGGTTGGTGGTTGGTGGTTGGTGATTAGTGTTTGGTGGTTATGTCGACTTGTGCGGTAGAAACAAACTTTTCGTTGCCACAGAATCGCTGTCCCATAATGTTCGTAATTTTTGTAGAATGTCCGATGAGGTTATGAAAACCGCTTATTACACATCGACTACAATTGATTCGTCGGCTCGAGCTATTCTGAATGAAACTGCAGGATTAAGAAGATATCATGAATCCGGCTTAAAACTCGACGAATGCGCCCTGCTCATCATCGATATGCAGAGCTATTTCCTTGATGAACAATCGCACGCCTTCGTCCCCAGCGCACTACCGATTGTGCCTCGTATCAAGCGTCTGGCGGAGTTATTCACCGCGCGCGGTCTGCCGGTAATCCTGACCAGACATTCCAACACCGGCGAGGACGCGAGGACGATGGGGAGCTGGTGGAGCGATTTGATACGCAGAGACGATATTCTAAGCGAAATAATCGCTGACTTCGATTTCGACAATGCTTTAGTGGTAGATAAGACTCAATATGACTCATTCTACGGTACCAGGCTGAAAGAAATCCTGACGGACAGAAAGACCAAACAAGTTGTCATTACCGGCGTGTTGACTCACCTTTGCTGCGAAACCACCGCCCGTTCGGCGTTTATGCGGGGATTCAATGTAATATTCCCGGTCGATGGAACCGCCACTTACGATATTGGTTATCACAAAGCGACCTTTCTCAACGCTTCGCACGGGTTCGCAGTCCCGACACTCATCGACACTTTGATTAAACGATTCGATGGTTAGGGTTTGACCGATGTACGAAGCTGCAATCATCGGCGGCGGGCCTGCGGGAATCGCAGCAGCCATACAACTGAGAAGATACTACATAAACCCGTTACTCTTAGAATACGGAGAAATCGGCGGTTTGCTGCTCAACGCCAACCTGGTGGAGAACTATCCGGGATTTGCCGAAGGCATTCCGGGAGTAGAATTAGTTGATTTATTCAGAATACACTTGTTACAGGCGGACATCGAAGCGGTTCGCGAAAAAGTGACTTCGGTGGACTATGTAAAAGATAAATTTAGGATAGAAACGAATTCGGGAGTTTACGAATCGAAAACGCTGGTAATCGCTTCCGGCACCAAAGCTAAGCCTTTCGACCTGCCTTACGATTCGGCGGAAATACTCCGAAAAGTCTATTCCGAAATATATCCGCTTATCGAAGAGAATGGTAAGACTTTTATCATTGTAGGCGGGGGGGACGCGGCTTTCGATTACGCCCTCAATTTAGCCCGGCGGAACAAGGTCTTTATCCTCAATCGCAGCGGCACGGTCAAATGCAATGCGGTTTTGTGGGAACGGGCGTCGGAATCTGCGGATATCGAGTATCTTACACTCATCCAGCTGTCGGATATTCACTGTAAAGCAAACAGACTCGTCATAGTATGCCGGGAAAAATCCCATAACGCTGTTAGGTCATTGGAAGCTGACTATATTATCACCGCAGTTGGCAGAGAACCAAATCTGGACTTCATTGGAAGCGGATTTAAGGACAAAATCGAAGCATTATCTGCGAAGGGGCTGCTACATTTCGCCGGCGACGTCAGGAACGCGTTATACCGCCAAACCGCAATCTGCGTGGGTGACGGAGTGATGGCGGCGATGAGAATTAACAATATTTTACGGACCAAACTCCACCAATGAAGATATTAGGCAGCGTCGGTAACGAAGAAATCGCAACGGTTTACATCGCTGAAAACGAAACGGGGAGATTGTTGGAATTTGCGGAATCGGTTCAACCGCCCATTCCACTGGAGGATAAGTGGGTACTGCTGGTTTCGAGTCTTTACGGCTGTCCGGTGGGATGCAAGTTTTGCGATGCGGGGGAGTTTTACCGGGGAAAGCTCACCGCCGAGGAGATTTTCGCGCAAATCGACTATATGGTGAAGCGGCGGTTCCCTCAGAGGAAGATACCCGTTAAAAAATTTAAGATTCAATTCGCGCGGATGGGGGAACCGGCTTTGAATCCTAACGCGCTTGAAGTCCTGGAGCGGCTGCCGCGCCGTTACGATGCGCCGGGATTACTACCGACTTTATCGACTGTCGCGCCTTTGGGAACGGACGGTTTTTTTCAAGGCTTGTTGGAGATAAAAAAGGAAATGTATCCGTTAAACTTTCAGCTTCAATTCTCGGTCCACAGCACCGACGCGCGGGCTCGGGATGAATTAATTCCGGTGAAGAAATGGGATTTGGCGAAAATAGCGGAATACGGCGGGGATTTTTTCGATGCTGGAGGGCGGAAAATCACGTTGAATTTCGCACTGGCGGAGGGCGCGCCGCTGGACTGCGATTTGCTAAGGGAAATGTTTTCAGTCGATAAGTTTTTGGTGAAATTCACCCCGGTCAATCCCACGGTTCGCGCCTATTCGAACCGCATCGATTCCCGCATATCCCCCCATAACGCCGATTACGATTTTATCGGAAGGCTTCGCGATTTGGGATACGAGGTTATTTTAAGTATCGGGGAACTGGAGGAGAATAAAATCGGCAGCAATTGCGGTCAATACATCGGCGCTTATCTGCGTTCGGGAAAAACGCTGTCCGAAGGGTATGAATACCAGGTCGAATGGGATAGTCTGATTGGCGATTGACGCTTAGCGGCAGGCGGCTTGTCCTCCTTGGACGGGAAAGAATCGATGGTAAACGACACTGGTATTAGCATCCTATAAATACAATCACCACAAACAATTCGGGGGAAATATGCGGGGAATATTCACTATCCGGAGGAGGTTGAAGCTCCTCCCTGCTCTATCGGCTGCAGCCGCAATGGCGTTGTTCGGGGGAGGGGCGGCTTGGGCAATGCCGAATATAGCGGTGGACTATGGACAGCATTGCGCATTATGCCATCACGATCCATCGGGCGGAGGACCGCGGACATTGTATGGCAGTCAATTCGCGGCGCGGAATGAACTCGCCACCTGGACCGATCAGGAGTTGAACTTAGAGCAGGATTTCGATCCGCAATTGAACGACTGGCTGACGCTGGGAGCGGACCTGCGGATTCTCTACACTAATTTCGAGAATGCCCCTTCCAGCGGAACGCGGATTATGCAGGGGGCTTTGCATTTGACGGCTCAGCTTCATCCCAAATTCAAGTTCTATTTCAGCAAAGACTGGAACCTGGATTATCAGGCGGCGGCGATAGCGAACATCCTGCCCTGGGACGGCTATCTCAAGGCGGGGCGTTTCCTTCCGACCTACGGGATCAGGCCGGACGACCATACTACCTTTATTCGGGACGGATTGTTCGGAGGGGCGTTTTACACCGACACCGGGATTGAGGTTGGCTTTCAGCCGGAGGGCTGGGATTTCACCGCCGGATTGTTGAACGGGACTTCGAGCGGATTCAACGATAACCGGCGTTATGCTTTGACTTTCCGCGGAGCGCGGCGGTTTCGAGCGGGGGATTTGAATCTGTTGGCGGGAGGTTCGCTGTATGGCGACGACTATGCAGACGAGGGCTGGGAAACGCTGTGGTACGGCGCTTTCTACGGATTCAGCTACCATGGATTCACCTACATCGGCGAGGTGGATATTACTGAAAACCACCCCTCCAGCTTGTATGATTTAGGGCTACCGGGTAATCCAAAGGGATTAGTCAGCTCCCAGGCGCTCTTCTATCAGGTATTCAGAGGATTCTACGCCAAGGCGGGGCACGATTTTCACGATTACAATATCGACTATGAAACGGGGTCGGCGCAGCGTTTCACCCTGGGAGCGCAGTGGTTTCCGCTGGGATTTTTAGAACTTCAAGCGAACCTAAGACTGCGGCAGACCAGCGATATAGACGGAGACACTAAAGATACGGTCGAATTCGACGCGCAAATTCATCTATTTTATTAATGGGGGACAAAATGTTAAATAGTTTTCCAATTCTGCTGACCGCCGCCCTCTTGACAGCGGCGGCTTTCGGGGGTGAAATCGTCTTCACGGTGGAGCCGGGCGACTACCAGAACGTAACATTTCACTCCAAAGCGCCGCTGGAATCATTCGAAGGTGTGACAAACCAAATTTTCGGCAGCATTCAGGTGAATCTGGACAGCCTGGCGGGAGCGTCAGCGGTAATCAAGGTGGATATGCAGGCGCTGGATACCGGTATCAATCTGCGAAATAAGCATATGCGCGACAACCATCTGCATACGGCGGATTATCCCTTCGCGGAATTCAGTTTAAAGCGGATTGAAGGCGCGGGGAACCTTAAAGAAGGGGAAGCGGTCGAGTTCAACGGCATTGGCGATTTTACACTGCACGGCGTCACGCGGGAGATTTCGGTTCCACTGAGGGTAAAATTCCTGACAGATGGGAGGGACACTCCGTTGGAAACGGCGGGTAACGCTCTTCATATCAAGGGAGAATTCCAGGTGAAATTGTCCGACTATGAGGTTCCGCGTCCGAAGTTTTTGGTGATGAAACTGAACGAAGTCCAGCGGGTGACGATTGAGTTGTGGGCGAAGGGGGGTGAGTAGGATGAGGCGGATGGCGTTCTTCTTGGCGGTGGCGGCGTTAGCGGCGTTTATCATCCTCTCCTGCGAAGATATGGGGGAAGATGTCGTCGTCTCCCCCAATGCGTCGGGAGATACCACGGACTGGGCGGAGGTCCAGCCCATATTCCAACAGCACTGCGTAAACTGCCATAATCCGTCTAATTTGGGCGGGGGATTGAACCTGGAAACTCACGCCGGAGTTCTGGCCGGGGGTAATCATGGAGCAGCGGTGGTTCCGGGGAATCCTGACGGGTCGCTACTGGTGCGGACGCTGGAGGGGACTTCAGCCGAGGTATCGCAGATGCCGTTAGGGGCGCAGGCGCTTTCGGCTGCGCTAATCGCTGTGGTGCGGGATTGGATAGCTGACGGCGCGGGAGGGTAGGCTGCGACTTTCGATTTGTGATTTGCGATTTGCGATTTGCGATTTGGGAAAGGGGGATTTGATATTTTGGGGTCGATTGTTTAGATTAGATAGACTTGCGATTTGTGATTTGTGATTTGTGATTGGGGAATGGATGGGGATGGTGGTGGGAACAATTGAGATTCACAGGGAATTAAGCGGATTAAGCAGATTAGGAGGCTGAAAAATCCGCTTAATTGGGTAACATTTACTGATATGAAGTGTATTCGTCATTCTGGCTGCGAAGCAAGCCAGAATCCCTCTTCTCCCGAATGACACTGTATTTACGACTTCATAACACCAAAAGTCTTACATTTACAGATATAATTATAGAATAAACATAACCAAGGAGAATCAAACTGGAAACGCAAACTCCCATCAAGATTAAGAAGAAACACCCGCCGGGTCTGCCGGTGCTGTTTTTGACCGAGATGTGGGAGCGGTTCAGTTTTTACTGTATGCTCTCCATCCTGGCGCTCTATATGAGCGAGACCTTCGTGCGGGGGGGATTAGGTTTCGACACCTTCAGGACGGGCCAGGTTTACGGGCTCTATGTGGGGCTGGTTTATTTCACGCCGCTGATAGGGGGGATGATTGCAGACCGGCTGTTAGGCATCCGCAAGACCATCATCGTAGGCGGGCTGTTTATGATGGCGGGGCATTTCCTGCTGGGGCTGATATTGTTCCCCGCTTCGGGGACGCCGCTGTTCCATATGGGTGATTTGAAGCATCCGGAAGCGTTTTTTGTCAAATTAGAGCGGTCTGACACGCCGATGGCGGAATATATCAGATCCAACATCAGCGGCGACACTCGGGTATTGTTGGAGGATTATTCCGACTTTGCGGGAGACGCCGCCACCGCCGCTATGACCCTGGACTATCAACAACCGATTTTCGACGCATTGTATCCCGCTTTTTTAAATGAAATGAACCGCATTATTCAAACGGAATTGGTTTACGACGAGGAACGCTTTGAGGGAGTGGCTTTAAGCCCGGAAATCCGGGCGCAGCTTGAAGCGCCGCCGGAGGGTATGGAACTGGCAAAGCTGAATCGCGAGCTATTGATGGCGGCTTATCCGGGGGAGATTAAGGGGAAACCGTTCCATTTCGGTTTCAGTCCGCTTATGTTCTTCTTCGCAGCGCTGGGGTGCCTGATTATCGGGAACGGGTGTTTCAAGCCCAACATTTCCACGATGCTGGGGAATCTCTACCGGGATTTGCCGGAGAAGAAGGACGATGCTTACAATATCTTCTATATGGGTATCAACTTAGGGGCGTTCTTTTCACCCCTTGTGGCGGCTTCGCTGCGAAGTCTGCACCCCATACACGGCTGGCACTACGCGTTCGGCGCGGCGGGGATAGGGATGATAATTTCACTGGTAACATTCACGCTATTCCAGAAGCATGTGCGCGCTGGTGAGAATGTCAGCGGGGGGAACATCGACCAGGCTGGCACCGGCAAAGAAGTAGAACTCACGCCGATACAGGCTCGGAAGCGGGTGATGGCGCTGTTGGTGATATTCGGGGTGGTGATTTTCTTCTGGATGGGATTCCACCAGAACGGTCTGACCTTGAATTTCTGGGCGCGGGACAACACGCGCACCACGCTCAGCCCCGAACTTTTCCAGTCGGTGAATCCGCTGTTCATCCTACTGTTCACCCCGCTGGTGGTGGGCTTTTGGAACATCCTGCGGCGGCGGAAACTGGAACCTTCAACCGCTTCGAAGCTGGGAGTGGGGATGATACTCACCGCCGGGAGTTTCGCCATTATGGCCTTCGCGGCTTTGTCAGGAGGGAATATCGGGCGGGTGAGCGTGTCCTGGCTCATCAGCGCTTACGCAGTTATTACGTTGGGTGAGTTGTGCTTATCGCCGATGGGGCTTTCGCTGGTGTCGAAGCTGGCGCCTTGGAAGATACGGGGGATGATGATGGGGGGCTGGTTCGCGGCGACCGCGATTGGTAATTATCTTTCAGGTTTCCTGGGCAGTTTCTGGGACACGCTGATACACAGCACTTTCTTTACGATATTGGTGGGGACTTCGTTGTTTGCGGCGGCGCTGCTGTTCGTGTTCCTGAAGTTTTTAAATCCGATAATCAAGGAGGCTGAGGAGCAGGCGCGATCGGCGGCGGAAGAAAGCGCGTGATAGAATATGGTTGGTTCATCCGGAAAATGGGTAGTTCAAATAACTCAAAGATAAACAGGTAGATGATGTATTTTTAAAATGAACTGATATGATTTGCATTTTATATTTATTTTACATATATTTTTTCATACTTTATCTGTTGAATACTAGTACTTAAAATTCAATAACATAGCTACATGTTAGAGTATGTTAGTTGTATAAACAGAAAAATGTACCCGGGCCAAATCTGTTAATAATTTCATCAATTCCATGTGTTTAGCTAAATTACGAAGATTACCTTTTTCCTTGATGAAATAATTTATAATCTTGTGTCAAAACGAAAAATATTGGAACATCCCATGCATATAGTTGCAACCATTTCCGAATTGTCTAAGTAAAATAAATTGGGAGGTATACCGCCATGGCTGATTCTGGAAAAATAATTGAAGCATTAATCCAAATTCTAGCATTGGCCGGAATTGGTTTATTTGGTAAAGCTCTGTGCCATTTTTGTACTTATATGAAGGATCTGAATAGACTAAAAAAATTGATCATAGAGAGTAGGCCAATTCCACCAGGTCTTTGGCAAAGAATGAGGAAGCGTGAAGGATTTAGACGAGATGAACATATAACAGGCCATTATCTGATAATAGCTTCAATGATTTACCTGTTAAAACTAGTCGTTGGAACTAATGAGTTGGGATTAAACTTCTTCACAATATCGATCGATAATAATAATACAAGAACTCTGATAATAACAATCATCATACTTCTTGGCTTAATCCTTGGTTATATTGTTGTTCGTTTAGGTAACATCGATGCACATGGTACAAAAGAAAAAATAGTATCAAAAAAGCAATTTATTAGTAATAAGGATGTTGCGGAAAGTAAGAAAACCTATAAGCCAATATCTAAATCTAATAAAATCAGCTTCATTCCATTCTCAATCTTTCATGTAGTAAACACAATTGGGGTCGCTTCACTTAGCGTATCTTATTATATAGCTGATAATTTATTAAAGTTTTCAATACCCGGAGGTTGAAATGTTGACTCCCCTGTTATTTTTTGCCTTGCTTGGCATAATAATTGTTGTTTTCAGTATTCTTATAGACTTAGCTTTCAAAAAGTCTTTTGCAGCTAGGAAAAGGTTCCTTGTAGGAATACTACGAAAAAAAGCCTCAAAACTCACACCAGACAAGTATGCACTTACCTATTTTGCGCCAAAAATTGACAAGAGTGATTCTCCAGAAGACGGAATAGTAAAAAGTATTTCAAAAGATAATTTAGGGTTAGTGCAAGAGGAATTCATAAAGATCTTTATAAAAAACCTGAAGAGTAAAAACTAGGTTTATTAAAAAAAGCAAGAGTACATACTATGTCTGATTTAAGTAATCCCCGTTATCAATTTTTATCTGGAACATATGATTTAATAATATCAGAATCTTTAATTCATCGTGTCGATATGTTTCCATTTCCTAAGTTTCACGAAAATCAAATATCTGAAGAGGAGTTAGGGGAACTAGCAGATAGATTATCTGGAACGATTGAATATTCCAGTAATTTGCCTGATGATATATACAGTTCAATCACACATGTGGATGGCCAAGCCAACATTGTGATTAATATAAATCATGGACCAGCAGTAATCTGGTTTTTATTAGGTCATGAAATCGGACATCTTTGGCTGCACCCCAGACTAGATCTATTTGATGTGGTAGAGTTTAGCGATATTAAATCCAGGGCATTAATACCTGAAATTAAAAAGAATGGGGAGAATTGGGATTACATACCATATAAGGTCTTAGAAGATGAAGCTAACTATTTCTCAATATGCACTTTTGTCCCCTTAAGTAAAATGGTTGAATGGTATCGTAAAGGTTCATTATGCACATCTTTTCTATCGCAGTGGGTTTTAAAATGTCTAATGGATTCGGGGAAAATTTCTAAGGAACATGATGATGGTTCTGAACGAACACCATCTAGAAGACTTGTCCAAAGGATGCGCGGCATAATGCGCAGTTTTAAGTTACGCCTTGAAATAAATAAATTGATATTTGCGGATAGTAATGAAATGCCTAAATGGGACGATTCATTTCTTGAAGACAATTTTGTAGGTAGGGAATGATTATACAAATCTATTATTAGAATAAGGTTTAGAAAATCCCCCATTGATTATGGAGGATTTTTTATTTTAAACAGACTTCGGAGTGGATTTTTCTTCTTCCCCTATTGTGATTGGTAATCAATCCACCTTCACCATACCCAAATCGACAGGCCCACAGAATGAGGATTCGGCGAGGGAGATTTTAGGGAGCGCCGGAGTGAAATTCTGCGGTATAACGGAGGGGGGGCTTTTCTGCGTTATGTTCGAAGCCGCGAATCCGGCGAGGAATCCTGCGACGAAGACCGCGGCAACTTTCAATATAATCAGCCTGGGGCTTGTTTTCGATCCCGGCAGGGGTATGGGAGGAGCGATACTCTTCATTTCCGCGCCGCCGATGGTTTCAAGGTCGGATTCAATCCGCGCCAGTTTTTCCCGGCACTGAGCGCATTCGGTTAGATGCCTGTCGATTTCCATCCCTTCTTCAACTTCACATAATTTCAACGCTGATCGAATCAGGGCGCTATCGTCAAGGTGCTTCATTTCAACACTCCGTTTCTCTTAAGTTCCTCGCGGCAGGCTTTGACCGCGTAAAATAAGCGCGATTTGACAGTTCCCAGGGGGACGCCGGTGATTTGGGCGATTTCGCGGTAATCGCGCCCTCCGTAGAAGCGGAGGACGAGGATATCCCGGTGTTCATTCGTGAGCGTGTTAACCGCTTTCACAATCAGACTATCCCTTTCCTGTAACAGAATATCCTCCAAGGGCGAGGGGGCATTGTCGCTGTAGTCCTCCCCCTCGAGGCCGGGATTTCGCATTTGCCGCTTCCTTTCCTTCAGCGCCAGTCGGTAAGCGATGGTGAAAAGGTACGATTTCAGTTCACCCCGCCGGTGCTTGATTTCGCCCTTGAAGAGACGGATGAAGGCTTCCTGGGTGATATCGCGAGCGGAATCCGCCGACCCGGTGATGAGCGCCATCGACTTCGAGAGGGACTCGGCGAATTTCTCCACCAGCGTCTGCCAGGCGGCTTCACTCCCCGCTTTGGCTGTATTCAGACACTCCCAGTCGGATATCATTCCAGATAGCTCCGGTTTCGACACCATTCTTTTATTTCGGGGAAGGCGGCGTAACCGCTCCAGAATTGTCCCATATAGTCTTTTATGTTCTGTTTCAAGAGCGCTTCGAGGTGTTCTTGGTACCAGTGAAACAGCTTCAAAACGTTTTTGCTCGCAGGCTCCTGCGATTCCAGTAAAGCCGCTATGGTGGCGGCGTAGTTCACCGCCAGGTTCCTGCCGACCGAACCCTCCTTGGCGTGACGCAGGTTCCATCCATCCATTCCGGCGGTGCGGAAGTCCTGAAGCAGTACGCGTACGGCTTCACGGTAATAATCCTGACGCGGCTTACCGGGCGGCGCCGCCAGGGTTACCAGCCCCAGGTTGACTCCTTTTTCCCGGTATTCATCGACCACCCTGGTAGAGTACATTGTGGAGGCGAGGTAAACCGGACGGCTCTCGCGGGCGGCGGCTTCAATCAGCCTCACAATCAAGGTGTCGCCGTACAGTCCGGCAGCGGGTATAAGTTTTTTCCCCTCCTTATACTCCTTTTTTACCGTTTCGCGCAGTTCGGCGAGCTTGCTTTCGGTGATGAAGGCGGGAACCCCTTGTTCAATCATCAAAGCGGGATACCAGTCGGTGTTGAGCAGGGAACGGTTGACGATTCGGATTTCCGGTCTGATGTTCAATATCCGGGTCAGCATCCAGCCGGGATAGGTGTCCATATCCCCGTTGGTGATAAGTATAGCGTTTTTTTCCATCAATGCAAACATATTGTAGGAATAATCCATCACCGCGTCGTTGACCGCGCCGTTGTCAAGCAGCCGTTTTAAAGCGAGGTCCATCTTTTCGAATTCCTTCTGGTTCATATAGTTGCCCACTAAAGCGAACCAGGGGTCCATATATTCCGGGTCGAGTTCAGCGGCTCGCTCCAGCAGCCGGATACCCTCCAGGTTGTTGTCCATCCCGTGTTTCAGCAGTCCCGCCAGGTAGAGGATGGTGGGATTCGCCGGGTATTTTTTCAGCCCCTTCGCCAGCATTGGCTCATACTGCTTGTCCCCAGCGTAGCGGGCGGCGTACATCCAGTTGGCGTAGGCGTCTTCGGAGGGGTAAGCATGATAGTAGTCTTTCCAAAGGCCGGCTAATTTTTCATAGGTTTCCCGTTCATAAACGATTTGGCGTTTGCTCACGATTTTTTCGGGTCTGACCACCTGGTCTGCGCTTTGCCGGCAGCTTATGATGAAGAATGCCGCCGTTAGGAAAGCGATTGCCGCGGTTTTTGGGGTTATAAGTCTCATTTTGGGATTCCTCGATATTATTCGGTAATTGTAACTATATATATAATCCTCGAGGTGGTTGATTTGTTCAATGGAAAATGTGTTTGAATCACGAGAAGAGACTCGAATCACGAAAGATACGAAGAGATGCGAAGGCGGACTTAACTGGCTCGCCTTTTGTTCTTATTCCCTTGACTTTTAGGGAAATTATGGATATAATAGACAAGAGGTTCGACTACGATCAATTCGAAATGATCTTCCGCAAGTAATCAGTTTTCTGTTCATTTGTCCGCAATAAAGCATCATTAGCCGCACTTTCAAACTCAATTAGGAGGACCGGGAAATGAAAGGGCTGTTTCTGTATATTTTTCTGTTCTCGGCATACGCCGCAGCCGCTTTGGCGCAAGCGCCGGATACCCTGTGGACCTGAACATATGGCTGGAACTATGATGAGAGAGCCTATGCTGTACAACAGACCAGCGACGGCGGGTTTATAATCACAGGCAGAACCGAATACTATGGGCGTTATTTTGATGTCTATTTAATTAAAACCGACAGGCAGGGGAATGAGCTATGGTATCAAGTAATAGGTGGAGGAAATGTAGATTGTGGCAGAAGCGTTCAACAAACATCGGACGGCGGGTATGTCATAGCGGGATATACCCATTCTTTTGGCGCTGGATATATTGATGTCTATTTAATCAAAACCAACAGTTTCGGTGATACGACTTGGACTAAAACCTTTGGCGGAAGCGATGAAGATGGCGGTTACAGCGTTCAGCAGACCAGCGACGGCGGATTTGCAATCGCAGGATATACCTATTCTTTAAGCGCAGCCGGTGGGACTGATGTTTATTTAATAAAGACCGACGCGCAAGGGAATCAATTATGGTATCGAACCTTCGGAGGCAGCCATAACGACAAAGCCTACAATATTCAGTTGACCTTTGACGGCGGATTTATAATCGCTGGCAAGACAGTTTCCTTTGGCGCTGGTAATGGAGTCTATTTAATCAAGACCGACGCGCAGGGGAATGAACAATGGAGTCGAACCTACGGTGAAGCCTTATCGGTAGATGAAGGTTGGTGGGTTCAGCAGACCAGCGATAGCGGATATATTATTACGGGAGGAACCAGAATAGGCACTTCACCTGATTATAACCTTTACTTAGTAAGGACTGATGCGCAGGGGAATGAACAATGGAGTCGAGTCTTCGGTGGGAATGAACTTGAAAATGGCAGGAGCGTTCAGCAGACCGATGACGGGGGATTCCTAATCGTAGGGTACACCACTTCTTACGGCGGAGGTGAGTCTGATGTCTATTTGATTAAAACCGATAATTACGGCAATACTTCCTGGACTAAAACAATCGGCGGAATTGGTCACGATAGTGGTCAAGGCCTTGAGAAGACCAGCGACGGCGGATTTGCAATCGCCGGATTAACCAGTTCTTATGGCGCAGGTGGGTATGATGTCTATTTAATCAGGCTGGCGTCTTTAAAATTGACGCTGTCTTCACGAACAAATCCCGTTCAAATCCTCTCCGGCGGAGGCAGTTTCAATTTTGAGGCGGAGATTATTAATTACACCTATAATCCAATCACCTTCGACGCCTGGACCGAAGTTGTTCTTCCCGATGGAAATACTTACGGGCCGCTCCTTATGCGCGAAAATCTCTCAATTCAAGGCCGACAGACAATCATGCGCGCCAGGATAGTCCAGAATGTCCCCGGATATGCGCCGCCGGGAAATTACCGCTATGTCGGTAAAGTCAGAATTAATCCGGATTCAGTTATTTCTTCGGATTCCTTCCATCTCGTCAAACTTCCCGGTGAGAATTCGCCCGGGCATAATCAGGATTGGGATGTTTACGGCTGGTTCGACGAGGGTGAATCACAATTCAGCATACTTAAGGACAATGGTCGCAGAGTGCGGGGACTCTGCGACACATTCAGCGCTTCGCCTAATCCTTTCAACCAGCGTTCGCTGGTCTCATTCAGCCTCAAGCGCGAAGGGTTAATCCGTTTGGCGGTGTATGATGTGTCGGGGCGGGAAGTCGCGGCGCTGGCGGAAGGCTGGTATCCGGCGGGGCATCATTCGATGCTTTTCGATGCCTCCGGCATGGCCAGTGGCGTTTATTTCGCGCGGCTGGAGGCGGGGGATTTTTCACAGGCAAGGAAATTGCTGCTGGTGAAGTAGCTGCAAGCTCTTAGCTGCTAGCTGCAAGATGCAAGCGGGCAGGGCGGTTCGGTGAATGACCCGCCTTATACATTCCCACGCTGGAGCATGGGAACGAGAAGAGCAATCCCCTACCCTATTTACATTCATGCATATTGTATTCCCAGAGGACATTTACTATTAACCATCTGCCGTCGCATTTGGCTAAATGCAGGTAATCCACGCACTCCCGGGTAACGGCTTTAACACTGGCGGTGTTGCGGTTGACGTCCAGGATAATGACCTTGTTCTTCCGCTTTTCCCCATTCTGTAGTTTGCCGTATCCCGCTTCAGTGTATTCCACCAGATTGGAGGCGGAAAGATGCCTGAGGACGGTTCTGCCGGTTTTAAAATCCCGGTCCACCGCCCTTTCCGCCAGGTCAGGGTGAAGGCTTCTTTTCACTCTGTCGGAATCCCCTTCGTACCACCCTTCGATATAGTCCAGTGTGGTTTTTTCGATGTCCGCTTTCTCCTTAGCAATGTTCAGGTTTTCATCCGCATAAACAGTACCGGAGATAATGAACAATACAACCATCGGGAAGATTAATTTTCTCATAGTATTTTCTCCTGCATAGGTGAGCAGTGTTTATAGCTATCAGATATTCTGTTAGATTATTTATTCATACCGCAGTGAGTCAGCAGGATTCGCGGCTGCGGCTCTGAAAGACTGCAGACTGACGGTCAGCAGCGCAATCACAATCGCCGCCAAACCCGCTGCGGGAAAGGACCACATCCAATCGACGAACCTGATGCGATAGGCGAAGCTTTCGAGCCAGCGATTCATCGCGAAGTAAGATAGTGGCCAGGCTATTAGATTCGCCAGTCCTACCAGCAGTAAAAACTCCCCGGACATCAGCCTTACTATACCAGCCACTGTCGCCCCCAGGACTTTGCGGATACCGATTTCCTTGGTGCGGCGTTCTGCGGAATAGGTGGACATCCCAAACAATCCCATACAACTGAGGAAAACGGCGAGCAGGCTGAAATAGAGAATGATATTCCCCAGCCTGCGGTCGGCGCGGTACCTGCGGTCGAAAATTTCATCGATAAAGAAATAATGGAAGGGGCGTTCCGGATTCCTCTCTCTCCACTTTTCCTCCAGTCCTTTTATGGTTCCGGCGACATTTTCAGGCGTTATCCTGACTAAAACCGATCTGAACTCCGAGGCGTTCATTCCGATAATCATCGAGGGGATTTCGCTGTGGAGCGACTGCTGATGGAAGTCTTTCACCACGCCGACAACCGAGCGGTTGAGCGTTGTAAAGCCGGTGTCTGTAATCACCGAGCATAAAATCTTTTTTCCCAAGGGCTCATCCCAGCCGAATTTCATTGCGGCGGTCTGGTTGATTAGGATAGATTCCGTGACATCGGTAGGCATCTCATTCGAGAAATTCCTGCCGAGAACCAGCTCCATCCGAATCGTTCGGAGATAATACGGGTCGATATCCAGTATATTCATCGTCTGGGGCTTATCTTCGGCGAAACCTTCCGGGAAGGTAATCGCCAGCCTGCAGCCTCCACCAGGCACGAAGGAGGCGGCGGCCGCATTAAGAACGCCAGGCACGCTCTTCAACTCGTTTCTGAAGGAATCCATCGACCGTTTGATTTCCTTACCGATACGGGGAATCACCAGCACTTGTTCGCTGCTAAATCCCATTTCTTTGTTTTTCACATACATCAATTGACTATAGACGGTCGATGCGCCAATGATAAGGGCGATGGAAATGGTGAATTGGAGTACGACCAGGGCGATATGGAGCTTCGTTTTAGGAGAGCCAGATGCGGTCCCTCCCTGTATAATTTTCACCGGTTGGAAGGCTGATAGAATCAGCGCCGGATAGCTACCTGCGATGAATCCCACTAGCAACGGCAGGCAAAGCAGCGCCGCCAGCAGATAGAGCTGTCCCAGCGCATCGAACGTCAGCCGTCTGTCGGCTAAGGAATTGAAGAAGGGGAGAGCTATCTCAATCAGGAGAACTGCCAGCAGGACAGCGAAGAGGCTGAAGAGTATAGTTTCCACTATTAGCTGCGCGATTAAATTGCTTCTACCGGCTCCGAAGGTTTTCCTCACCGCCACTTCTCGGGAACGCACTCCCGCTCGGGCGGTGGTGATATTGATATAATTCATACAAGCTATGATGAGAATCAGCGTCGCTATGGCGGTAAAAATATAAACGTAAGTAATTGAACCGTTGACGCCGATTTCGGCGGCGAGGTTGGAATGCAAGTGAATGCTGGTCAGGGGCTGGAGGAAACATTTCAGGGTAGCGCCGGATGATTTTAAGGGTTCTCCCATATGTTTATCCACGAAGCCGGGCAGTTTCTGCTCGAATTCACGATAGTCGGTGTTATCGGCAAGGAGGAGATAGGTGAAGTATTGAATATTGAACCACATCTCCATTTCGGCGCGTTTGACCGCATACTGCGTTTCAATGGAGCGGAGCATATTGAAGGTGAAATGTGAATTGCGGGGGATGTTCTCCACCACGCCGGTCACGGTGAAATCGGTTTCACCGTCGAACTTCAGCGTTTTTCCCAGCGGGTCTTCATCGCCGAAGTATTTTTCCGCCATTTCCCTGGTGATTACCACGGTATAGGGAGTATTCAGCGCGGAATTGGGGTCTCCGGCGAGGAAGGGGAAGGTGAATACCTGGAAGACGGAGTTGTCTGCGTAACCTATGTATTCTTCTCGGAACAGCTTGTCTTTGTACTTCACGGCGGCGCTGCCCAAAGGGCTGATTCGGGCGGCGTTCACCACTTCGGGGTACTCTTCGATGAGCCGCGGCGCCGCCGGCACCATAGAGATGGCGGCGATGAAGGGCGAGCCGAAATTCGCGTCGACGCAGAGGCGGTGGATATTATCTGCGTTAGTGTGGCGCTTATCGAAGCTGAGTTCGTCCATTACCCAGAGCATAATCAGGATACAGCACGCCATCCCGATAGCCAGTCCTAAGATGTTAATGACCGAGTACAGCTTGTGCCGGAGCAGGCTTCTTATTGCCGAGGTTAAATAGTTTTTTAACATAAAATAACTACAAATTTATTCATATCTCAGCGATTCCACCGGATTGGCGGCGGCGGCTTTAACGGAATTATAGCCGGCGGCTGTCAGCGCCAGCGCTATAGTCATGAGCGCCGCAAAAGCGAAGGTTCCCACTCCGACACTTATCCTGAAGGGGTAGTATTGGAGGAAGTCTTTCATCATCAGATAGGCGATGGGAAAAGCCAAGACATTAGCGATGGCTATTAAAATGATGAATTCCTTCGAAAGCGCGGCAACAATGCCTTGCACAGACGCGCCCAAGATTTTTCTGATACCGATTTCCCTCGTCCTTCGAGCGGCAGTATAAGACACTAAACCGAATATACCGAGGCAGGCGATAGCTATGGTCAAAAGCGACAGCGCGAAAAACATTTTCATCTGCCCCCTAAGTTCGCTGTAATTACGGTCTATCTCTTCATCCAGGAAGGAATAGATAAAAGGTTCGCCTGGCAGTGTCGTTTCCCAAACCCGGCCGATTTCGTTCAACGATTTTTTGATATCTCCCTGCGGCAGTTTGACTGACAGGATTTTTGCCGCATCAGGTCTCAGTCTGATAAGGGAAATTGGTTTGTAGTAATAATCGAGAGTGGTTCCCTGGAAATCTTCCACCACTCCGACGATTTCATAAAATTTATCTTTGCCGTACAGCCGGTATCCCACCGGATTATCCGCGTCTAAAGCCTTGGCGCCAGTCTCTGTAATCAGCAGAGCATGGTTTATATCGGCGGGGGAGTTTTGGTCGAATTCTCTGCCCTGAGCAATCTTCAAATTGAACACATTCAGGAAATCATAATCCGTATCGAAGAGCTTTACCGTAATCCGGTTCTCATCCAACCTCTCTTCGCCGGTGTAAAATCCATAGAAGCTGTAACCTCTTCTTCCCGGAGGGGAGTTTGATACAGTAGCTGAAACCGCATCGGTCTTCCTTAGAATCTCATTTTTAACCAGTTGGCAGTTTTCAACTGTATTTTCCCCGTCGAAATCGAACACTACGATGTTCTCCTTATCGAAACCAAGGTTTATTCCCAATAGAAAATGGGTCTGTCGATAGATAACGATAGCGCATAGAATGAACACGGCGGTGATTCCGAATTGAAATACTACCAGACACTTACGCAATAGCGACTTTGTCGATTTAACGCTGGTTTTGGTTTGAAGGATCGTCAGCGGACTGAAACGTGACAGGTAGAGCGCAGGATAGAAACCTGCGGCGACGCCCACCAATACCAGCAGCGCCGCGACCGCCGCCATCATCCAGGGACTGCTGTAGAAATCGACAAACATTTGACGGGGAAGCGAATCCTGAACGCTTATCTTAAAAAGTTCATAAAGCCCAATGCTGACTATAAGGGAAATAAAAGTAATGATTATGGACTCGCCCAGAAACTGAGCGATAAGTTGTTTTCGATAGGCTCCGAATACTTTTCGGATTCCAACCTCCCTGGTGCGTTCAGCGGTTCTGGCGGTAGCGAGGTTGATAAAGTTAGCGACGGCCTGTACTAACACAAAAAGCGCCACAATCCCCATCGCAATGATAACCGACACCTCGCCCATCGGATCCAGTTCGTTCTGTCTGTTGGATAAAAGGGAACTGAAATAGACTTTTTTCAGCGGTTGCAGCGATAGGGTGTAGTTCGCTGCGGTAGAGGATTCTAATAAGTTTGAAGCGAATCCCGGAAGTTTTTCCTCCACTGCGCCGGGGAGAGCGTCCTTTCGCAGCAGAAGATAAACGTAATCGCTGCCGTAGAAGTTCCAGGCTTGGATATCCTCGCCGATTCTATCCAGCGTGGAATAGGACACGATGAAATCGGTTTTTAGCTGGGTGTTCTGGGGTATATCCCGCAAAATTCCTGCGATACGGCATTCGAAGCGGTCGTTGATGCGGACGACCTTGCCTATAGGGTTCTGCCCTGGGAAATACTCGCCGCGCGCTTTTTCGCTGATAAATACTGTGAACGGTTCGTCCATCGCCGAAGGGGAGCCTTGAATCAGGGTGAAGGAGAATACTTGAAAGTAATGGGGATCGGCAAAAATCATTATATTGTGGTGAGCATAGGCTTGCCCTGCGTATTTGTCCTTGATAAGAAAACGTTCGTTATCGATTTTCAGGTTGTCTATTCTTTTAATCCTAAAAACGGCGGCGCTCTCGACTTCGGGTATTCCGTCAGCTATGGCTTTTCCCATTGTCCCCATAGTTTTAGCGGAATGGATATGGGTGATTTCATATTCATCGCTCCCGCCAAACCGACGTATAATATCCAGTTTCTCATCGGGTTTCAGCCGGTAACTTCCGTTCACCCGGTATATCGATTTCTTATTCTTATGAATATCCTCGAAACTGAGTTCATATACAATGTTACCCACCACTATCAAGCAGAGCGAGAGACCTATGGCGAGACCGAAGATGTTTATGACAGTATATATTCCGTGCTTTTTTAAATTTCTAAGGGCGGAAATCAGGTAGTTTTTCAGCATTATCTTATTCCAGAATATTGACGGTGGTTTTCAGTTTGGAGAGTCCGCAGGTGTATTAAATAAGGCTCTTCTCCAATTTTGATTCAAGTATCCAATACAGCTCAAAGCCAGGGCATCAGCAAAAAAACTTGCTTGTCATTCCGAGCGAATGCCGGAATCCAGTTTCATTATTGAAAGAGATTTTCCTGGACTCTCGCTTTCGCGGGAGTGACATACGATCGGACAATCATTTTTGTTATCGGTATAACTCTGTTTGCCGAAGCTATTCTCACATATCACGCATCGCGTTTTCGGAACATTATGGGGACGCTGTCGCCGATGGGAGCGCCGATTTGCACCAGACGCCAATCCCTGTCGCGCTCGTTCAGGACGCGTTTGATGGTCTTGATTTTATCAGAGGTAGAGGGATCAAGTTCTTCCCACTCAACAATTTCAATGCGATATTTCAATTTGCGGTTTTTTCCGTTGATGGTAACATCGATTTCGATGTTCTGTTCGGCGTCATAGGTCGGTATTTGGATGACGACTTCACGCATATTTTTTTACCTCACAGGGCTTATGCCTCCGATATAGTGTCTCACTTACTCATACCTTAACGATTCCACCGGATTGGCGGCGGCGGCTTTCAGGGAATGGTAGCTTACCGCGATTAAAGCGACCGCCACCGATATGGTCACCGCCATCAAGAAAATCCAGGCCTCTATTTCGGTTCGATAGGCGAAATTCCTCAACCATCGATTCATCACTATCCAAGCTAAGGGAGCAGCTACAATGTTTGCGATGATTACCATAACAATGAACTGTCGAGACATCAAGCGCAGGATATTTGACGTTGCCGCTCCTAAAACTTTACGGATACCAATCTCTCTGGTGCGTTTGGAAGCCGCTAATGAGGTCAAGCCAAACAATCCCAGGCAGGCTATCAGGAGGGAAAACACAGTTGAATACCGGACAATACTGCGCCATCGCAGTTCGGCGGCATATTGTTCAGCCACACGGTCATCGATGAACTCGTAACTGAAAGGCATACCGGGGGCAATTTTCTTCCATGCGGTTTCCAGAGCTTTGAGTGTTCCCGGAATATCGTTTCCATCAATCCGCGCCGCCATATGGTTGTAACTGCTGAGATAGCCATTTCTGGTTATATGAAATACCAATGGCTCTATTTTCCGGTGAAGTGGATAATAATGGAAATCTTTCACCACTCCAACCACAACAGCGTCTTTGAATCCTCGAGGCAGTTTTTGACCGAGGGGATTTTCCCAGCCGAAAGCTTTTACCGCAGCTTGATTGACTATTATTGCGCCATCGCGGTCCGATGGATATTCCGGGGAAAAATTTCTCCCTTTCAGCAACTCAATCCTCATTGTCGGTATATAATTGTGGTCAACCCAGTTGATATAAAAATAAGGGTTTGAAATTTCGGATTGACCGAAGGAGGCGTTATTCCTGATGTTCTCTCCGACATTCATACTGAGACCATCCTCTTCAATGGTAATCCGCAGCCAGGACTCGCCGAACCCGTAGGCGCAGCCCGCGACATCAACCACGCCGTTATGGTTTCCTAACTCTGTTTGGCAGCGCCGGACAATTCTTTCCGCCTCTTCGCCATCGGTCCCCAGCGGAATAGTCACCACCGAATCGCGGTTATAACCCAAATCGCTCCCCCGCATATATTTCATCTGTGAAGATATGATAAAAGTGGTGAGAATGAGGAAAACCGAGATGGTAAACTGAAACACTACCATTCCCCGGATGAGCAAGCTGCCTCCGCCGATTTTTATTTTACCCCGGAATATCGCCGCCGGCGCCAGGCTGGAAAGCAGCGCAGCCGGGTAAACGCCTGATACGAAGGCGGTAACGATGGTCAAACCTGCCAGCGCCGGAATCACGCTCCAGCCTGAAGACAGAGTAAGCTCCAGACGTTTCTGCGCCAGGTTGTTGAAAGCGGGCAGGAACAGTTCAGCCAGCACAATTCCCAGCATCATAGCGATGAGGGTGAGCAGGAGCGATTCCCCCCAGAACTGCTTCATCAACTGCCCGCGCTGCGCTCCCAGCGCTTTTCGCAGTCCCACTTCCCGGGTGCGGCTGGCTGAGCGTCCCACCGCGAGGGTAGTAAAATTGATACAGGCGATGAGCAAAACTGCCAGAGCAATGGCTGAGAGAATGTAGGAATACACCGGATTGCTGTTAGGCGCAATCAATCCATCATACATGGGATTAAGGTGTATATCGGTCAAAGGCTGCAACAAATATCGGCGGGGAGAGCCTTTCTGTCCGTCGGAAAATAAGCTCCGGGTGAATAAAGTCAGTTTGCCTTCGAATTCCGCGGCGCTTACGCCCGGCTCAAGTTCCAGCAAGGTCTGCATTATCGATATATTCCAACTGTCTAACATGCGCTCAGGATAAACATAATTCAACAATTCCAGAGGGATAAGGATATTATACTGGATACTCGAATTGCCGGGGGCTTCATTAACAACGCCGGTAACCTTCACATCTACCTGCTCAGCTCCGAGTATAAGTGATAGAGTTTTTCCAATAGGATTTTCGTCCCCGAAATATTTCCGGGCGATTTCAGGGGTGATGACGGCTGACTTTGGGTCATTCAATACAGTTCCGGAGCTGCCCTGGAGGAGACTGAAGGAGAGCATTTTAAAGAAACCGGGGTCGATATGAATCACCGACTCGGTAAATGAATTTTCGCCGCGGCTGACCACATAATTCGAGCCGTCGGTGATGCGGACCGCGTTAACTACCTGGGGAAAATTCGCCAGAAGCTCCGGCGCTATTAACTTGGTGACCGAAGGGGAGCGAACCGGCTCTTCACCGGGCGGCTCTTCGACCCGTATCAGCCGGTAAATGCTGCCCTCTTTCTTATGAAACCGGTCGAAGGATAATTCATCCCTCACATAGAGGAAGATCAGCAGACAACATGCGAGTCCTACGGACAAACCGAAAATGCTAATGAGCGAATGGAGTCTGCCTCGTGTAAGGCTGCGCAAGGCGACTATGAGGTAGTTTTTAAACATCTTTCTAAGTCATTCGATGAGTTTTCGTAAATCCTGCTTTGGTCAAACTGAAAGAAAACGATATTTTATAAGACAATAGGTATCTGTAGCGATAAGCGAAATTGTCATTCCGGCGCAGCCGGAATCCTTCCGGAGAAGAGGGATTCTGGCTTGCTTCGCAGCCAGAATGACGTATACGCTTCATATCAGTAAAGTGTTACAACATTTTTAATACGACCGGGGCAGATTCAGTGAATGCTCGGCAATCTGATTGAGTATCAGGGCGTTGCTGATGGGCGAAGTTTTCAGCAGGCGAGCCGCTTCCAGCAGATGGATGATGCCATAATCTTCATCGAATCCCTTCCCGCCAAATGCGTCGATGGCGGCATCGACCGCTTTCATGGCAGTCTCGGCAGCGAGGTATTTGGCTGAATTGGCGGATTCCGCGATACTGGCAATTTCCGCTTCCCGGTCGAAGAGGCAGGCTGCTCGGTGAGTCAGCAGACGCGCCGCTTCAATTAGTATGAACAAATCCGCCAGCGGATGCTGGATTGATTGGTATGCCCCGATGGGGGTGTCCTTGAATACTCTGCGCTCCCTCGCGTGCCCGCAGGCTTTTTCCAGGCAGTATCGGCTGATTCCGACAGCCATTGCGGCGGCGAGAATTCGCTCCGGATTGAAGACGTGGAAGAGGACTTTCGCGCCCTGGTGTTCTTCACCGATCAACCGTGAATCTGGAACGTATACACCGTTAAACCGAAGTGCATACTGCGTCATTACCCCTTCGCCGCGCGATGGAACCGGTGTAATTTCTATCCCTTCCGCATCCTTATCGATGATGAATACCGAGAGTCCGTAGGTTTTGGACAATCCTTGATCAAGACAGTCCTTCAGGGATTTAGTTCGAGTAATCAGGATAAGATGGTCGGAGATATCCACGCCGGAGATGTATGTTTTCGAGCCGTCGATTAGGTAATCACCGTCCTTCTTCTCAGCGATAGTATCAATATTAAAGACGTTAAAGCCCGCTCTGCTTTCAGTGGCGGCAATAGCGGTCTTAATCTCGCCCGCAGCGATGCCGGGCAGGAAGTCGCTTTTTAATTCCTCGGAGCCGAATTTGTCGATGCCGGCGGCTGTCATCGTGGTGAGTATAGGCCTGAAGGAATGAAGGCTTACTGCGCCCAATTCCTCCATCACCACCGCCGCGGCGAGCAGTCCTCTACCGTTTCCGCCGAGTTTTTTCGGGATTAGAAAACCTTGAAAGCCCAAATCCGCCAGTGTATTCCAGACTTCGTCGAGGGCGGCTTTTTGCCGCGCGGGGGCGTTGAGGGAGGAATGTCGGGATATTATCTTCTCAAACGCCCCCCGCGAAGTCCGTTTCAATTCCAATAGGCTTTCATCGAAAGAGAAATCCAGATCCATATCGATTCTCGAATTTTTCTATTATCTTAAACCATTTATCATTCATATCTCAGCGATTCCACCGGATTGGCGGTGGCGGCTTTGATGGATTGGAAACTGACGGTCAGCAGCGCCAGCGCGCAGACTGCCAGAGCCGCAGCGGGAAATATCCAGAGCCAGCTTCCCAGCCCGATCCTGAAGGCAAAGTTTTGGAGCCAGATGCTCATCAGGAAGTAGGCTAAGGGCCAGGCGATAAGATTGGAAATACCCACCAGAATCAGAAATTCCCTGGAAAGCAGACCTACGATGCTTGAGACGGTCGCACCTAACACCTTTCGCACGCCGATTTCCTTGGTGTGCCTTTCAGCGGAAAATGAGGCCAATCCGAATAATCCCAGGGATGATATCAGTATTGCCAGCAAGGCGAAGCTGCTAATCAAGCCATTGAACCGCTCGGTTCCTCGGTACAATCGCTCGAATTCTTCGTCGAGAAAATGATATTCGAAAGGGAATTCAGGATTAAACTTTTCGACGGTTCGCTTGATATAAGCGATAGTTTCAGAAAGATTATCCGGCCGGGTGCGGATGAATATATATTTATAATCGTATATTTCGGGGTGGGCGACGATAATAAGCGGTTCTATCCGGCGGTGTACCGGTTTGAAATGGAAGTCTTGAACGACTCCGATGACTTTGTATTGGGTGGACCAATTGGACAGGGTCTTTCCAACCGGTGATTCCATTCCCATTATCGCGGTGAAACTCTCGTTGATGACCGCTTCGGTGCGTCTTCCGGTTAGTTCAGGTTTGAAAAACCGTCCCTGAGTCATCTGAATTCGGAAGGTCTCCGTAAAATCGTGGTCAACGTTCAGGTAAGTTACCAGTGGATTGACATTAGGGTCTCGACCTTCCCATTCCCAATCCTGTCCGTTCCAATACACGCCTGTTGGAGAATGCGAGGATACCGTTACATTCAAGATTCCGGGGCGCTGCAGTAGTTCGCTTTTGACCGATTCATAGCTGTCCTTCAGGCTGCCTTCAATCGGAATATGAATAATATGTTCCTTCTCAAAACCCAGGCTCTTGTTCTTCATATAGTGTATCTGCAAATAAACTACTGCGGTGGATACTATGAGAATGATGGAGATGGTGAATTGAAGCACCACCAACACTTTTCGGGGATTGGTGGATCTCGAATCCGCGTTCAGCGCCCCTTTCATTACATAAACCGGCTTGAAGGCTGCAAGGATAAACGCCGGATAACTGCCGGCGAGGAGGCCGGTGACGATCGCAATTGCCAACGTTCCTATAATCAAAGCGCTGTTACCCAGATAGTTCAGTTCAAGCGGCTTATTCACCATCTGTCGAAAGGTCGGCATGAAAAGTTCCACCATAAAAATCGCTGCAATCAAAGCCGCCATCGTCAATAACACTGCTTCACCAAGATGCTGCCGGATTAGTTGCCCGCGCTGCGCTCCCACGACTTTTCGTAGTCCCACCTCCCTGGCTCTTTGAGAAGAGCGGGCAGTGGTGAGGTTCATAAAATTGATACAGGCGATAGCCAGAATGAAAACGGCGATAATGATGAACAAATTCATCCTGGCGGCTCTACCCCACATTTTCATATAAATGTCTTTAAAGGGGTAAAGAACAGGTTCGAGGATGGTCTCTGGGTGAGACTGTATAATCCTGTCTTTGATTTTTTCGTTTATCAATTCATAATCCGCACCCGGCTGGATTTCGACATAGGTGCGGAAAGCGAGGTTATACCAGGTATCGATGAAATTCTGCCGGTAGAGAACGCGGGTAAATTCCAGGGGTATCCAGATGTCGAAGCCAAAGATAGAATTTTGGGGGATGTCCTGCATCACTCCTACGATTTTAAAATCGTATTGATGGTTAAGGGTTACAATCCTACCTAAAGGGTCTGTTTCCCCGAAATACTTATCGGCGACGGATTTCGAGATGACCATTACATACATACCGGAGAAAGCCTCCTCCGGATTCCCTGCAACGAAGGGGAAGGTGAAGAGACGAAAAATCTCGGGATCAGCCATCTGAATATTTTCTCTAAACCTGATGTCGCCGCAGGTGACCAGAGCTTCACCTTGTCCGTTCTGGAACCTGGCCGCTTCAATGATTTCAGGGTATTCCGCTTTCAACGCAGGGCCTACCGCCGGCGGCGAACCGCTGCCAAGGTGCCTTTCACTTCCATATTGCTGCCAAGTGCGAATGGTGTACAGACCGTCTTTTTTTTCGTGAAAGCGGTCTATACTCATTTCATCCTGCACCCAGAGAAATATCAAAATCCCGCAAGCGATGCCCAGCGCCAGACCGAAGATATTAATGAAGGAATAGACTTTATGCCGCAGGAGGTTCCTTACGGCGATTTTGCAGTAATTGACAAACAAGATCAAGACCAATTTAATTTAAAGAGTATGCCTGAAAAAAACACTCAGCTTAAACGTGAAATTTTCCGTTGAAGTTTTCGGAGACAATATGCCCGTCGAACAGGTGCACGGTGCGATGGGCGTATTCAGCGTAGGCTGGTGAGTGAGTCACCATTATTATGGTTGTCCCGCCTTCGTTCAATTCGGTTAGTAGCCTCATCACTTCGTCACCGTGAGTGGAATCGAGGTTGCCGGTGGGCTCGTCCGCCAGAATCAGCTTGGGCTGAGCGACCACAGCCCGGGCTACAGCCACACGCTGCTGTTGGCCGCCCGAAAGCTGCTGGGGGAAGTGATTCTTGCGGTGCATAATCTCCATCTGTTCCAGGATTTGGTTCACCCGCTCTTTGCGTGCGGCGGTTTTCATTCCCAGATAGAGGAGGGGCAGTTCCACATTTTCATAGACGGTGAGCTCATCGATGAGATTGAAGCTCTGGAAGACGAAACCGATGTTCCGTTTTCTGAGATTGGCGCGCTGGCGTTCGGAATAACGTGAAACCTCTTCTTCTTTGAAGAAGTATTCCCCATCGGTGGGATTGTCCAGCATACCAAGCAGGTGCAGCAGGGTCGATTTCCCGCATCCTGAAGGCCCCATCACAGCGACGAATTCTCCGGATTCGATGCCGATGTTGACATTTTCCAGAGCGGTGGTTTCGACTTCCTCTGTGGTGTAGATTTTTTTCAGGTTTTTGGTTTTTAGCATTATATGACTCCTTGGTTGACGTCATTTATTGATAACATAGATTTGACAGTTATTTCAGAATCAGCTTGTCCATATCGCCGAAGTTGTCATAGGAGGAGGTGATGACCTTTTCTCCGGATTCGAGTCCCTCCAGGACTTCGTAAACCTCGGGATTTTGCCTGCCGAGGTTTATTTTCCTTTTTAAAGCGAAATCTCCGGAGGGATCGACCACGAAGACCCATCTGCCGCCGGTTTTCTGGTAGAATCCTCCCCGGTCGAGGAGAACAGCCCGGGAAAGGTCTCCCAATTCGAGGCGGATGTGGAGGGTTTGTCCGCGCCGGATTCCTTCAGGTTGTTTACCCAGAAATTCCATGTCCACTTCGAAGCGCCCTTCTATCACTTCCGGGTATATTTTCCTTATCACCAATTGGTATTGATTGTCGGAGAAGGAGAAATGCCCTTTGAGTCCGATTTCAATTCTGGAGATATAGTGTTCATCCACTTCCACCCGGACTTTGAAGCCGTCGAGTACGTCAATCTGCCCCAGCCTTTCGCCGCGGGATTTGGACTGGCCGATTTCGGCGTTAAGGGAGGTTAGGTGCCCTGAGACCGGTGCTTTGATGACCAGGTTCTCCAGGTTTTGTTTGACTATCGCCAGATTGGTTTCCATCCGCTGGAGGGAGGCTTCGAGCTGTTCAATCTGCGCGGCTCTAAAGACGGAGTCCTGCCGGTGGGATTCCAAGGTTAAATCGCGGCTTTTGACCAGATGTTCGTACTCGTCGCGGGCTTCTTCATAGTCCAGGTCGGAGATGAGGTTATTTTTCTTCAGTTCCGCGAAATTGTCGAAAACTCGCTTTTGCCGCTTTATTCCGTGGTCCAAATCGAGTAATTGGGCGCGCATTCTGAGGAAGTTCTGCTCCATCGCCAGGCGCGTGTTGCGGAGATTGTTACTCTGCTGAAAAAGCTCGGCTTCGCGGTACATAATATTGAGCAGGAGGTCGGTGTTTCCCAACCGCAGGATTTCATCGCCCATTTTTACGTAGCTTCCGGCCTCGAGGAAAATCTTCTCCACCCTGCCTCCTTCGACAGCATCGAGGTACACAGTTTTTATCGGCACCACGGCGCCGGTGACGGGGATGAATTCCTGGAATTCGTCTTCGGATACAGTAGAGATGGTGATGCGTTCGGTTTTAACGTTCAGCTTCCTGCTGTGGTCGCCGAAAATAAAGGTGTACAAGACGGCGAGAATCAGCGCCGCAGAAAACGCTATCCCCACGATTTTCTTTGGGGTGAAACGTTTCTTCTTAATTATTCTATCCATATCGCCAGTGGAGATTTAGTGCGGTTTAAAGATAAGTTCTCCCTTGTGGATGTCCCGCAGAAGTCATAATAGACCAGGACGAAGGTGATGATGACCGCCAAAGCGGCAAGGAGCGCCAGCCAGGGAAATTTCCGCGAGGCGCATTGTTTATTTTTTACCGATAATTCCATATCTCAGCTCTGATTTCACCTCAATAAAAGCAACAAAGGTGCCATTGACATAGATAGATTCGATTCGGAGCGGATAGTACGGTGACATTATCTTTCAAATCTGAGATACTTGTCATTCAATCCAATTAATTACAATGAGATAGTTGTTGTCATATTCGTTATATCGCTCATTCAGAATTCTATCTATACCAAAAACCTTTCCCCTGTCAATCCACTCGAATGATACTTACGGCGTGCGGTTCCGTACAATGATGTTCGGAATCGGACGTTTATTCGGAGTGGTTGATGAATCTATCGACTAAAAACAGTTCGCCGACGCTGGGAACAATTATTGTAGAGTTGGTTATTGTAATCCAAAACTGACAAGCAGGCCTCGGCTGAATTTGTCAATTATGGTAAAACATTATATATTGAGTTTATCATTAAACACCGGAGGATGAAGCAGTGACGAAAAAGCTGGGCAAGGTTCTCTTGGTCGACGATAACGAGGACATTTTAATTGCCGGCAAACTGCTGCTCAAGCAGCATTGCGAACAGGTTGACACCGAGAAGGACCCCAACCTCCTCCCCACTCTGATAAGAGATGAGAATTATGATGTCATCCTGCTCGATATGAATTTTACCCAGGATGTCACCAGCGGCCGCGAGGGATTTTTCTGGCTGGAGCGAATACTGGAAATCGACCCTATGGCGGTGGTGATACTGATAACAGCTTTTGGGGATGTGGAGATGGCGGTGCGGGCAATCAAGGCGGGCGCAACGGATTTTGTGCTGAAACCGTGGCAAAACGAGAAACTCCTGGCAACCTTATCCTCTGCGATAAGTTTAAGACGTTCCCGCTTGGAGATAGACAGACTCAAGTCCCGCCAGATGCAGCTCAGCGCGGATATAGACCAGAAGTTCCACGATATTATCGGAGTCAGCCCGGAAATGCGGGCGCTGTTCAGCGCTATCGACAAAGTGGCAAAAACGGAGGCCAACGTCCTGATATTAGGTGAAAACGGGACCGGCAAGGAACTCGTGGCCAGGGCGCTGCACCGGAGTTCAAAGCGGTCGGACGAAGTTTTCATCGGCTTGGATATGGGCGCTATCCCGGAGGGTCTATTCGAAAGCGAGCTGTTCGGTCACGAAAAAGGGGCTTTCACCGACGCCAAGACCGCCCGCGCGGGGCGGTTCGAGGTGGCTTCGGGGGGGACGCTGTTCCTTGACGAAGTGGGCAACATCCCGGTTCCGCTGCAGTCCAAACTGCTTCGCGTGCTGGAGGAGCGGAAATTGTTCCGGGTGGGTTCCAGCAAAGCGGTGGAAATCGACATCCGGCTGATTTGCGCCACCAATATGAATTTGAGCGGGATGGTGAGCGGGAACGAATTCCGCCAGGATTTGCTTTACAGAATCAACACGGTCGAGATAACTCTGCCGCCGCTTCGCAATCGAAGAGAGGATATTCCGCTGCTGGTGGAGCACTTCGTAAAAATCTATTCCCGGAAGTATAAAAAGGATATCGAAGTGGTGAGCCCGGGGGCAATGTCCAAGTTAGTGGGATACAGCTGGCCGGGCAACGTTCGTGAACTTCAGCATGCAATGGAGCGGGCGGTAATCCTGTCTGAAAGCTGCGTTTTGGAACCTATCGATTTTCTATTATCGCTAAAAGATGAAACGCCTGACAGGGCGATTTTCCCTGATTTAAACCTGGAACGCGTGGAAAAGATGGTATTGAGGCGCGCGTTGTCCAAACACCGGGGGAACATAACCAGAGCGGCGGAGGAATTGGGATTGACCAGAACCTCCCTTTATCGGAGGATGGAAAAATATGGTTTATAAGAATTTCAAACTAAATTGCGCTATTCGAGTGATATTGGCGGGGGCGTCGGTCAGCCTTTTCTTCTATCTTGTTTTCCAAACCTCGCTCTATATGACGGCGGTGATTGTGGGATTACTGGCACTGTATCAGTTTTACGCCATATTCCGGTATATAGAAAAAACCAATGTTATTTTAGCGCGTTTTCTGGATTCAATCAAGTACTCCGATTTTACGCAGAGTTTTACCACCGGTCAGAAAGGAACCGCTTTCGAGCGGCTTCATCAAGCTTTCAACGGTGTGATTACAGAATTCAAACGGGCTCGCAGCGAAAAGGAGGAACATTTTCATTACCTCCAGACTGTGGTTCAGCATGTAGGCGTGGGATTGATCGCTTTCAACGCCAAAGGAGAGATTCAACTCATCAATAACGCTGCCAAGCGTCTATTGAAAATCCCTTCTCTGAAAAACATCAGCCAGTTATCGGCGCTAAGCGCCGAATTATCGGAAAAAATCCTCGAAATGAAGGGCGATAGCCGCGAACAGGTTAAAATCCAGCGAGAAAGGCAGTCGCTTCTGTTATCGCTGCAAGCCACTAAATTCGCTCTGCATCAGGAGGGTTATACACTGGTCTCGCTGCAGAATATCCGTTGGGAGTTGGAGGAGAAGGAGATGGAAGCCTGGCACAGTTTAATCAGGACTTTGACGCATGAGATAATGAACTCTATCGCCCCCATATCTTCGCTGGCTTCCACCGCTAAGGAATTAATGTTGAGGCGGGAAGCTGAAGGCAATGAAAACGCCGGGGAAGATGAGCTGAAGGATACAATAACCGCCTTGAAAACGATAGAGAAACGCAGTGAAGGATTGATGGCGTTCGTGGAAAACTATCGGAAACTCTATCGTATTCCCAAACCCGAATTCGAGATATTCCCGGCGCAGGATTTATTCGGGAGGGTTATCCATTTAATGCGGGAAGACATTGAAAGCAAGGGCATCGGTTTCAGTTATAAAATCGACCCTGAATCGCTGGAACTTACCGCGGATCCCGCTCTGATTGAACAAGTGATGATTAACCTGCTTAAGAATTCGGTAGAGGCTATCGGCCATCGCAAGGATTCAGCCATAGAAATATCGGCGGAAATCGACGAGATTGGCTCACCTATAATAATCGTCAAGGACAACGGTCCCGGTATCCAGCCGAACAATCTGGAGCAAATCTTTATCCCCTTTTTCACCACCAAACCTGACGGTTCGGGTATAGGCTTAAGTTTATCCAAACAGATAATGCGCCTGCACGAGGGCGCCTTGGATGTATCCTCTTTCCCCGGCGCCGACACCGTTTTCACGTTGCGCTTCAGGCAGTAGCCGCGGCTGGATGCCGGGATAGAGTCCGCTGGTTGATCAGGCGAGGTAAGGAATTCTCCGGGTTTCTTGACAATATCGATAGAATTTCGTATATTGTGTTCGCCATTGACGCGGGGTGGAGCAGTTGGTAGCTCGTTGGGCTCATAACCCAGAGGTCGCAGGTTCGAATCCTGCCCCCGCTACAATAGGAGGCCGGTTTATAGTAGCCGGTCTCTTGCATTTCAGTTATTCAAAAACGGTCTCTATTAGTCAAGCCCCTGCAGTACAGTACAGAATTTAAGTAATAAAATCCCCGCCGGATTCCGGCGGGGATTTCTCATTCGAAACCTGTGACTTGAGGCTCGCAACTCGAATCTCGCGACTCGCAGCTACTTCACCAGCGCCATCTTCTTAACAGCGCTGAAGCCCTCCGTCTCAAGCTTATAAAAGTACACGCCGGAAGCCAGTTTCGAGCCGTCGAAAACAACACTGTGACGCCCAGCAGGTATCTCGCCGTCCACCAGCGCCGCCACCTCGCGGCCGGTGATGTCGAATACTGTCAGTAACGCTTTACCAGCCTTAGGCAGCGCGAAGCTGATTGAGGTGGTGGGATTGAAGGGATTGGGTGAGGCCGCTGTTAGAGAGTATTCCGCGGGCAATCCCGAAGAAACGGGGTCGAATGACCCCTCGCCGAACCAGCCTTCAACCTCCCAGCCCCGGTTGTGGGCAGACGCCGCATCGCCTATCAACTTTGCGAATGTGAAATTATCGGTGTCGATAATGACAGATGGATGAGTTCCGGCGTTACCCACATAAGTGTAGCTGCCGGGGGGAGCGTTGCCGGGCACGGTTTGCGATACAATCCGCATCACTGTCTGCCCGGGAGCGATGGGGATGCCGGTGCGCAGAATCAGGGGTCCGAAGGTTGAACCGTTAGGCAGAATCACTTCGGTCCAGCCGTCGAAGACCTGCGGGTCGTTGGAGTTGTTGAAAATTTCGGCGTCGAAAACGAAACTTCCGCCGCCGGAGGGTATCACAATCGGCGGATTGTGCGGGGTCAAAGTGACATTAAGAGGCGGACCGCCGCCGGGATGGTATATCCTCACTCCGGTCTGGTTAGCGGGAATCCATAAGCCCGCACCATTGAAGCAAAGCTCAAGACCCTGAGAACCGTCTTGATTCTCCACACCTACAGTGCATGAAGTGTAATCCTGTACGTTGTTGTACATAAACTCAATGGTGCCGTCCGCATATATAATTGCTTCGCAGGTTGCGGCGCCAATCGCGCTGTAGAATAGAACATTTTCAAATTCGCAAATCCAGCGGTCGTTCTGAGTGTCGTTATAGACCCATATCGTCCCGCCCTGGCTGGGATTGAGGTCGTCCCAGAGCAGAGCCAGCAGGTTTTCGGGTTCACCCGGTGTCGGAATCATAGTATTGTTGTAGGCGGTCGAAGTGGAGGTAAAGGAGAGGAATCCGTTGGAACAGATTCTGATGTCGGTGAAATCCTCCGTGGGTCCGGCTCCGGGATAGAAGGGGAAGGAGAAACCCAGCGGATAAGGCCCGAGATTCTGGTCGTCGCCGGTGATGCCGGAGTTGGCTCCGATGGTGTTGATTTCCACCCAGTCATAGTTGACAGCTTCCCACAGATATACCGGGGGACCTGGGACAAACACAGGCGGCGCTTCAGCGATTTCTCCCACGCCGGAAGCATTGTAATATGCTACGCCGTAAACGTAATTTCCCTGGTAGTTTGGATTGTCAGTGTAATTAGTGTTAGTGCCTGGTAAATCGGCGATTTCGCTGCCGTCACGGTAAACCTTCTGCCCGGTCCAGGAGCCTGCAGGCCAGTATCCGCCGTGCGCGCCGGCGGCTGGCGCGGTCCAGCCTATCACGCATTGCAAAGTATCAGGGTTGGTAGTGATGTTGGAGGGCGGTCCGGGAGTGTCGAGACCTATCCAGGCGGAAGCGTCAGCCGCAGGGCTGTCGCCGGAGTCGTTGAAAGCGATAATGTGATAATCGTACATACCCGTTGCAGGAACTGAATTGTCATCGTAGCTGGATTGCTGACCAATTTGAACATTGGTCATTGTGGTCAATGAATCTTCACCGCGGAAAATTTTTACTCCGTCCAAGTCGGTCAGGGGCGCGCCTCCGAAGGTGGAATCGGGATTGGTCCAGGAAAGCGAAGCGCGGAGTTGGGCTTGATTGTGAGCGACAGTGAAGTTTTCCGGGGCTTGAGGCGCGTGGGGACTAGTAGGATTTCCGGTGACGATGACCTGGGGATAGGCGTACCAGTCGGTCCGGGTGTTGTTACAGGTAGGGCTGGGGGGATAACCGGCGATTGTGGCCGGATTGCCGGTGATGAGCGCGCCGAAAGATGCGGGGAAGGGAGGTCGAACTGTGTTACCGCAGGCATAACCGCAGGTGTTAAGCCAGGCGGTTCCGATGTAGTAATAAGATCCCGAATCGAGCTGCACATTCCGAACTCCGGAGGAACACCATATCTGAGTGCCGGGACCTATGTTGTCGATGGTGACGGAATCGATAAGGTTATAGTTCCCCACCAATGCGGGACCCTGATAAACGATGAAGCACATCGGCATCGCCACCTGGGGACTGAGCTGCAAACGGTGCTCATATAGATTCACAGTGCTGTCAACCCGGAAAATGTTACCCCGGTCGCGGTTAGCGCCGGAATAAAGCCTTTCCCAGGAACCGAAGGTCTCTTCAACCAGCACATCGGTTCCTCCCTGGAACCATTGCCCCGGAGCCCCGTCTGTCACCGGGACGCCCTGAATCAAGTCGTCAGCGGTGATTTCTATGGCGGCTTTGGGCAGCCACGAATCCGCCCGGTCTGCCCCGGCGCAAGCTGCCGCCGTTATCAAAAGAACGGCTAAAGTCAAATACGATATGTTGCGCATTTTACACCTCGAGTTATTTAGGATTACTGTATTTCAGTTGTTGGCGATTGCGAAATACAGGGCTTTATCGAGGCTCAACACAGTATCAAATGCACCCTATCGTTTATATAATACAAAGAGAGGTTCAAAGAGTCAAGCGATGATTCGATAATATATCATTCTTTTGATTTTTCGCGTGCTATCGAAAAACGCAGATTATTGCGTGAGGCGCGGGGGAATAAGATACCGCTGTTTTGAATATTAAAAACGCCGGCTCGGAAACGAGCCGACGGTGGTGTTTATATAACAAAACTATAGTATGATCAATTTCTAATAAACATAGTTAATTGCGTTCAATTATTTCTTTTTTCGCTAAAACAGCTAAAGCGCTTCTTATCATCTTTTTAGTAGGCTTCTCTTCTTTAGCCAACAATAATAAATTTCCATGATAAATGTTACCTTCAATAGCTCTTCTTTCATAGCCAAATGTCTCCTTAAATCCACCAAATTGCAGATCTAGTTCATTCCTTTTTATTTTGGTTAGTCCAGCGGGAAATCGTAATTCACCAATTTCGTTTTTCTGGCAAAGCGTAAAATCCATAGCCTTATCATCATCCTCCCAATTTATAGAACATTCCTCAAAACCATCGTTTCTCTCTGTGGCTCGCGTGAATTGGAACGCATCTAAAAAAACGGTCTTCCCACTGCTCGTAAGCTTAATATGATTCTTTGAACTTATACCCCGAATTAACTTACCCGGAAGATTATCTTTGGTAGTACTCATATAGTAGAAAAAAGTTGATTATATTAATCAATAAGTTAGTATCAGTTTTATTGAAATATCCATTTATTTTCATATAACCTAAATTCTCGTTGGATACTAAATACCAACCTGATTTTTCAGTATCATCCTCAAAACAAAATCCAAATCTATAATCAGGGAATATCCATTCAATAGACACGGATTCTTCATCCTCTGATAAATGAAAATAACCAAGACTCCTGACATCAATACCTTGATTAATTATGAATAATAAATCATTCTTTAAAGTTGACAAAAAGCTTATAGCCTGCTCAGAAAGTTTTTGATTATAAGATTTCCGTATTTCCTCAATTACTTCATTCAGTTGCGCCATCCTTTCAGGATAGGTATAGCAGATTATAGAGTTCCAAGAAGATTTTGCGAAACTTCCTCTTGTATTCGCCTCAAGAATTGGGCTTTCATATCCCTTAAAATGCTGATATGGAAATGCATCTGCATCATCCCTATCACAGTGTTTTTCAAAGTTAAAATCTTTTTCCCAGAGTTGTGATGGAGTTGTTCCGGTATCTAATTTTTGTGCTACATTTAAGCTCATATTTCTTTTGGCTCCATAGCGTTGTGCAGTTCTTCAGTAATACACCATCTTATTAAGCGAGATGCTTGTTTGTTGAAATAGTCAAGCTTTTCCATAATAAGTTCAATATTATTGTCAATTTCTTTACTAATATAGAAATCACTATCGATAACAAAGCACTGCTCATTTTTGGGATTCGGAACAATACCTGTCTTTATTTTAACTGTACTACCATTATTTGAAAGACTCATTTTATAACTGGATTCGAAGTTTTCTATCTCCATACCTATGTCAGATGAACTTAGAAAACCCAGTAAATACTCATTTAGTAATTCATTCCAATTACTGTTTTCTAAGCTAAGTTCGGAACGTTCGATTACATCTATATACCTAAGTCCTATTCGGGTAAAATAAGAAGGCGAATAAACCTGCTGTAATGCATTGACGACCTTTTCAAGTTTTTCTCTAAATATTTCCCATTTTTCATAGCTAATCGTGGATAATGCCACAAAAGTTCTCGTTAGATTGACTCTCCAAGAATCATCTTTTGATTTAAATGCATAGTTCTTATTTTTCTTAAGGTTTGAGAACATCTGTGGCGCGAATTCGACGAATTCAGACGGTATTTGCTCATTACTCGGTTCCTCACTTTCTTCGAAATTAGGAAACTCGACTCTTAACAATTCTTGAAAATCCGCAGGGATTTCAGAATCTATTTTCAATATCGGAGGAAATTTTAATTGACATACCACTAATTTTAAAGGATTATGACTATAGATAACCCTTTTTACATCGGGGAAAGGCATTTTAAGGTTTCCTAATATAAGGATATAGATGGGATTATAAACATAATGTTGAACATACACTATATTAAACAAAAAGTCAAGTTTTAGGTTCCATATGTTCTACAGAAATATCAGTCACTTCGGAATGTTGAGATAAATATCACAATCCTACTCCCCCTCCCCCATATACTTATCGAACCAAGCGTGGTCCCATTTCATTTTCGCCAGGCGGTGCTTGTAGGTGGAAAGGCCGTGATGCGCGCCGGGGTAAATTATCAGTTCGCAGGGGACATCGAGATAATGATGGAGCGCTCGAAACAGCGCTTTGCTGTGAGAAGGGGGCACTCGGGGGTCGTCCCCGCCCACATGAATCAAAGTCGCGGTCTTAATACCCGGTTTCAAAGAATAAAGGGGTGAAGCGCTCCGGTACAGGTCCGGATTCTCCCAGGGCAAACCCTGCTGGAAGTTAATCACGTGCCCCGGCGTGTCCTCCTCGCCCCACTGCATCGCCATATCGATAATCCCCGCGCCGCTGGAGGCGACTTTGAAACGGTTGGTGGCAAGCAGGCAGTTGGTGAGGTACCCGCCGTTGCTCCAACCCATCACGCCCAGTCGTCCCGGATCGGCGATACCGCGTTCGATTAACGCGTCCACCCCAGTGAGTATATCCTTCACATCGTAGTCGTTTTCGTGCCCGACAAGGTCGGTCATAAACTTGTCGCCGTAGCCAGTGGAGCCGCGGTAATTGGGGGAAAACATCGCGTATCCTTTAGCCGCAAAAGCGGCGCGGCCGTAAATCCAGAAGAGGAAGCAGTATTTTTCCGAAGCGGTCGGTCCGCCGTGCAGATTAACCAGCAGAGGCAGCTTTTCACCGCCCTTGTAATCGGGGGGAAGTTCGAGGATGCCTTCCACCGTGTCGCCTTCGGCTCCCTGCCACTTGACAATGGAGATTTGGGGCAGTTTCCAGGCGTCATACTGGGGATTGACATTGGTGATGCGATTGAACTTTCCCCTGGAATTGTATAGCGCCAAATCGCGGTAATAGGTCATCTCACTCTGTATCGCGATGAGTCCGCCCTTCGTCCCTATAAAATCGAAACCGTCGATAACCACATCCCCCGGCGTGAGAGTTTTGCTGGCGCCGGTTTTACAGTCGATGGCGTAAATCAGCGTGCGCGCTTTATAGTCTCCGAGGAAACAAATCGTCTCCTTGCCGGGGAGCCATTTGAGCCCTCCCACCGCCGACGCTATCGGGGGCCTCTGCAGTCTGCGGATTTTAACATCTCCGCTCCTGCCGAATCCCGCGACCAGGATTTCCATCGGGTACCCGTCGAAGTCGACAGTGAACGCCAGCTTATTCCCGTCACTCGACCAGGCGAGGTTTCCCAACCAGCCGTAAGGGGAAGGGGCGTCCTCGCGCCACAGCTTATCCGGTAAAGTCTGCACTTCCCCGGTGGAAACGTCGAACACTTCCACCTCGGAGCCGCCTTCGTGTGAGATTAGTAACTCGTCCGGGTCGGTAATCATCGCCACCTTTTGCCCGTCCGGCGACACTTCGAAATATCGAATGAAGCGCTCCGAGGCGACAAGTTTGGTTTCGCGCCAGGTTGTGAGGTCAAGCTTCCAAAGCTCAGACGCTTGATAGATACCGCGGCCGAACTCGAGTTCATCTTTGTATTCTGAGCGAAGTTCCTTCCACTCATCGATAACGCGGTCCTTGCTCTTAGTAAAGAAAATGGTGAAACCGTCATTTAACACCTGATAGTCGTCGATTCCACCCGGAACTCGGGTTATCGGCTTAAGTTCGCTGCCGTCAGAGCGGATATTCCACACCTGGGATTTGCCGTCGAAAGGTGGATTTTTCTCGCCCTCGCGTTCGAAATGACCGACGAAGTAGATTGTCTTCCCATCCGGACTCCATTGCGGATTGTATTCATTACCCATATCGGAGGTCAATCTCAGGACAGCCTTGGTTTTGGTGTCCGCCATCCACAAATCGTAGTTGCGTCCGTCCTTCTGCTTGTCCCAGCGGTATTCGACATAGGCGGTATGTCTGCCGTCGGGGGAAGCGGCGCAATCCATAATGAAAGCTTGAGTCAGGTAGTCCGCATAATCGATGTCGTGGTCCCGCTCCACGCTTTGACTGAAAGCGGCGGCGGCCAGAATAACAGTTAAAAGTACTAACCAGCGGAGGTTCTTCATTTATATCTCCTGATTAACAGATTTTAAGTAAAATTTAAATGTATTTTTACAAGTTAAGTCGAATTATTGACATTTTCAAATGTCATAAGGCTTTGGAGGTCGGAAGAATCATACTTATAATTTGAAAGAGCTGTTTCCCTGCTTGTTTTCATATCATAATCCGATTCAATGCTTTTATAACTAGATTCCATAGCGCAAATAGACCGACACACTCCCTCAGCATCATCAAGCGCTACTACTTGTTCGAATGCTGGAATAATCAATAAAAAACTGTACTGTGAATTTTTCTATTGCATATTCCCTTCTTTTCATTTATATTCAATGATATAAGTCTCAATTCTTTTTAATTCCTTGACACCTATTCCTCGCTTTACCCCGAATTCACCAAATACTCTGACTCAACGCAAATAGAATAGTATAAAATCGACAACAAAACTCCCGCAGAAATGTCGGATTTTTTTATTTATCCACATCATATTTTTTTCCCAGGGATAATCTCACATTGAGGAGGTTTATCTATGCAAAAACCCCGTATACTAATTGTTTCAGATGTGCCTGGAATCTCAAAGGAAATCAGGAAATTCCTGGTGCAGATAGGATACGAAATCAGCGGGATCGCGAGTTCCGGTGAAGCTGCAATAAAACATACCGAGGAACACACCCCTGACATAATCCTCATCGACATTGAGATGAAAGGAGAAATTGACGGAATGGAAGCCGCCGAAAACCTCAAAAAAAATCTCAATGTCCCTATCATTTATTTGACCGATTACTCTGATAAAAACACTATCGAGAGAGCTAAAGCTTCACCGCCCAACGGATACATCCTAAAACCGTTCACCGTGAAGGAAATTGAGACTTCGATTGAAATAGCCCTGCAAAATCACAGTGTTGAACGGAAACTCCGCGAAAGCGAAGCGAACTACCGCAGGGTGGTGGAAAACGCCACAGAAGCCATTTTCATCACCGATAAGAACGGCAATATTAAATACGCGAATCCCGCCGGCTTGAAAGTTTCATGCTATACTCTTGATGAGCTAAAAAAACTCAATTACCTGGATATCGCCTCGCCGGAATATCGGAAACGCCTGCAATTTCATTATATGCGCCAGTTTTTAAAGTTAAAGCCCGTTAGTTATATCGAATATCCTTACATTAACAAAGAAGGTAAGACTCTGTGGTTAGCTCAAAACTCTACGTTACGGATGGAAGGTGATAAGGTAATAGGGTTTGAAATCGTTACTCGGGATATAACCGAGCGGAAAAACATGGAGGTGGCTTTAAGGTCAAGCGAGGAGAGATACCGGATAATCACAGAAAACACCAGTGATTTAATCGCAATCACTACTTTCGACAGGAAAGTGAAGTACTTATATTTAAGTCCTTCTAACCTAAGATTGCTGGGGTATAAGCCTGAAGAATGGTTAGGAAAATCAGCCCTTGACGCCATTCATCCAGAAGACAAGAAAAGGCTGGCGCCGCTCTTAGGGAGATATATTAATATGAAAAAGAACATATTATTAAGCCGACGCATGAGCGAGATATTCGAGAATATTGAATACAGGATGAAAGACAAAACCGGAGAGTGGAGATGGCTACAAAGCACCGTCAACGTAATCGACGACAGGCTCCTTTTTGTGACAAAAGACATAACCGACCGTAAGCGGACGGAAAAGGAGCTTCAGGAATCGGAAAGGAAATACAAGACCATTGTCGAGGATTCTTCAATAGGTATTTATTACAACGACTTCTCAGGAAATTTTCTTTACGGAAATAAGAAGGCGGAGGAGTTGATTGGCTATAAACGGGAGGAATTAATCGGGAAGAATTTCTTGAAATTAAAATTACTTGACGCCACAGGAATTTCGAGGGCAATCAAGCTTCTGGCTCTGAACAGAATCGGCAAACCGACAGGGCCCGATGAGTTTAGATTAGTCCGTAAGGATGGAACACAAATCACGGTAGAAATATCCACCAGAATGCTCACCATTAACCAGCAAAAAGTCGTTATGGGGATGGTGCAGGATATCACTGAACGCCTCCGTATGGAGAAAATGCAGTTGGTCTTATATCGTATCGCGAATTCAGTGAACACGGCAAAGAATATGAATGAACTCTATAAAACAATCCATTCGCAGCTGGGAATAATCCTCAACACCACTAATTTTTACATCGCTCTTTATGATAAGGACACCGGTATTATTCAACTGCCCTATGTTGTTGATGAGAAAACCGAAATTATTCACTTCCCAGCTAAGAAAACGCTTACTTATCATCTAATAAAGAATAATAAACCACTACTAGTGACGGAAAAAGAAATATCCGGGATGGTGGAAACAGGTGAGGTCGAGTTGGTCAGTTCCAGGCCGCAGGTATGGCTGGGAGTGCCGCTTGAAGTGGAGGGCGAGGTTGTAGGCGCAGTAGTGCTTCAAAGTTATACCGACCCGCATCAATATACAAATAAAGACCTTGAACTCCTTAAATTTGTATCGAAGCAAATAGCTCTCGCTATTGAGCGGAAACGTTCGGAAGAAGCGATTCGAGACGCAGAAGAGAAATACCGTTCGCTGATAGAGAACTCCGACGATGCAGTCTATCTGCTGGTCGATGATAAATTCGAAGTCATAAACAAAAGATTCTCAGAGTTGTTCGGTCTGAAAATCGAGGAGATTCAATCCCCCGATTTTGACTTTAGAAACTTAGTCGCGCCCGAAAGTATGGAAATAATCGAAGAGAGGGAACGGATTATCACCCAAGGAGAATCTCCCCCTTCCCAGTATGAATTCACCGTAGTCTCTAAAAAAGGTAAACGGATCGAAGTTCAAGCGTCGGTGACTTACGTCCCCTATAAAGGGAAGACCGCAACGCAGGGAATTATCAGAGATTTAACCGAAAGAAAGAGACTGGAGGACCAATTGCGCCAGGCTCAAAAACAGGAAGCTATCGGCGCTCTGGCTGGTGGAATCGCCCATGACTTCAACAACCTGCTGGCGGGGATTATGGGCAGCGTGGAATTGGCTATGAAGAAACTGGGCCAAGGGCACACTATCAATGAACTGCTTGAGCGGGCCGCAATAAGCGCAGAAAGGGCATCGGAACTGACAAGCCAGCTTCTGGCTTTCGGCAGCCAGCGAATGGAAAAGCCCCTGCCCTTGAATATCAACGAATGTATCGATGAAGCATTCCAGTTATTGAGGCGCACTATCAGTCCCTTAGTGGAGATGAAGAGCGATAAGAATCCAAGCGTGCGCACGGTCAAAGGGGACGCCGGTCAGTTGAGTCAGGTCTTAATCAACCTGATACTGAACGCGCGTGACGCAATGCCCGAAGGCGGAGTTGTTTTGGTAAAAAGCGACAATGTTACTATCGACCAGGACTATAGCGCCAACCACCCTGAAACGGAAGCGGGCGAATACATCTGCCTTTCAGTCTGCGATAACGGCGTTGGCATACCCTCCGATGTTCTACCCCACATCTTCGACCCGTTTTTTACCACCAAAGATATCGGTGAAGGCACAGGATTGGGGCTGGCGATGGTTTACGGGATAGTCAAGGGGCACGAAGGTTGGATAGATGTGGAGAGCGCAATGGGCCGGGGGACTACTTTCAAGCTTTATTTCCCGACGGTGGAGGAAAAACCTGCGCATCCGGTTGAACTAAAAGCGTCGGATATGGTGGGAGACAGCGAAACGATTCTCCTGGTTGACGACGAAGCTGTAGTGCGAGAGATGGGGAAATCGATTTTAGAAAGCTTCGGCTATAAAGTATTACTGGCCAATGATGGATTTGAAGCTATGCAGGTTTACGAGAAAATGATGGATAAAATCGAATTGGTGATTCTGGACCTGCTGATGCCTAAAAGGTCCGGTAAAGAAATACTCAAGGAATTACTGATCACAAATCCGAATTTGAAGATAATTATTTCCAGCGGATATAGTCAGATTGGGGTAATCCAGAACTTGTTGGAAATCGGAGCCAGGGGATTCATTCCAAAACCTTATCACATCAATGAAATGCTGAGTTTAATCAGGAAAGTGTTAGAAGGAAAGTAAAAATCCGGTTCAATCTGAATCCGGCTTAGCATTACGCAGGATTTCCAGGAGTTTCTTGCGGTTTGCCTGGGAGATTTCACGGCCGGAGAGGGCGATACCGGGGGTTTTTCGCGCCAAGGCTCTGAGTTCGGAGACTTTCAATGAGGACAAATTATACCGCGCTAACTTCGGAGTATCGGGACGCGCAGCTCTCTCTTTAAAGATAACCTCCGCTTCACACTCCTCGTGAGGGCGGGGGATGACGTGAGTCGATATCAGCTCGCCGGCTTTGTCCGCAGCGGCGGCTCCGGCGGAAACGGCGGATTTAACCGCACCAACTTCACCGGTAACCTTGACCAGCACCAATCCTCCGCTGGAAAGTTCGTATCCCCGAAGGATAACCTTGGCGGCTTTGACCATTGCGTCGGCGGCTTCCACCGCGCCCACAAAGCCGCGGGTTTCTATCATACCCAGGGCTCGATTATGGGGAAGCGGTTCTTTCATCCAGAGAATGAAATATTTAGACTTACAATCAGCTTAAAGCTCTTCAACTCTTTTTTCCATATATCTATACAATGTATGAATTTGAAATCAAAATAACAAGTATAAGGTAATAAAAATCATTTCATATAAAGCACCCTGGCGGTTTTCACATTTCCGCCGGACTGCGCTTTGATGAAGTAGACGCCGGAGGTCAATCCCTGCGGATTCCAATTCACAGTGTGGACACCTGAATGCAACCGCCCCTCAAAGAGTGAACCAACCTCCCCGCCCTGAACATTGTATGCTTTAACAGAAACCTCAGCCGCATCACTTAGATTGAAACGAATGACTGTTTCCGAGTTGAAGGGATTGGGTGAAGTGGAGAATTTAAAACCGACGCTTTTTTTCTGCAAGGTGATTATTTTCTCTACCGGCAAGCCGCCGCCCCTCGCATCGCGCCTGATGAAGGCGATTCCCACCGAATCGGGGACATTGCGGCTATAGTTGTGGACTATCATAATGCCCCTGGTGCCGGTTTCGTTTTCGATGCCTACGGTGGCAGAGAAAGGATTCATCACCTCCGGATACTGGAAACTTATAGTTCCGTCCGGGAACAAAATAACCTGGAAAGTCTCATATTCCGCCGTTCCCACACGAGGCATTTCGTAAAATTCAACAACAAACCGGGTGGGATTGTGATAGAGTTTAGTGAAAATGTGCCGGGGTTTACCGGTGGGGTCGAACCGGTCCCAGAAGGGAGCGATGATGTTGTTGGGCTGGGTGTCACAGGGGATGGGAGTGTCCCAATATGACGGCGAATAGTTATTGAAAGCGATGAATCCATTGGAACAGACATACAATGTGTCGTAGGTATTGTCGTAAAAGGGGAAGGTGAAGCCGATGGGGATGGGGTCGGTGAATTCGTTGGCGACCGAGGGCCACCACTGGCCTAAAACCCTTACATCATCGTGCCAGTAGAACCTGGTCCTGACCCAGTCATAGTATCCGTCGCCCTCGTCGGTGTATCTCATAACGCGCAGGTGGCTGAGGTCGCCCACGAAAAGGTGGTGTCCGGCTACGGTTACATCCTTGGTGCCGGAAAACAGCGGGGGGAATGTACTGAGCCATTCAGGTTCGGTGATATCGGTGACATCGAACATTTTCGCCCCTTCAGACCAATTTCCTAAGAATACCCGCTCATTGGCATATTCGATATAGCGGTCGAGGGAAATCGGATTGCGAAAGTAAACAAGGTTAGGCATATAGGGATTACTAACATCGACCACGGCGAATCCGTATCTATAGGTGGCGAAATACACATATTCCTCGTCTTTAGTCAGCCAGGGATATTGACTCGAAGGAATAGGAAGAAAGGAGACGTAAGCGGGATTTTCCGGAATGGAGATATCCCAAATCTCCAGCCCTTGATGATGTATTCCCAAATACATGTAGTTTTCGCTGAGTTTTATACTATATGCGCCCCCATTCATGGATACTCTCGCGACTTGAATTGGATTCAGCCTATCCTCAATATTGAAAACGACAACACCGCCGTTATAATCGGTAACATACAAGTAATCACCGCGAGCTTCAAGGTCGACAGCATTTTGCCGGGCTGTGGTTTCTCCCAAATAAGTAACGAGCGGTAAGTTTTGGAGGTCCACCATATGCACGCTATATGACGACCCGCCGCCGGAACAGTAGAGAGTGTTTTCCGCAACCGTGAAATAGCAGGGAAAGGGGAAAAATAAGCTTGAAACCATGGTTGGTATTGAGGGATCTAAAACGTCTGCGACTATCATCTGCACCGGATATTTGCAGACGAAACAGTAATCACCATAAGCGCGGAGATGCCTCCCGTTATCCAGATCGGGGATTTCCATCCGCCCCACTTCCCACATCTGGCAAAAACCTGTTGACGCGGTAAGCGCCGCTAACACGATTACAGTAAGCGATTTCATGATGCTATCCTCCATTATGACTGGATAACTAATGTCTGCTTTCAGTAAAATTTGTCAGCATTATTTGGTTTTTCTCACCCAAAAACTCCCCGGTTTGGTAATCCCTTCCACATAAGTAGGGAAAGCTCTTTTAAGCGGTTCCGGATGTTTAAGATTCATATAATTCCCCGCCCAGAGGACTTCGAAGCTGTCGTTGAAAGCTAAGAAAGCCTGCAATAGATACTGCTCGTTCCAGAACCGGAACCGATCCCGCACCCATTCTTTAGGGTATTCTTGGGGAAGAAAGATGTCGTGGATATGGACGATGACTCCCCGTTTTAATCGGGGGAGGATTTCCAGGTATTCGCACTGCACATCCCCCCCGATTTTCAGGACGTGGCTGGAGTCGATGAAGAGAATATCGCCCTCCCGCAGGTCCTCGAATTCACTCAGGGGAACCTCCTGCACTCTGGCTTGGATGAAGCGGGACAGCCCGGGTATCCCGGCTTTGAGGAATTCTCTGGGGTAGGGCTCGACAGCGATGAACTCACATTCAGCGCCCTCTTCAGCATTCTTCCGCGCCGCTTGCGCGGAGAGTAAAGTTGAATAGCCGGAGCCTATCTCCATCATTTTCTTAGGCTTGAAATGGCGAATCATACAATAAAGGATTTCTCCGTCCACAGGACCGAAATCAGGGCAGTTCAGGTAGTACCGGTTAGGGTTGGAGGTCTTTTCGCGGGGGAAAGCGCCGTATTCAGCGCTATAATCAGCGGCGAACGCTTTCAATAGCTCAATCTGCGCCTCATCCCGGAGGTCGATTCCCGTCATTTCGGTCTGTTTGTCCCAAAGGTCATCCCTCAACTCGCGGCTGTTGGGGATGGGCATATAATAATGGCTGGGAGTGATGTGCACTCCCAACCGCTCGAAAAATAAATATACGGCTTTGGCTATTCGGTTGAAAACTCCTTTTTCGATACAATTCAATAAGCTCAAATTAATAATCCTCATTTAATCAGTAAGACTCGTTGTATGAGGCTTTTACTTACGGTTTCTATTCTTACAAAATATATACCTGAAGGCAGGTTTTCCGCGTTCCATTCCACTTCTCCGATTCCGGCGGGCTGGTTCCCGGCGAGAATGTCCGCCGCCTCCCTGCCCTGCAAATCGAAGGCTTTCACCGAAACGAATCCCTCCTGTGGAATGGTGAAGGAGATGCGGGTGGAGTTGTTGAAGGGGTTGGGGGAGGCGGAAAGTGATAATCCTGTAAGTTCATAATTCTTTTCGGCTTTTATCGGTTCATTTTCTTCCCATCCGATAAGCTGCCAGTCGCCAAGATATTCTTCATCGGGGTGTCCGCTCGCGGCTTTCACGAACATAAACGAGTCCCGGTCTTCTATATCATAGGGATGATCTCCGACCAAACCTTCTACTCTATAGAATCCTGCCGGCGCGCGGCTTGGAACATAAAAACGTAATTCACGATATAAAGTGTCATTGGGAAAAATAGTCAGATTTTGATAAAGTGTAAAAGGATCGAGAACTTGTCCGTTTGGTACATACACAATGAACCATAAGTCAAATTGAGTGTTGATTCTGGTGCTGGTTACCTGCACCCCAAATCTCACCCAGCCTCCCCCCGCCGGGATTATTATAGGGGGATTTAGGGGGAAAAGTTGAATCTCTAATTCGCCCTGCGGAGTCTGGTCATAATAGAGAGCTCCGATATCGGAACGCGTGCTGTCAGGATCCATTCGGGTGGGATCGCCGGTGTCGATGCAAGGAGAATTCTCCAGTAAGAAGTAGGCCTCCGCCCCTGTCCCGCCAACGAACAAAGGGTCAACATAGATGTTGCTGTCGCCGGGGATGCAATTATACCAAGCCATCCTGTTGCCGTAATTGCAGTTATAGTCAAGCAGAGAATTGGTCGGAGTAACTCGGGGCCAATAGAAAACTCCTCTTTCGTTGTTGAAAGCGGTAATATTATTCACAAACACAAAATCGGAATCGCTCCAGCAAACCATAAAACCGTCATAGATATAGCAATTGACCAATGTATTATTTATTATATCGATATATCTGCTGTAAGGCATAGGCCAATCGGCGTCGATATAGATGTTAGCGTATCTGTTGTTTGCGATAATGTTAAAGTACACATCCACTCCAAAACATTGCTGTATTTCCAAACCACAACCAACTGGGTCATTACAATCATGCAGATAATTTTTTAAAATACTGACTTTATAACAATTCCTCACTACTATACATTCATCCCAGCAGTTGCGGATTTCAAAACCTTGGATAATACAATGGCTGGAATTGTACATTTCGATTCCACGGAATACATTCCGACCGTCGATAGTACAAACATCCGGTTCAAGAAAACCGGAGCCGGTCAGAGTCACGCCATTAAGACTGTCAATATAAACATTCTCCTCATATAAGCCCGGCGCAACTTGAATCTCATCGCCATACACAGCCGAATCCACTGCCGCTTGAATTGTGGGATATTGCGCTGGCACATGGAGGATATCGGCGTGCGCGGTGAATAAAACAAACAACAGGATTGATGCGCATAGGATTGAAAAACGCATTTCGACCTCCAAAACAGAATTTTGATTGATGCCAATTAGTATTTCATTACTTCATCAATAACACTTTATACGCAGCGACCTGCCCCCGATATTGAATTTTAATAAAATAAATCCCGGAGGGCAGTCCGGCGGCGTCCCAGTAAACAGATGATGTCCCGGCTTCACCCCGCCCGGAGAACAGTTCCGCAGCCTTCCGGCCCAGCGCGTCATAAGCCGCGATTTCCAGATAACCGGACTCGGGTAATGAGAAAACAACCTCGGTGATGTTGTTGAAGGGGTTGGGGGAAGCGGTGACCGAATATCCGTTTTGTGTTGATATTACCATAGGAATTTCGTATTTTTCTTTTTTTCCCCATCCCCATATCTTGCAGAAAGCTGATGCAGAAAACTCCCCACTATCATAAGGCTGCTTATAGAATGAGAAGGAATCGCTGTCGACAATCTCGTTCGAGTACCGTCCCACCATTCCCACCAACCAATAGGTCCCCGACATAGCTATTGGGGATATTTCCATGGTGAGGGTTCGATGCATAGTCCCGTTTCCGGGAAGGAATAGTCCCTGCCGCAGTATCATCGGAGAAATCACATATCCGGAAGGGAGATTTAACGCACTCCAAGCGTCGAAGCGCGAGTAGGAAGAGGAATTATTCTGAATAGTAACATTGAACTGGAAAGAATCGCCGCATACGGGAATCACTATGGGTGGATTTACCGGTTCAAGCTCAATGCTGAGGTCGAGCTGTCCGGATTGCTGAAAATAGAATGCGCCCATATCTGAACGAGTAGAGTCTGGGTCCATTCGAGTGGGGTCACCCGCGTCAATGCAAGGGGAGTTAGGCTGCAGAAAATACGCCTCCGCACCGATTCCGCCAGTGAAACACGGATTAGAATGCATACATCCTACTCCGGGAGTCAATCTTACCCAATTTGTCCCACCGTTTCCAAAAACATCGTTATAACTAGTTATTGCGCCATATTGGTTAACTGTACTTTCAACTCCATCATCATTATTGTAAGCGACAATGTTATTGACAATCTGTAATCCGGTAGAATTATTTCGTATTAATATTCCATTAGCGTTTGATATACCGTTACTATAAACAATTGTATTATTGATAATCCTGATAAAATTGGAGTTAAGCGCCCAAAGATTGGTATATCCATTCCTTTCGGCAACACAATGATGGATTAGTATATCTTCACTCCCTTGCATTGAAACAGCCACAGAATAGTCCTGGTAATTATCATGCGCATAAATATTTGAAATTCTAATCTTATTAGAATACCAGACTCTCACACCTTGAAAAACTCCGGCAATTTCAAAGTCGCTGACACCGCAATCATAACAATTATTAAAAGTGATACCGGAAACACTTGAACCGCCGAATGCGATTATTGTCCGATTCGCCCCTAAAAAACCATTGCCTCTAATGACTATTCCCGATTTGCTGTTTGCAGTAGCTGGATAATAAATTCCCGACGCAACTACAATTTCATCGCCCGGCTGAGCGGCATTGACAGCTTGTTGAATAGTAGGGTATTGTGCAGGTACGTGGAGGATAACGGCGTTGAGTGTATAGAGAGGAGCGAAAACTACTAATGTAATTAGGAAGAAATGTCTAAACATCGCAACACCCCGCAGATTTTTGGATTACTTTTTTAAAGCGAAGTAATATTGCGATACGAAAAAATCCCGCAATAAAGTCAGTGTAAAGATATTAATAGTTTTCTCAGGTAAACGTAATCTATTACCTGATTTGACAACTGTGAAACCAGCTTCTTGAAATAAGTTATAGGCCGTCTTTTTTGTAAAAAATCTTAGATGCGTTCGGTCTAAAATACCTTCATCTTTATATTCCCAGTTTCCCAAGAATACTAAATCGAACAGAATCCGCCAATTCCTAATATTAGGAAGGCTTACAACAATCTGACCATCATCTCGTAATAAAGTGTATGCATTCTTTAATAGTCTTAATGGATTAACAAGATGTTCTAAAATATCACCGCATATAATCAAATCGAATGAATCTTCTTTAAACGGCAATGGCTGAGTATTTAAATCAACTTCAAATGCATTATCCAGTATTTCCTTTGCCTTCACTACCGATTTACTGTCGATTTCTACACCGGCAGCATATTCAGCTTGGAAATAATCTTTAAAAAACCGGCCTGTATATCCTTTTCCGCATCCTACATCCAAAATAGAATGCGGTTTGGTTGTAACATACGGTATTAATTCCTTTCTGATATGGGAATAATAATCCTCGATTTGCTCTTTAGGATTCAGGAACGATGGCATTAAATCTCTCCGGTCGATTCTCCCTGCTTCTGCGGAATTATCATCTCCACTTCCTGGTGAGGCCTGGGGATGACGTGGACTGATACCAGTTCGCCAACCTTATCGGCGGCGGCGGCGCCGGCGTCGGTGGCGGCTTTGACCGCTCCCACATCCCCCCTGACGAACACGGTAACATATCCCCCCCCGATTTTTTCCTTACCGACCAAGGCTACCTTGGCGGCTTTGACCATAGCGTCGGCGGCTTCGACCGCGCCGACCAGCCCCCTGGTTTCAATCATTCCCAGGGCTTCCATTACTAAGGCCATATAATTCCCCGAATTTATCTCGGTTAAACTTTATTCCTATAAAATATCAATATAAGTTAGTGAAGCGCCACAATTAAATTGTCATTCCCACAAGTGAACGAAGTGAACACGTCGGGAATCTGAACCTGAAATCTCACTGCTGTCAGATTCCGGACAAGCTGGAATGACAGCAGTGATGAAGCTAACTTCATATAGATAAAGTGATACACTTTAAATTGTGTATCGTTTCAACATAATAATTATTTAGGACTTTGTCAACAATTTCAGAAAAAAAATCCCGGACCTAAAAACAACTATGATTGAACGCAGCTGACTCCGCCTTTTTGACTTTTAAGTAAATCTTATCTAAATTATTCAGATTATGAATCTTCAAAATGAAAATCTACACGATTTCAAAGCGCTCTATTTTGTCAGCGACGCCCACCTTGGCGCGCCTTACGGTGTCAGCGAAGAAGTCAAGCGGCGCAGACTGTTCGCCTTTGGCGGGGGAATCGCAAGCCCTGACACGCACCTTTTCATCATCGGCGACCTCTTCGATTTCTGGTACGAATGGCGGCGCGCTATTCCAAAGCGGCATTTCCGCGTGCTGCGGGAAATCGCCTCCTGGGTAGATCGAGGGCTGAAGGTGCATTACCTCCCCGGCAACCACGATTTCCGCCTGGGAGGATTCCTGGAGCGGGAAGTCGGGATGCAAACCTATAAGGAGAAGCTGGACTTCACTGCCGCCGGGAAACGTTTTCACCTGTTCCACGGCGACGGATTACGGAAATCCGACATAGCATACCGCTGCCTGAAGAAAGTCTTCCGGAATCCGATAAATCAGTGGCTTTTCCTTCTGATTCACCCCGATTTGGGACTGAAAATCGCAGACACTTCCAGCAAGACCAGCCGGATTTCACAGTCTAAAGAGCGTGAGTTAGTGAAAGATTACGCTGCTTACGCCGAGGAAAAAATCAGCGAGGGAATCGACTATGTGATTATGGGACATACGCATCTTCCCACTTTTATGGAAATCGGAAAGGGGATTTATATGAACACCGGAGACTGGTACCGGCGCTTCACCTACGGCGTATTCAAGGAGGATAAACTGAGTTTGGAACATTTCATTGAAGGCGGGTATGAAAATAACCTGGACTAAAATTCTTATCATTGGGGCAGCCACCTGGCTGGGGGGACTAGGGATACTGTTCGTCCTGTTCTGGTCGGTGTCGGACGATTTGCCGTCGCTGGAACGGCTGGAGCAGTATGACCCTCAGCTCATCACCAAGGTGATATCCTCCGACGGGGTGGTTATCAAGGAGTTTTACACCCAGCGGAGGGTGCTGGTTCCGCTGGACGCAATCCCGGAACACCTGGTGAACGCGGTCTTATCCACGGAGGACCGAAGGTTCTACTCGCATTGGGGTTTGGACCTGGTCCGCCTTTCCAAGGCGATGATGGTGAACCTCTCGGCGTTCGGTATCCGCCAGGGGGCTTCCACTGTCACGCAGCAACTGGCGCGGAACCTCTATTTTACCCACAAGCGCACTGTCACGCGCAAGTTGAAGGAGTTGATAACCGCTATCCAGATAGAGAGGCGTTACTCCAAACGCGAAATTATGGAGATGTATCTGACGCAAACCTACTTCGGCGGAGGAGCTTACGGAGTGCAGTCTGCGGCTCAACGGTATTTTTCGAAGGCAGTGGAAGAATTGGAACTGGAGGAATGCGCGCTGTTGGTGGCGCTATTGAAAGCCCCGTCGACCTATTCGCCGATATACCGCCCGGAAACTGCCCTCAAAAGACGGAACCTGGTGCTGCGGAATATGGCGCGGTGGGGATTCATCGATGAAGAGGAATACCTCGAGGCTTCCGCCAAGCCGCTCAATCTCAACGTGTCGGAAGCCGAAAGCCCTCTGGGAATCGCCCCCTATTTCACCGAATATGTGCGGCAGGAGTTGGAAAAGCTGGAGGAGGAACACGGCTTCGATTATTATCACGACGGGCTCACCATATACACTACACTGGACAGCCGGGTGCAGGCGTTTGCGGAGGCGGCGCTGGACTCGCATCTGGCGGAATTAGACGAACATTTCCAAGCCAGTTTCAGCGAAAAACAATTGATGCCGTTTATGGCGGCGCATTTTCCAGAACTTGAGCACGATTCGCTGGAAGTATTAGCGCAGGATACTCTTATCGTGGACAGCCTGTTGCGGGAGAAAAAAGAGGTGCAGGCGGCTATGGTGGCGATTGAACCCGGCACCGGGCGGATATTAGCGATGATCGGGGGACGGGACTTCGAACATTACAAGTTCAACCGCGCGGTTCAAGCCAACCGGCAGCCGGGGTCGGCTTTCAAGCCTATCGTTTACCTGACAGCGATTGACAACGGCTACCCTCCGACTTACCGCCTGCTGAACCAGGATGTAGTGGTGGTGAACGAGGCCGGCAAGCGCTGGACGCCGCACAATTACGACCATTCCCGGGGAGGATTGACCACACTGCGGGAAGGGCTCAAACGCTCGCTCAATCTGATATCGGTGCGGCTGATTCAAGAAGCGGTGCCGCCGCGGATGGTGGTGCAGTACGGGCGCAAGCTGGGCATCACTTCCCGGCTGGCGGCGGTGGACGCGATTGCGCTGGGGGCCTCGGCGGTGAAACCCATCGAACTGGTAAACGCCTACTGCGTATTCCCCGCGGGAGGGGTGCTGGCTCAGCCCTACGCGATAGAGAAGATAGTTGACCGCTATGGGAATATCATCGAGGAGAATTCTCCCCAGCGCAAGGTAGTGATTTCCGAGGAGACCGCTTATATGATGACCAGCCTGCTGGAAACGGTCATCAACCGGGGCACCGGGGGATCGGCGCGCTGGAAATACAAATTCTACCGCCCCGCCGGGGGCAAAACCGGCACCACCAACGACTACAACAACGCCTGGTTCATCGGTTTCACGCCCCAGATTTGCGCCGGAGTCTGGGTGGGGCTGGACGACCCGTTCTTGACTCTGGGACGGGGCCAGACCGGAGCACGGGCGGCGCTGCCGATATGGGCGGATTTTATGAAAACGATGTACGACAGCCTGAAACTGCCGATGGAAAAATTCGAACCGCCGGAAGGAGTGGTGGAGATGGAAATCTGCGAAGAAACCTGCAAAATCGCCGGACGGTTCTGCCCCAATAAAATCAAGGAGGTCTTCATCGCCAAATACGCCCCCACCGACACCTGCGATGTGCACAAGGGGCGGAGGAGATGGTGAACTGGTTAAACTGTGAAACGGTGAAACGGCAATATTTCCCCCCTTTCGTAAAGGGGGGCAGGGGGGATTATAATTCACTGGCTATGATGGCTATGGTGGCTATGTGTAGGGCGGGTCATTCAGACCCGCCGGAGTATGTCGCAGAGTGCGGGGACTCTGCGACACGAAGGTCGGCTTTGAATAAGCCGACCTACATCGCTTTGATTTTCGATTGGTGATTTGTGATATTCGATTTGCTTTGATTTACGGGGGCTTTGAGGGTAGACTTGTACACCTATACACTTGCACACGATTGATTTATCAACGTCATCAGCGTTCATCATTTAACATCAGCGATTCAAAAAGAGGGGGGTCTTCGAGGGG
>CAYQZD010000005.1:0-65362 GCA_964421875.1 uncultured bacterium
GCGCCGGATATAGCAAACTGCTTTTCAAGTCCTTCTTATGAGGCTGGGCGCAGGAACGAACCAAGTCTTTAACCGCGCCGTTCCAGGAACCCTTACCGGCGAGTTCCGGTAGTTCCGGCTTCATTACCACCATATCCCACCAGAGATTCCCATTCGCCCCACTCCGGTGAAAAAGCCCGTGCTTCATCAAAAACCAATTCTCACCGGACAGAGAATTGAGAAAGCCTCTCGCAGAAGGATGGCTGCCGTTGTTACTCCGAGTCGGATGCGCGCCTCCGACCAGACAGGCGTCAGACCTGTGAAGAAGATTCATCCGCTGAGAAAGCCAATCTCTGAAAGGGTCCGCATCGGAATCCAGAAAAGCTAAAACTTCTCCCCGAGCCTCCCGCGCGCCGATAGTCCGCTTTATCTCTTCGGAAACCCGGCCCGTGGGTATAATTCTCAGCCCCCGTTGACTGCGGTTGAAGGGGCGGTCGGGAAGAACGATTATTTCGTAGCTGGGGTAATTCAGGTGAAGGCAGCGGTTGAGGCACCTCTCCAGCCGGTAATCCAATTTCCGGGCGTTGATTATGATAGAAACCATCGGAGGCTCAAGCTCCGTTCCTTCCAGATATCCGTAAACTCTACCCATAAGTTCGTCCCCTTTATCGGAAAATTTGAAAGTTCCATTCGCGAAGTCGCATCCCAAACGCCGGCGCAGACGCAGCCTGGAGCGGCAGGCTGAAGACGCGTTCTTCGCCGGAAAATAATTGGGGCTGAGAGACAGCGCCTTCTCAAAACTGAGTAAAGCCCGATCGTATACGCCATTGTGGAAATGAGCCATACCCTCAGCATAGCATTCCCGCAAAGCGCCCTTCTTCAATCGAGCAGCTCGATTGAAAAAATCCATCGCTTCCTCGAAATCCCCCTCCTTCAGGCAAATATAACCCAGATGGAGAGAGGATTCAACCTCGAATTCCCTTATTTCCAGCAGCGGTTCCAGCGCTGCCCTGGCTTCCGACAAACGGTTCTGCTCCGAAAGCAAGGTCGACAGGTTGAATCGAGCCTCCGGCGAATTCCCCTCAATCCCGTGCTTGAAATACATCTTGGCGCGCTCGAACTCCCCGTTCGTAAGGTAAACCATACCCAGACCGTTCCAGCCTTGACCGCATTTCGAATCTATATCAAGAGCCGCGCGGAAGCAGTCCTCAGCACGGTAAAGCTCACCTTTCGCAAGGTGAGTCTCCCCCAAACCCAACCAGGCCTCAATGTTCTTGGGCGAAGCGGTAAGCGCCTCCTTGAAGGCGAATTCTGCCTCCGGATAACGTCCCTGGAGCCAATAAACCAATCCCAGAGCGGCATCCGCTTCGCCCTGATGATTCTCTATTTCCCGCGCCAGCATCAGGTTTTGTTCCGCCCCCTCCAAATCACCCGATTCAAAGCAAGCCATCCCCTGTGTGAGTGGCGATTTCAATGCGCTGTCAACGTTATTTGAGCCGTCAGTCATAGTGCCGATTGGTTCTTTTAATACTATTACATTGATATGGTCTTCCCGGAGTGAACCATCTCACCCTTCGCACAAATTGTAAAAGCAAAGTTTGTGACAGTTTACGGCGTGATTGTTATTTTATTGATAAATATTGACTAACGGTTGAAACCGGTGGGAGTAATGGGTAAGTTTATCCTTCAAGTTAGAGGAAAGGGCAATTATTGCCCCGGCGGATTATCCTTGAGGAAAGAATGAAAGTCATTAGTGGTTTTAAAGAATTGATAATGAGAAATTCTAAAATTTGTAACACTTTACCTCTCCTGAATTATTCATAACTTACTAAGAATAGACCGGATTAAAAAGATATACAGGATTTTTTAATCAACATCAATTTCCGTAAGACTTTAGCTTTATGGTTCATCTCCAAAGTAGTTGCACTGTGATTTAACTTAGAGCAAATTGGACATCTTTCATCCTATTGGTTTAATAATAGTTGATTGACCAATAATAAACCATAGGAGGCGAAAGATGTCCGGGATTTAAATTTCGCCAATATCAAGGTTTGGCTGAGATTCAACTTCCGCAAACTGCGGTGTCCCGGTTGTGGGGTCAGGCTCGAAGATCTGGAATTTATCGATCCCTACTTCCATGTTACCACCAGGCTGGCGCAATACATCGTTCATATCTGCTCCTTTATGACGGTTAAGGATGTAGCCGACCATCTGGGGCTGGACTGGAAAACCGTGAAAGCCATCGACAAGGCTTATCTGAAGGAAGCTTTCTCTAAGACCGATTACGAAAATCTTCGCATCATTGCCATCGATGAGATTGCTATCCGTAAGAAACACATATACCTGACAGTGGTCATCGATTACGAAACCGGCCGTATCGTTTGGATGGGAAAGGGGCGTTCCAAAGCGGTATTGGACCGGTTCTTCCGCCACATGCCCCAGTTGGCAAGGCTCCGATTTTTCGCCGTGGCGATGGACATGTGGAAACCTTACATCGATTCGGTGACACAATGGTGCCCAAGAACCGCTATCGTGTTCGATGGTTTCCATGTAATTGCAGCCTTCAACCGGGTCATCGACCAGGTCAGAAACCAGGAATACCGCAAAGTAAAAGGCAAAGACAAACTGATTTTCAAAGGCTTGAAATACCTCCTGACTATGAATAAAGACCGATTATCCATCGCCGGCGGAATGAAATTAGCCGTAGCGCTGGACCTGAACCAAAACCTGTCAAAACTGTATGTGTTGAAGGACTATCTTAAGTTTATCTGGAAATGCCGCCACCAAAACAACGCTAACTGGCTGCTGGATTACTGGTGCGAATTGGCTGAAGAAACTCAACTCGAACCCGTAATCAAATTCGCGGAAAAACTGAAAAGACACCGTGAAGGAATCATCAATCATTGCCGCTATCCCATCAGCACCGGCAAATTGGAAGGTATCAATAACTCCTTGAAAGTCCTGAAACGCAAACACTACGGTTTTCACGACACCGAATACTACATCCTGAAAGCAAAATCCATCTTCAACGGTTGCAACTAAAATGGAGATGAACCTGAAATTAAAACCATGAAACTGCTGCAGGTGAAGTAGGTCTCGAGTCTGAAATCTCAAGTTTTTACAGCCCCTGATTCCGGGGGCTTTTTTTATAGTTCAGACGGATGATTTATGGCATTTCTGAATATAAAATCACTGAAATATTTGCAAATCGCAAAAAATTTATTATATTTAATTAATTTGTAGTTCTCCCTCTCGAATGGGGAAAGAGAGAGGTATGTTTTCTTATATAGCATTTTAACTATACATATCATAAAATCATATTAATTAACGGGAAGGAGTCGACTGTGCTGCCCGGAGTAAAGAAGTATCCCCACATTTTCCAGCCGGGAAAAATGGGCAAAATGGAGACCAAGAACCGCATCAAGTACGCCTCGACCGAGACCAATTTCAACACCCGCGACGGCTTCGTCACCGACCGCGAAGTAGCTTATATGCGCGCTCAAGCCAAGGGTGGCGCCGGAATCGTCACCACTCAAGGGGCTTATACCGACCCCTCAGGCGAAGGCAAAGGTTATGTCGGTATGATGGGTATCTGGGACGATAAGTATATCCCTGGTTTGAAACGTATCGCGGACGCAATCCACGAATATGACGCCAAAGCCATCCTGCAGCTTATGCACTGCGGCCGGGTGGGAGGCATCGAACTGGAATACACCATCGGTCCTTCGGAAGTTCCCCAAGCCATACCCCGTTTCCGCCCGCCGCGGGAAATGACTCTTGAGGACATCGAACGTAATATCCGGGAGCACATCGAGGGCGCCAGGCGCTGCGTCGAAGCCGGTTACGATGGAGTGGAGATTTCCGGCATCGTCGGCTACCTCATATCCAATTTTGTCTCCAAATACACCAACAAGCGCACGGATAAATACGGTGGCTCTTTGGAAAACCGCGCACGCTTTATGACGGAGATTGTCGAAGGCATCCGTACGGAAGTCGGTCCCGATTATCCCATCGTCATCAGACTTTGCGGCGAAGAGCTATTGAACGACCGCGGCGGCAACGCTCCGGAGGAATCGCTGGAAGTCATAAAACTGGCGGAAAAGGCGGGCATCGACTGCCTCTCAGTGACCGCCGGATGGCAGGAGTCGGCGGTGTCCGTAATCACCCGCGACTGCCCGATGGGGAGCTGGCTCTATATCGCGGAGCGGATGAAGAAACACCTGAAGTGCACGATTGCGATGGCTTACCGGCTCTTCCTGCCGGAATTCCCCGAAGCGGCGATGAAGAGCGGGCACCTCGACTACTGGGAAATGTGCCGTCCCATGATTGCCGACCCTAATCTGCCGCTAAAGATAATGGAAGACCGCATCGAGGACATCATCCCCTGTATGGCTTGCAACCTCTGCCTGGCGCGCCTCTTCCGCGATCAACCGATAACCTGTATGGTCAGGCCCTGGGTGGGGCATGAGGAGGAGGAGGACTGGCAGGTGAAGTCTGCGCCGACCAGGAAGCGGGTGGTGGTCATTGGCGCGGGACCTTCCGGGATGGAATGCGCCTGGGCGGCTGCGGAGAGGGGGCACGATGTGACCGTTTTTGAGAAGTCCGGCGAGGTCGGCGGCCAGCTCACCGCTGCGGAACGGGGTCCCGCCGGTGACGAAGAATTCCGCCGCCTTATCGACTGGCTGAAGCGCCGCTGCGACCGGGCGAGGGTGAAATTCGTAATGAATCACGAAGTTACCGCCAGGGATTTTTCCGATCCGTTGACCAATCCCGACACCATCGTGCTGGCGGCAGGTTCAAGGGTGGAAATCCCGGATATCCCCGGCGCTGAAAAGTATCCCCCTATGTTCGCGCACGGTGTGATGTATGGGGATGTAGAGATAGGGGAAAACGTGGTCATCGTCGGCGGTATGGGGCTGGGCATCTCTGTAGCGCAGTTGCTATTGGACAAGCCTTTCCGCGCGGGCGGTCATAAGATTACGATGGTGGAAAAAGCCAAGAAAATCGGCCGCGACGTCAATCCATCCTACATTTGGCGCTATGTGAAGAAGTTGAAGCAGGGGAATGTGCTGCGCTTGACCAAAAGCGCGTTGAAGGAGATAAAGGAAAAATCCGTGATCGTGACCACACCCGAAGGCGAGCAGGAAATTCCCGCCGACACTGTCGTCATCGCTGGGCCTTTGAAGTCGAACAACGAGCTGGTGGAGGTTTTAGACCTGGCAGCGGGCGAAGTGTTCACTGTGGGCGACGCTATGGCGCCAAGGAGGGCGCACAACGCGATGATGGACGGATACCGGGCGGGGTTGAGGATTTGATACGGCTCGCAGAGTTGGTGAATGGTTATTGAATCACGAAATCCGCGAAATAACACTAAAGAACACGAAAACAGAAGCGGTTAAGATTAACATAGTCATCCTATCTACTTACTCGTATTGGTGATTTTGGTTTGGATAGAATGCTCATCGCGCATTTAATCTCTTATGTTTTTGTGTGTTTCCGGAGTTTCGTGTTTTTCGTGATTCAAAAACGTAAAAAAAACATATCTACTTTTCCATAAACACATTTCAAATATGGCTGATATAAATAAAAAAACCTGGCGGGAACTCCGTAACACCTGGAAGGACCGCGATTACCATTTCACCTCCCTGTCGAGCGATGAAGTCAATGAACTGGGCGCCCCGGAGGATTTGAAAGATTTCGATTACGGACGCGACCTGGGCTATCCGGGGGTGTTCCCCTACACCCGCGGCGTTTATCCCAATATGTACAAGGGCAGGCTTTGGACGATGCGGATGTTTTCCGGATTCGGCACGCCGGAGCAGACCAACCAGCGCTACCACTACCTCCTGAAAAACGGCCAGACCGGAATGTCGGTCGCCTTCGACTTCCCCACATTGTACGGGCGCGATTCCGACGACCCGATGTGCTTAGGTGAAGTGGGGCGGTGCGGCGTGGCGGTCTGCAGCCTGCGGGATATGGAAGCGCTGTTCGACGGGATTCCGCTGGACAAGGTTTCCACCTCGATGACCATCAACGGGCCTGCGGCGGCGCTCTGGGCTTTCTACCTGGTGTGCGGCGAAAAGAAGGGGATTCCCCTGTCGCAGATGGCGGGCACCATCCAGAACGACATCCTGAAGGAGTACATCGCCCAGAAGTCCTGGATTTTCCCGCCGGAGCCCTCGATGCGCCTCATCGTGGACACCATGGAATTCGGTTCGAAAGAGGTTCCCCGCTGGAATACCGTCTCCATCTCCGGGTATCATATCCGGGAAGCCGGTTCAACCGCGTTGCAGGAACTGGCGTTCACCCTGGCTGACGGTTTCGCCTATGTCGAAGCGGGCCTGAAGCGGGGGATGGCGGTGGACAAGTTCGCGCCGCGGCTTTCGTTTTTCTTCGATTCGCACCTGGACTTTTTCGAGGAAGTCGCCAAGTTCCGCGCCGCGCGCAGGATTTGGGCGCGGCGGATGCGCGACAGATACGGCGCTAAAGACCCGAAAAGCTGGTTGATGCGCTTCCACACCCAAACCGCCGGAGTCAGCCTTACCGCCCAACAGCCGGAAAACAACATCGTCCGCACCGCGCTGGAAGCCTTAGCCGCGGTGCTGGGGGGGACTCAGTCCCTGCACACCAATTCGATGGACGAAACGCTGGCGCTCCCCTCGGAGAAGGCGGCGCTCATCGCCCTGCGCACCCAGCAGGTCATCGCCCACGAGTCCGGGGTGGCTAACACCATCGACCCTCTGGCGGGCTCCTACTTCGTGGAAGACCTCACCAACAAGATGGAAGCCGGCGCGGAGGAATATTTCCGCAGAATCGACGCTCTGGGCGGCGTGATTCCCGCCATCGAAAAAGGCTTTTTCCAGCGGGAAATCGCCGACGCCGCTTACCGCTATCAGCAGGAAATCGAGGATAACCGCCGCCTATTTGTCGGGGTGAACAAATATGTCGATGAGAACGAAAAAATCGAAATTCCCCTGCTGAAAATCACCAATGAGGATGAAGCCGCTCAGGTGGCTCACCTGGCGGAAATCCGCCGAAAGCGCGATAATAACGCGGTAAACCGGAATTTGAAAGTGTTGAAGGGAGCGGCGACCACCGATGACAACCTGATGCATTACATTATGGACTGTGTGCGGGAATACGCCACTTTGGGGGAAATTATCGGAGTGCTTAAAGAGGTGTTCGGCGAATATGTCGAACCGCCGATGTTTTAGCGATAGATATATAATCGAAGAGAATTTGAAATCAGGGATTAGGAGGAAAGAATATGTTTACTTCCTACAGATTGAAAGCCAGTGAATTGGACAGTAAATTCCTTCAGTCGATTAAAAACTTGTTCAAGGGCAAAGAAATCGAAATTACGGTTTCCGAAGTCGATGAAACCGAATATTTGTTAAGGTCTGAAGAAAACAAAGAGCGGCTGCTTCAGGCTGTCCGGAATGTGAAAGCGGGAAGGAATCTGAAAGAAGTAAATCTGGACGATTTATAATGAGGAGAATTGTCTTTGAACTAAACGCTTTTGAAGATTTCTGTTATTGGACTGAAATCGATAAAAGCAAATCCAATAAAATTAAAGCATTAATTCGCGACATTATAAGGAGCCCGTTCACCGGTTTGGGTAAACCTGAACCTTTGAATATGAACTTCAAGGGTACTGGTCGCGCAGAATCGATAATGAACATCGCCTGGTTTATGAGGTGAAAGAAGAGGAAATTATAATAATTTCATGCAGGTATCATTATTAATAATAGTCGGTAGCGCTTTCTTTTATAGTATGAAACATACAACTTAACTTATAGGTAATCTAATGGAATCCCTACCCTTCAAACCTGAAAAAGCCCAGCGCACCGCGGCTATAATCACCTGGTTCATTTTATTCTTGATACTGTTAATACCGGGAATAATCCTGGCTATGTTAGTCAGATATCCGGGGAATGCGATAATAGCCTGGTGCACCGCGGGCTGGACCGTGTTTATGCTGATCGTCCTCTGGTATCTGCCGCTGTACTACAAGAATCTCGGATACGCCGTCGAAGAAGAGATTGTTCGCGGCAACCGGGGAGTTTTCTGGAAAAAGCGGGTCACCGTCCCCTATACCAAGGTCACCAATGTGGACATCACCCAGGGACCTTTGCAGCGGGCGTTGAATGTGGGGCATATCCATATCCAGACCGCGGGCGCGTCCGGTTCCCAGGGCGGTCCTCCCGAATTGAAGTTAGAAGGAATCCGCGACCTTGAGGGCGTGAAGGACCTGATTATGGAGCGAGTGAAAAGACATATGCTTAAAAGCGCCGGGGAAGCGAAGATTGCATCGGAAAAACCATCAGATTCGGAGACACTGTCGAACATACTCGAAGAATTGAAGGCTATCAGGGGGGTATTGAGTAAGTGAACGCAGATGACACTGATGAAACGTAAGTGCTGCCGCGTCTCCGCACTCGGCAATTTATCAGCGCAATCAGCGAACATCAGTATTATAATCAGCGGTTCAGAGAATTCAGAATCGCTGATGTTAGGTGATAAACTCTGATAACGCTGATGGAATGCGAATTGCAGGAAACCACAGATGACGCAGAAGACACAGAAATAAGAAGTCATGAAAATCATTTGATAATAGTAGTAGTATTAATATCATTCACAATTAAGGGAGTTATTAAATGGAATCAGAATTTGGACGAATAGAGAATGTTGAGGTTCGTAAACATTTTCAAAATGAAGCCTCTAAATTTACACCTTGGCTGGCAAAGGAGGAAAACATTCAATTGTTAGGAGAGGCTATTGGGATTGAACTTGAAGTTGAGAATACAGAAGTTGCTGTCGGTCCATATTCGGCGGATATTTTAGCTCGTGATACAGGGACTGGTAAATATATAGTAATTGAGAATCAGTTAAAAAAGACAGACCATGATCATTTAGGTAAACTCATTACTTATGGAGCAGTTTTAGATGCGGGTATGGTGATTTGGATTGCCACGGAATTTACTGAAGAACATCAAAAAGCTTTGGAATGGTTAAATGATAATAGCTCAGAGGATATTGCTTTCATTGGCGTGCAAGTAGAATTATGGAAAGTTGACGATTCGCGTCCTGCTGTACGATTTAATGTGTTAAGCAAACCTACTGAGATATTAAGACAAGTTTCGAAAGCGAAGGCTGAAAGTGATTTATCGGAAATAAAAAAGCTGGAACTTGAATTCTGGACACTATTCAGAGAAAAATTGTTGGCGACAAAAGAACTGCCTTCCGTGCAATCAGCGAGACCGCAGGCTTGGTTTGATGTGGCTCTAGGACGTTCCGGGATATTCATTTCAAATAATGTAAATACCTGGGACAATAAAATTACACTTAAGGTCTATATATCACACAAAGTTGCAGATATATATTTACCAAAACTAATTGAACAGAAAGTTGAAATAGAAGAGGAAATTGGTGAGAGACTGATCTGGAATCCATTTCCAGAAAAATTAGATAAGACTATCATATTGTATAAAGATTTTGATTTAAATGATAAAGAAAGATGGACTGAGTGCTTAATATGGATGGTCGATAATACTCTCAAATTCAGAAAAGCTTTTGCTCCAAGGATAAAAAAAATAGGTAAATAACGATTTGATTGTCATTATATTTACTTGCTCAATTATACTTGGATAAAAGACAAATATTATTAGAAAATAAACACAATCATTACCTAATATGCAAAGAAAAATCCGCATACTTATCGCCAAGCCCGGCTTGGACGGGCACGACCGCGGCGCCAAAGTGATGGCCGCCGCTTTCCGGGACGCCGGTTTCGAAGTCATCTACACCGGCCTGCACCAAACCCCCGAAATGGTGGTCGAAGCCGCCCTGCAGGAGGACGTGGACGCCATCGGTCTGTCGATTCTCTCCGGGGCGCATATGACCCTGTTCCCCGCGGTGCGCAAACTGATGGACGAAAAGGGACTGGACGACGTCCTGCTCACCGGCGGGGGCATCATCCCTGAAGAGGATATGACCGAACTGGAGAACCAGGGCGTCGGCAAACTGTTCGGACCCGGAACCCCCACCGCCCAGTCGATTGGATTCGTGCGCGACTGGGTGGAAAAGAGCCGGTAACCGGAACTCAGGATACAGGATTCAGTTCTACCGATGACAGGATTATCTTCTTAACTTGCAGACTTGTCAACTTGCTAACTTGCCAACTTGTAAACATTTATATTTGAGGTCGATATGTCCGGACATTCCAAGTGGGCGACTATTCGGCGGAAGAAGGAAAAAACCGACGCCGCCCGCGGCCGGATATTCACCCGGCTGATAAAAGAAATCACCGTGGCGGCTCGGATGGGCGGCGGCGACGAAGCCGCCAATCCCCGCCTGCGCACCGCCGTCCTCGACGCCAAAGCCGCCAATATGCCTCAGTCCAACATCGACCGCGCGGTCAAGCGCGGCACCGGTGAACTGCCGGGAGTGGTCTATGAAGAGGTGACTTACGAGGCTTACGCTCCCGGAGGGGTGGCGCTGCTCATCAACACGATGACCGACAACCGGAACCGCACTATCAGCGAAGTCCGCCACATTTTCACCCGCAGAGGGGGGAATATGGCGGAAGCCGGGTCAGTTTCGTATATGTTCGAGCGTAAAGGGGTGATTTCCATCGATCCCAAGGGCTTGGGTGAGGAGGAAATAATGGAAATCGCCCTGGAAACCGGCGCGGAGGACATCAAGGAGGATGAGGCCAATTTCGACATCATCACCACACCCAACGAGTTCGAGGAGGTGAAGAGCGCGGTCGAGGCCGGTCCCGTGGAAATCCTGTCGGCGGAAATCGCGATGGTTCCTTCTAATTATGTCGAGGTCTCCGGTGAGGATGGTAAAAAGCTCCTAAAACTCCTGGACGACCTGGAAAACCACGACGATGTGCAGAACATTTACGGCAATTTCGACCTCGATCCTGCGCTTCTGCAGGAAGAGGAATAGCGGGCTGCTATCCGATGATTGTGATGGGTATCGACCCCGGCAGCGCGGTCACCGGGATGGGGGTGGTCGAAATCGAGGGTGAGACCAAGCGTCTGCTGGGATTCCGCGCTATCAGGACTAACGCCCGCAAGTCTTTGCCAGAGCGGCTGGGGCAGATTTACCGGGCGGTTCAAGCGGATATCGCTGGATACAATCCCGATGTATGCGCGGTGGAGCAGGTTTTCGGGGGGAAGAACATCCGCTCGGCGCTGATTATCGGACAGGCGCGGGGAGCGGCGATGATGGCTGCCATCAACGCCGGGGTGGAAATCGCGGAATACACTCCGGCGGAGGTGAAAATGTCGGTGGTGGGGAACGGCGCCGCTTCCAAGGAGCAGGTGCAGTATATGGTGAAGCATATTTTAAAGCTGGCTGAAGCGCCCCGCCCTTTCGACTGCGCTGACGCCATAGCGGTGGCGCTATGCCACGCGCATCGAAAGAAATTGAGTGGACATTAGACAGATTAATTATTCTCAGGAAATAGATATTTGTACCACCACATCACCGGCAAAATCGCCGCCAAACACCCGGCGCACCTCATCGTCGAAAACGGCGGGTTCGGATACAGGATTAACATCCCCCTATCCACCCACAACAAGGTGGGGAAGGTGGGGGATACGGTGAAACTGCTGCTCACTCCCCACATTCGGGAGGACGACTGGGCTCTGTACGGTTTCGCCTCCGAGGAGGAGCGGGGGCTGTTCGAGCTTTTGCTGACCGTGTCGGGCGTGGGACCCAAATCAGCCTTGGCGGCGTTATCGGGGATGTCCGCGCAGCAGTTCCGCACTGCTATCGCGGCAAACGATGTGGACAAACTCACCCTCATCCCCGGCGTAGGGAAAAAGACCGCCCAGCGCATCGCTTTGGAACTCAAGGACAAGGTCAAAGCATTGCCTGGGGATTTCGAAGCGGGCTTGCCGCTGGAGGCGGAGTATGGGGAAGCCGTGCTGGCGCTGGAAGCGTTGGGGTTCAGCCGGGTTCAGGCGGAGAAGGCGGTGGAGCGGGTGATGAAATCCGGCGGCGCCGACCAAGCGGAGGAGATTATCCGCCGGGCGCTGGGGGTGATGGGGGGGTAGTGATTTTCGACATTGCGGAGAGTGTGTGGGAGGAGTATATTATAGTTTATCCAAATTGGTCCAAACGACTGTTATAGTGAGTTGACGAACAGGATTGATTTGTTGAGTTCCAATAGCAAAATGAACCTTATTCCTGAAGGAGTGATGTAGAAGTTTCTACCTATTCTTGCCAAGAGTCCTAAATCTATTGAATAGTTCGAATACATCTTGAAGGCGTCGCCAGAAGCTTTTAGAGCCCATTCGTGATGCTTGCCGGATAAATATAGGAAAAATTTTCTGCATTCTTCAAATGGTACTGGATAGAAGTTCTTAGATAGTGCGAAAACAGATTCTACCGTTGTGTAAATTCCATAAGTGGCTGAACTAAAAAAAGGATTTTGCTTGATAAAATTGCTTAAAACAATGCTTTGTTCATCGCTGACATAGTTTGTCGGTTTATTTAAGTCTCTTTTTTTAACGAATTCCTTTCCCAATTCGTTTAATTTAGGGGATTTACTATTATCAATTAGTCCAAATTCTTCAGATAATTTTAGGTAACTATTTATAGTGCTGGGAGCTAAAGAAAAAGAAGATGAAATATCTGAAATTGAAATATCATCGTTTAGTGCATAAAGTATGCGATTAATCAAGTATAGATTCCAAACACCATGATTCTTAGGTTTTAGTTCCACAAGATTGGAAATAGCTTTAACACGAAAATAGAATTCCTTCAATAATTCGTAAGGTGAGTACTCCACTGGTCTTATGTCATTATCTGAACAGTAAAGGATGTCTTGTTTTGTGAATTTTGGACACGCTAAATATAGATTTATCGGCAATCTTGGCATTTCTTGCCGATCTTGAAGGACAAGCAAATCATCCTTATATCGGAGTAATTGAAGACAGAACTCCTGTCTGCTCTGTTCAACTTTAAGCTCGAGGAGATGCAGGCGATTTCTTCCCAGAAATAGTAAATCGAGGATACCTCCAGAAGGTAAATGCTTCTGCCGACCAACTAGAGATAAATCTCCCTCGAAAGAAAGCACCGTTTTTGTAATGTCAATATGGGTAGAAAGGATGTCTTCTATTTGTGATTCTCTAATTTCAATGATTTTATTCATCTTTCCCTAAAACCTCATAAATATAATAATCGCACTCGGCGCAGATAAAATCGCCTTCGGGGAATGGTTTTCCCATATCGATTCTTGTTTGAACATCATTGCAGTCTGGAACACGATTAACATAAAAGCCGCTTCCCCATTTTACAGAGCGGCCACATTCATTGCAATTTTCGACAATTTTTTCCATAGCAGGATATCCCTTTTCGTATTGCATTACTATTAATTTAGACAATTTAGACAATTATTCAAATAAATATACGGCTATTTTTTGCCCCCCAACCCCCTAACCAACCCCGCCCTCATCGAGGGCGAAGCGGAATTCGACCGGGCTTTACGGCCGGCGCGGCTGGAAGAGTTCGTGGGTCAAGTCCGCTTGAAGGAGAACCTCCGGGTCTTCATCACCGCCGCCAAACAGCGCGGTGAAGCGCTGGACCACTGCCTCTTCTTCGGGCCGCCGGGGCTGGGGAAAACCACCTTGGCGCACATCGTCGCCCGCGAGCTGGGGTCGGAGCTGAAATCCACTTCAGGCCCGGTGCTGGAGCGCGCCGGAGATTTGGCGGGGCAACTCACCAACCTCAAGGAGGGGGACTGCCTCTTCATCGATGAAATCCACCGCCTGAACCATGTGGTGGAGGAGTATCTGTATTCGGCGATGGAGGACTTCCGCATCGATATAATGATTGACAAGGGTCCTTCGGCGCGCACCATACAGCTTAAACTGCCCCCTTTCACCTTAATCGGCGCCACCACCCGGGCGGGATTGTTGACCTCGCCGCTGCGGGCGCGGTTCGGGGTGGTGGGAAGGCTGGACTATTACCAGCCGGAGGATTTGTTCAGCATCATCAACCGCAGCGCCGGTATTTTAGGGGTGGAGGTGGACGAGGGGGGCGCGCTGGAAATCGCCTCCCGTTCCCGCGGTACTCCCAGAGTCGGCAACCGCCTATTGCGCCGGGTGCGGGATTTCGCCCAGGTGGAGGGGGACGGGATGATAACGCGGGATATCGCCCAGCACGCCCTGGAAAGGTTGGAAATCGACCGTTTCGGCCTGGACGATATGGACAAGCGTATCCTGACTGCCATCATCCGCAACTTCAGCGGCGGGCCCGTGGGATTGAACTCGCTGGCGGTGGCGGTGGGGGAAGAAGCTGACACCATCGAGGAAATCTACGAACCCTTCTTGATTCAGCAAGGCTTTCTGGAGCGGACTTCCCGCGGCCGTCAAGCCTGCCGCCGGGCGTATGAGCATATGAACCTGAACCGGGATGAGAACGATGAACAGCCGGGGTTGTTTTGAATAACAAGCTGAAATGGTGTTTCTTATTACCTGAAACATATACGTGCTGTCGACTCTCCGCTGTCAACATCATATTTAATAAAAATAATTGTTTGGTGTCGGGTGCGGAGACCTGACACCACATTAAGCGCTTAAGAATTGGAAAATAACAAACGGAGCGTTGAATGCGTTTATCCGACTTCAAATACAATATCCCGCAGCGGCTGGTAGCCCAGCATCCGCCGGACAAACGGGGAGAATCGCGGTTGATGGTGGTGCACAGGGATACGGGAAAAATCGAGCATAGGATGTTCTCCGATATCGTTGACTATCTGAATCCCGGAGACGGGGTCATCATCAACGTCACCAGAGTTTTCCCCGCCCGTCTTAAAGGATACAAGGAGAAAACCGACGCCGATATTGAAGTGCTGCTGCTGCGGGAACTAAACGATTCGTTGTGGGAAGTCCTGGTCAAACCAGCCCGCAAGGTTCGCACCGGAAACACCATCACAGTGGCAGACGACATCGTCTGTGAAGTTGTGGATAACACCACCTCCGGAGGCCGCGTGGTGCGTTTCCTCTACGATGGCGATTTCCACCAAGTGGTGATGGAACACGGACTTCCACCACTGCCCCCTTATATCAAGCGGGAACCCACTACCGATGACCGGGAACGGTATCAGACGGTTTACGCTCAGGTCACAGGTGCGGTAGCGGCTCCCACCGCCGGGCTGCACTTCACCGAAGAATTGATTACTGCCCTGGATAATAAAGGCGTTAAGATTATTCCCGTCCTGCTGCACATCAGCCTGGGGACTTTCCGCCCGGTGACTGTAGAGGATTTGACCCGGCATCGGATGGATTCGGAGTATTACGAGGTGACTAAAGAGTCCTCGCACGCTATCAACGAGGTCATCAAAGGCGGCGGAAAAATCATTGCGATTGGGACTACTGTAGTGCGAACCCTGGAGACTGTAGCCAACTTTATGGGCGGGGTGAAACTGGGGCGGGGCTGGACCGATAAATTCATCTATCCCCCCTACAAATTCAAGGTGGTGGACCGTCTGGTCACCAATTTTCATCAACCCTGCTCCACTTTGTTGATGCTGGTCAGCGCCTTCGCCGGGCGGGATCTGGTGTTGAAAAGCTACAGAAAGGCTATCAAGGAGAATTACCGCTTCTTCTCCTATGGCGACGCACAGGTTTTCTTGTAAAACCTTGATTAAATTTGACTTATTCTGTATTTATTCTTTAAGTATTGAAGTCAGCAAGTCAATCAGTCTAAATAATTGAACATCTTGGTGGGATTCGACTCTTGAATCCCCCGCGCTGAGTTTTGGTATAATTGAAATTAAAACTATCTGAAATTGGGCGAATTCGATTATAAATCGATGTCTGCGGTCATCGCCGCAGGCGGCTTCGGTGAACGTTTCGGCGGAGAAGTTCCCAAACAGTTCGCCGAATTGGAGGGGGAGCCGGTGGTCATCCGTTCCCTCAAACCCTTCATTTTGCACCCGGATTGTTCGGGAATAGCGGTGGCTGTCCCCGGCGGCTGGGTGGACTGGATGAAACGGGAGATTAGAAACCAGGGCTGGAGAGACCGGGTTAAGGTAGTGAAGGGGGGGGAGTACCGGGGCGATTCGGTCTATGCCGGTCTAAGGGCTTTGAAGGAAACCGATGTGGTGATGATACACGATGCGGCACGGCCTTTTATCCCCCTGGAATTGATTACTACCGCCGCTCGCAAAGCCTGGGAATACGGCGGAGCAGCGGCGGCGATTCCGGTCTCCGACACTCTCAAAAGGGAGAAGGACGGCATCGTCAACGGAACCATTACTCGCGCAGGTCTCTGGCGGGTGCAGACTCCCCAGGCTTTTCGCTATAAGATAATTATGAAAGCCTATAAAATCGCCCGTAAATTGGGATTCCAGGGCACGGATGACGCAGTGCTTCTGGAACGTTTCACCGGGATAAAGGTCAAACTGGTGCCCGGCTCGGACCTGAATATTAAAATCACCACCCCCGACGACCTCTACCTCGCGCGCGCCGTGGTCAGAATACTATCGGAAAAAATAATTGACTGATACTGAATACTCGGTATTATTATCTGTCTGATGTCGAATACAGATTCGAGATGAATAATTAACCATCAAATGAGGTTACAGTGAAGAATAATAAATATCTTTTGTGTTCCATCACCCTCATTCTAACGCTATTCCTTATCCTGTTTTCCGCCTGTTCCAAGAAAGAAACGCCGGAACCGGCGGCGCAGGCTGAGGAAAAATCCAAAGTCGAGATAGAATTTCCTCAGGGGATACTGCTTTCAGAGCTTGAACCGGAAGAATTGGCGATGAAGTATCGGCTTTCGGCGATTTCCTACGGGAGCGCCTCGGCTTTCCTGGAAGTTGAAGACGGCGACACCTCCGGTATGGCGGCGCTGGGAGTTAAAGTGCGGACCTTTCTGGGTGATGAAGGCACTGTGATAGCAGCCCGCTTCCCCATCGATTCTCTGCCCCGGATTCTGGAGCTTCCCAACGTGAGTCTTTTTATGCCGGATTTGGAATAAATGGCGGATTCCTGGGATTAAGTTTATTCAGTAGTTGATACTTATGGCAATCCATTATGGCTGAAGATTTCCGCATAGGCAGCGGTTTCGATGTGCACCCCTTGGTGTCGGGGAGGAGATTGATACTAGGGGGCGTGGATATCCCCTTTGAGAAGGGGCTGGCGGGCCACAGCGACGCGGACGTGCTTTGCCACGCAATCGGCGACGCCCTGCTGGGTGCGGCTTCATTGGGGGATATAGGCCTGCATTTTCCCCCTGATGATGCGAAATGGAAGGACGCCGACAGCCTTAAAATGCTGTCCGATATCGAGCGAATGGTGTGGAAACGGTATTTCCGGGTGGTGAATGTGGACGCTACCTTGATAATGGAACGGCCCAAAGTCGCCGGTTACCGCCAATCGATGCGGGAGAACATCGCGAAAGCGCTGCAGATAGGTTTGGAGAACGTTTCAGTTAAAGCTACCACCACCGAAGGGTTGGGATTTACCGGCAGGGGTGAAGGTGTGGCGGCAATGGCGGTGGTTTTACTGCGGAGGTGAATAAGAATTGATTGGCTGGATAGAGGGAGCAGACGCTCTCTGGATTTATGGGTTGGTATTCATCAGCACCTTTTTTGAGAGCGTTCTAACTCCGCTTCCGGGTGATACCGCAGTGGTTTTTGGAGCCTACCTTGGGGGGTTGGGGCAGCTTAGTTTTCTGATGATTTATCTCTCCGCCACTTTAGGCGGGACGCTGGGTTTTTTAGCGCAGTACCTGTTCGGCCTTTATATTTACACGCGCGGGATGCAGCGAGGCAGGATTCTAAAGATGAATATGAGAGCCGTTGAAAAGGTGGGAGTATATTTTCGACGCTGGGGATACTGGGTCATTTTATTCAACCGTTTTCTCTATGGAATACGTTTTTTCGTGGGAATATTCGCCGGACTGTCTAAAATGCCCTGGTATCTGGTTATATTTCTGGCTTTCCTCAGCGCGGCGCTATGGAACTTGATTCTGGTTTACTTAGGATTGACTCTTGGTGAAAACTGGGAGTTTTTCCGGGAGGTTATCTGGAAATACAACCGGTTTTTCCTCGCCGCTGTGTTACTGGTCATTGTCGTTTATCTTTTCTGGCGGTACTATTTGAAACGTATAATACGTGAAAAACAAAGGCGGGACAATCTTTGATATTGAGACATACATTCGAGTATCTTAAAAAGTATTACAAAAAACTGTGAAAAATCCATCATCAAGCGAACATAAGGGCGAAACGCGGGTCCGCTTTGCCCCCTCCCCCACCGGATATCTCCATCTTGGCGGGCTGCGCACCGCACTCTTCAACTACCTGTATGCCAAAGCCTGCGGCGGCAAGTGCATCCTCCGCATCGAAGACACCGACCAAAGCCGACTGGTGGAAGGGGCGGTGGAAAACCTGCTGGAAGCATTCCGCTGGCTGGGAATCGGTTTCGATGAGGGGCCGGGTCTCGGCGGCGGTTACGGGCCCTATACGCAATCGGAACGGTTGGTTATATATAGGGAGCACGCGGAAAGATTGTTGGAGGAGGGATCGGCTTATTACTGTTTCTGTTCCGCCGGCAGGCTTGAAAAACTGCGCCGCGAGCAGGCTTCGCGCGGTGAAACTCCGATGTACGACCGGCTCTGCCGGGATATTCCCTTGAATGAAGCGAAGACACGCGCGGAAAATGAACCGCACGTGGTGCGGCTGAAAATGCCGCTGGAAGGGAGTATCAGTTTCGAGGACGGCGTGAGGGGTGAGATTCGGTTCGAAGCGGCTGAAACGGACGACCAGGTGCTGCTGAAATCCGACGGCTATCCCACCTACCACCTGGCGAATGTGGTGGACGACCATTTGATGAGGATAACGGATGTAATCCGCGGGGAGGAATGGCTTACTTCAACCCCGAAGCATATCCATCTTTATCAGGTTTTCGGATGGAGCCCGCCCCGGTTCCATCATCTGCCGCTGCTGCTGAATCCCGACCGTTCCAAGCTGTCCAAACGGCAGGGCGACGTGGCGGTGGAGGATTACCGCGCTAAGGGGTATCTGCCGGAAGCGCTGCTAAATTACACTTCGCTGCTGGGGTGGAGACCCGATGGCGACCGAGAATTCTTCACCCTGGGGGAGCTTGAGCGGGAGTTTGAGTTGAACAGGGTGGGAAAGTCGGGAGCCGTCTTCGACCTGGAAAAACTGAATTGGCTGAACAAACGCCATCTGGCGGAGTTGAGCGATGAGGAGTTTTTCGAGTGCGCCGCCGGTTTCCTGCCGGAAAACATCGATATAGCTCCGGAGGTCAGGGATAGAGTCTTGACGGCGGTGCGGGAGCGCTCCACTACTTTTGTCGATGCCGCGCGTGAAATAGAGCCCTTCCAGGGCAGGCGGGAGCTTCCCTTAGAAGGCGAGGGCTGGGAGTGGCTGCGCACAGAGGATTCACGGGTATTGTTGACAGCGTTGCACGATTCCGTAGAGGGAAGCGGGGAATGGACCGATGAGGTTTTCAAGAATCTGCTTAAAACCGCCGGAAAAACTGCCGGTCTGAAGGGCAAAGCGCTCTGGATACCGGTCAGAGTGGCTTTGACCGGAAAACTTCACGGTCCCGACCTGGGATTGATGGCGGAAACGTTGGGACGGGAACGGTGCAGGGAATTTTTACGGGAAGCGCTGGATAAAGCGGTATAGAGTAAGTGTATGTGTTCGGTCTGTGTAAAAGAGGGTAACTTTTGTTTCAAGGATAGTTTATGCGGATACTGGTATTGATGGGGGGCAGCTCCCCGGAGAGGATGGTGTCACTGGCTTCGGGTGAGGCGGTGGCGGAGGGTCTCGACCGGAAGGATCATCAGGTTCTGAAGATGGACCCTTCCGCGCCCCAGAAGGTCTATACCATTATGGAGAAAGTGTTCGAGGGCCCCGTTGGAGAGGTTCCCATAGGTCAGAACGCTCCCCTTTCAGGGGATAATATTGCTGAGATATTGCGTAGCTTGAAAAAATACTCCGTGGATTTGATTTTCCCTATGCTGCACGGAGGCTGGGGAGAAGATGGACGTTTGCAGGCGGTCTTTGAATTATCGGGAATACCCTTCGTCGGCTCCGGCTCCACCGCTTCAGCCCTGGCGATGAATAAACACCTCGCTAAGCGGGTGATTTCCACTGAGGGTATTAATACGCCGGAGTTTTTCTTCCTTCACAACAACGTGCTCGACCGGGCTCCGGAGATGTGCGAAGAATTCGGTTATCCCCTGGTGATAAAGCCCAATCACGGCGGTTCCACCGTGGGACTCACCATCGCCCGCAACCGGCGGCCGCTGGAAATGGGGATTCGTCAGGTTCGGGAGATGGAGGATGATTTGCTGGTGGAGCGCTATATCCCGGGCCGGGAACTCACCGTGGGGATATTCGACGGACAGGGGATGTCGGTGGTTGAGATGATTCCCAAGGACGGATTTTACGATTACAAGCATAAGTACACCGAGGGCCAGACGGATTATATTTGCCCTGCTGATATTGGAGCAAAATTGACTCAGGAGTGTCTGGAAACCGGCTCCCTCGCCTTCAGGCTGCTGGGGTGTGAAGTTTTCGGCAGGGTCGATTTCCGTTTGGATGAGCAGGGGAAGCTGTATTTCTTGGAAGTCAACACCATTCCTGGGATGACCATGCAAAGCCTGGTCCCCAAATCCGCTCAGGCAGTGGGGATGGATTTCCCCGAACTGGTGAACCGGATAGTGGTGGCAAGTGTCAACCTGAGTAGGGAATTCTCCTGAGAAGATAGATAGTATGGATGTCGAATACCCGGTTATCAAGTTGATAATATGGACAATTTTTTGTATATTATTAGTTTAAATTTCTCTGCGACCTATCGCTGTCTACAGCCTGACTTACAAAGCCTTGCTGAATGATGACTTCATCAAATATGAATACGAACTCTGGACAATTATTGACCCGGCGCCGCTTAATACCCCTGATTCTGACCGCTGCCAGCGTGATTGCCTTTTCCGGGTGCGGCGGTATGAACACCTGGATTTCCACCGCGAAGAATCCTCCGATAGCGGAAGCGCCTCACGATACTACCGAAGAATCCCACGGCGACAGCCTCATCGTCAGCGGCAATTCTGTCAAAGTGGAGTTCGAGGAGGCGGAACGTGACGCGGAATGGCTGAAACTCTCCAGTCAGGAGAAGCTGGATTCGGTGGCGATGCTGCTGGATTTAGCGGTGTCGCATCAGGAGGATGGAGACAACACGGTAGCGGAGTTCTATTTCCACGGAGCGCGGGAAAAACTGGGGGAAATCGAATACTTAGCCGATGAAAGCGAAAGGTTGGATTATTTAAGGCTGGAGATAGAGATCGACCTCCACTACCGGGAATTCGTAACCGCGCTGGATACCATTCCCGCCCAAAGTTCTCCCGACGCCGTAATGATGGGCATTGACTTGGCGGAAGGGGATTCTGCGGTAGTGGACAGTCTTTTCCTGGAAAAGCCGGAAGTGACCTTCGGTTCAGCCGCAGTTGATTCGGCGCTGGAAGCGAGTGTCGAGTTCCCGCAGGTGCCGGTAGTGCGGAACCGTAAAGTGGAGAACGCCATTAATTTCTTCCGGCACAAGGGGCGCAAAGTTTTCACCGTATGGCTGGCGCGGTCGGAGTACTATATTCCGCAGATGCAGAAGATTCTGCGGGAGGAAGGGCTCCCGGAAGAGTTGGTTTACCTGTCGATGATAGAATCGGGCTTCAATCCCAAAGCCTATTCCTACGCCCACGCTTCCGGTCCCTGGCAGTTCATCCGTTCCACCGGGAGGATTTTCGGGCTCTACAGCGACTGGTGGTACGACGAACGACGCGACCCGGTCAAGTCCACCCTCGCCGCTTGTAAGTATCTGAAGAAATTGTATCTGGAGTTTGAGGATTGGTACCTGGCGCTGGCCGCCTATAACTGCGGGGAAGCCCGGGTGCGCCGGCATATGCGGCGTTATAACACCAGAGATTTCTGGAAATTGAAACGCCTTCCGCGACAAACCCGAAACTATGTACCCACTTACCTGGCGGCGATGACAATCGCGCAAAATCCCGCTGAATACGGCTTCGACGAGGTGGTGCATAAAAATCCATTGCCTAACGATTCGGTGGTGGTGAGGGAATGCCTCGACTTGACACTGGTGGCAAATATCCTGGACACCAGCTACACTGCGGTGAAGGCGTTAAATCCGGCCATTGTTAGATGGTGCACTCCGCCGACCAGGGACAGCATCTGGCTGTATATTCCCCAGGGGACAGTCGATAAGTTCGTCGAAGGCCTCTCCGCGGTGCCCGAGAGCAGCAAGCGTAGTTGGGTGCGGCACCGGGTAAGGCCGGGAGAGACCTTATCCACTATCGCCCGGCGTTACGGAACCTCGATGAAGGCAATCCGGGACATCAAAGCCAACCGCATCTATAGTTATCATAAAATCCGAGCCGGAAAGCACCTGTTGGTTCCGGTGCCGCCCGGTAAATACAGCGAAAAGTGGGCTGTCAATAATCAGTTGGAATCATCCAACAAATTTATTCCCCGGGAAGCGGCATCCGGAAGGCAGAGAGTGGTTTACACCGTTCGCAAGGGGGATAACCTCTCCACCATCGCCCAGCGCTATCACACCTCCGTGGGCTCGCTGAAACGCTGGAACCGGCTCTGGGGCAAGCGTTTCATCTACCCCGGACAGAAATTAGTGGTTTACACCCCGGTCGAAGCCGGGGAAGATTATACCCGCAATATCCCTAAGAATACGGACAGTTCCGGTGAGTATCATAAGGTGCGGCAGGGAGAATCTCTCTGGCTCATCGCCCAGAGTTATGGAACAAGCGTGGATGAGCTTAAAGATCTGAACGGGCTGACCGGCCGCTGCGTCATCCGTCCCGGCGATAAAATCAGGGTGAAGAATGAGAAGAAGGAAGATAAAATCCTTGATTTAAGTTTAGTGAAATCAGCGGAGGCGGGCGAGTCCAAGCTTATTGTATATGTTGTCAGAAAGGGAGATACTCTATGGGAAATCTCCCGCGCTTTCGGAGTTCCTGTCTCCGAAATCAGAAAATACAACGCCCTGGGACGGCGCAATTTGATTAAGCCGGGTGAAAAACTGTTGATTCCTCGGAAATAATTTGAGGTGAATTTGCGAAAACGGGATTTCACAGCCTTTCTCATAATCATCGGGGTGACACTGCTCTTCCTTTTCATCCTCTTCAGTGTTTTCCATGGCTCCAGCAAGATGGAGGGATTATCTATCTCCGGAGGAGAAAAGGTAGCTCTGCTGGAAGTCAAGGGTATGATTTTCGACGCTAAAAGCTTCGTAGAGGACTTGAGGCGGTACCTGAAAATCTCCTCCGTCAAAGCCATTGTGGTGCGCGTCGACAGCCCCGGCGGAGGGGTGGCGGCTTCCCAGGAGATGTATGCGGAACTGAGAAAGGCCAGAGAAAAACTGCCGGTGGTAGTCTCGATGGGCGGTGTCGCAGCTTCGGGCGGATATTATCTAGCGCTGGCGGCGGATACCATTATGGCGAATCCCGGCACCACCACCGGGAGCATCGGCGTAATCGCCGGCGTCACCCTAATTCACCGGCTGGCGGAAAAAATCGGCGTCGACTACGAAGTCATCAAGAGCGGGAAGTTCAAAGACACCGGCAACTCTTTCCGAAAGATTACTCCGGAGGAGCGAAAATACCTCCAGGAATTAATCGATGATGTCTATGAACAGTTCATCGAAGTAGTGGCGGTGGAACGCGGTCTGCCCTTGAATGAGGTGAGAAAGATGGCGGACGGGCGGGTTTTCACCGGCAGGCAGGCCATGGAAATGAACCTGGTGGACCTGTTAGGAAACTACCAGGACGCTATCACCCTGGCGGGCGAGCTGGGCGGCATCGAAGGCACTCCCGAAGTGCTGGAAAAAAAGAAGCGCAAACTTACACTCTGGGATATTCTGTTCGGCGACTTCGAGGAAGCCCTGCACCGCCTGGATTTGAACCGCACCGAAGTCCGCTACCAAATGCCGTGAATTGGGATTCAGGAGTCGGGGTTCGGGATTCAGTAAACGGTACTAGATATTCAATAAAAATCATCAACTTAAAAAGGAGAGTCTATGCCCTGTGGTCGGAAGCGCAAGCGTCAGAAGATTGCGACTCACAAGCGGAAAAAGCGCCTGCGCAAGAATCGTCATAAAAAGAAATAGTCGGTGACAATGACGCGCGGGTAATTAAGCCCGCTATGCACATAATCTCGGACGGCGCTGCATATCATACTGACAGACTATTATATTATGAATTAAGGCGCGGAATCGCCTTTGCATTCAACAATCGGAAAAATGTTGATTATCGCCGGGGGGGCGCTCACGATTTTGGGCGCGTTGCTGATGTTCGGTGAAAAAATTCCCTTCCTGGGTAAACTCCCAGGAGACTTCACCTTCAAGGGAAAGAATTTCACCCTGTATTTCCCTCTGGCTACCGGGATTGTCCTAAGCCTCGTCATCACCCTCATCCTCAACCTATTCGGGAGAAGGTGATGAAGGTCTATAAAGTAGGAGAACTCACCCGGACCATCAAGGCTCTGCTGGAACAGAACCTGCCCACCCTCTGGGTAGAAGGTGAAATCTCCGAGTACACCCGCCACCGCAGCGGACACCATTATTTCACCTTGAAGGACGCGGAATCGGCGCTCTCCTGCGTAATGTGGCGGGGGCAGGCTTCGACGCTGTTTTTCACCCCGCAGCCGGGAATGAAAGTGATGGCGCAGGGACGAGTGACGGTTTACGAAAAGGGCGGCCGTTACCAGTTCGAGGTCTGGGAACTCCAGCTTTCCGGCGAAGGGGAGTTGATGGCGGCTTTCGAGCGGATGAAAGCCAAGCTGGCGGAGGAAGGACTTTTCGACCCTGCGCATAAGCAAGCTATCCCTAAGTTTCCTTGGCGGATAGGACTGGTGACTTCGCCCACCGGCGCCGCTGTCAAAGATTTGGTATCGGTGAGCCGCCGCCGGAATCCGGCGCTGGAGTTGATATTGTCGCCGGTGAGGGTTCAGGGCGAAAGCGCGGCGCAGGAAATCGCCGCCGCCATTGAAGCCTTCAACCGCTATAGCGGGGTAGATTTGTTGATAGTGGGCCGGGGCGGCGGTTCGCTAGAGGACCTATGGCCCTTCAATGAGGAATTGGTGGCGCGGGCGATTTTCGCCTCGAAAATTCCCGTGATTTCCGCCGTGGGGCACGAAGTGGATTTCTCCATCGCCGACCTCACCGCCGACCTCAGGGCTCCAACCCCCTCCGCCGCGGCTGAAATCGCGGTTCCGGACGCCAAAGAAATACTGCAAAGTATGCTGGAGGCCCGGCATCGGATGGAGAGCGCGATAACCATTCGCTTGAAAAACCTGCGGGAACGGATGGAATGGGCGCAGAAATCGCGTGCCTTCAACCGCCCCTTCGAGCTGTTCCGCGAGTTTTCCCAGCGTTTGGACGATTATCGGCGCAGGCTGGACCTAAGCTCCCAAGCGGCGTTGGAACGGCGTACAAGCGCGCTGAACCGGCTGCAGGGAACTCTGCGGGCGATGGATCCCATCGCGGTGCTGAAGCGGGGGTATTCGGTGGTCCGCAAGCTCCCCGAAGGTGTGGTGGTGACCGACGCCTCGACGCTGGCAAAGGGGGATAACCTCTCCTTGACCTTCGCCCGCGGCGGCGCGGCGGGTCGGGTGACCAAAGTCGAGGATAACCGTCTGCCGCTGTGACTTGCTGATGGTGTCATTGCATGTCGTCATTCTGGGAAGAATGACCGGAAGGGGGATGTCATTCCGAGCGAAAGCCGGAATCCATCTTCTTGTATTTCTATGAAATACTGGACTCCCGCTTTCGCGGGCGTGACATCGCATAGGACATCATTTTTAGAACCGATATAGTTATTAATGTGGCGGAACATACCCCCCGCAGGATTTGTCGGGGGATAAATCCCCGACCTACAAATATTTAATCCGCTTAATCAGCTTAATCTGCTGTGAGTATTATTTTTAATGATAAAATATTTGTGAATATCAACTTCAGAATGGCTAATACTTCACTGATGGAAAGCGTATTCGTCATCAGCCGTACGGCTGATCATTCTTTTCCGGAAGGATTCCAGCTTACGCCGTACGGCGCATAGGACGCCGGAATGACCATTTTGCTTATGACTTCAGATAGCTATAGTCTTACCAGAATGGTAAGCTGTTACTATTAATGGGGGCGAATAATAGTGTGCATTATCAATGAGAGAAATAGTTATTTTTGTAGGGATTCAACATGTTGAACCCCTACTGGAATGTCCACTATAATCCGACCTGATTAATAACTTGTTAACTTGCTAACTTGTAAACTTGTGAACTCTCTAATTCTATCTATTGAATGACTGAAAAAAATAAAGACAGTAAAGAGCCCGATTTCGAAGAGGCTCTCTCCGAAATCGATTCCATCGTGACCAAGCTGGAAGGCGGGGAGCTGTCACTGGACGATTCACTCCGGATGTTCCAGCGGGGGATGGAATTGGTCGATTCTTGTTCCCGGAAACTGGACAAGGCGGAGGAGAAGCTGAAGGTTTTGATTGAAGGCGCCGGGGGTGAATTCACTTTGAGGAATGGTGAATGAAATACAGTTTTTTGCCTAAGATAGATTCTCCCGAGGATTTGAAAAAGCTTTCACTGGAAGAACTCAAGATTCTGGCGGATGAAGTGCGGGACTACATTATCCAGATAGTTTCCGAGACCGGGGGCCACCTGGCTCCTAGCTTGGGCGCGGTGGATTTAGCCATCGCCGTCCATTATGTCTTCGATTCCCCCCGGGACAAAATTATATGGGACGTGGGTCACCAGGCCTACGCTCACAAAATAATCACCGGGCGGCGCGAAGCTTTCGCGACCAATCGCTGTTGGGAAGGGTTGTCGGGTTTTCCCCGGCGGGAAGAATCCCCTCACGACGCATTCGGCACCGGACACGCTTCAACCTCCATCTCCGCCGGACTGGGACTGGCATGCGCCCGGGACGCCGCGGGAGAGGACTACACGGTGGTGTCGGTTATCGGCGACGGCTCCCTCACCGGGGGGTTGGCTTTTGAGGGATTGAACAACGCCGGCGCCTTGGAGAAGGACATCATCGTCATCATCAACGATAACAATATGTCCATATCACCCAACGTGGGAGCCTTGCACAACCACCTGGCGATGATACTCACTCACCCCGCATACTCCAAGCTGAAGGACGAAATCTGGGACATCACCGGCAAGCTCCCCTCCGGAGAATTGATTCAGAAGGCGGTAGGGCGGACTGGGACCGGTTTGAAAGCGATGGTGACTCCTGCTCTGCTCTTCGAACGGTTGGGTTTCAAGTTCACGGGTCCGGTGAGCGGTCATAACATCGAGAAACTGGTGCGGATTCTGCGCCAGGTCAAACAACTCAAGGGGCCTCGGATACTATACGTGCTCACCCAGAAGGGGCGGGGTTACAAGTTTGCCGAAGAGGACGCCATCCGCTTCCACGGACTGGGTTCGTTTGATAAAACCACCGGAATGGCGAATGGAAGAAAGCGGAAAGCGCCGTCATATACCGCAGTGTTCGGCAAGGCTATGGTGGAACTCGCCGCTAAAAATGATAAACTGGTAGCCATCACCGCCGCAATGTCGGAGGGAACCGGACTGACGCTGATGAAGGATGAATTTCCCAAAAGGTTTTTCGATGTCGGTATCGCGGAAGGGCATGCGGTCACCTTTGCCGCAGGGCTGGCTTCGCAGGGTATGAAGCCGGTGGTGGCAATCTATTCCACTTTCCTCCAGCGCGCCTTTGACCAAATTATCCACGATGTGGCGCTGCAGAACCTGCCGGTGGTTTTTGCCATAGACCGAGCCGGTGTGGTGGGTGAAGACGGGCCTACGCATCACGGATGCTTCGACCTCAGCTATCTTAGGGGAGTTCCGGGGATGACCATTATGGTTCCCCGAGATGAGTCGATGCTGAGGGATATGCTATATACCGCATCTCTGTATAAAGCCGGACCGGCGGCGATAAGATATCCTCGCGGCGCCGGAGTGGGAGTGCCGCTAAAAACGGGATTTGATGAGGTTCAGATCGGTAAGGCTGAAATCCTCCGGGAAGGGAGTGAAATCGCCATCCTGGGAGTGGGACCGGCCCTCCACGAATGCCTGGAAGCAGCGGAAATGCTGGAACAGGAGGGAATTCACCTCACCGTAATAGACCTCCGCTTCGTGAAGCCGCTCGACCGGGAACTTATACTGAGCATCGCCGAATCCCATAGTTACCTCCTTACGGTGGAAGAAAATGCTATTGAAGGGGGCCTCGGCAGCCGGGTGCTGGAACTGTTGTCAAAACTTGATGCGCCTCCCAAAGTGAGGCGGATGGGTATCCCCGACCGCTTCATCGACCAGGGGCCGCGCCGGCACTTGCTGAAAAACCTGGGTCTGAGCGCTGAGGGGATTGTGCAGACAGTCCAGGAGATGTTTCCCTCACTGAAAAAAGTGCATTAAGGCGGATTCTCCGACCGGCGAGTCGAAACCAATCGATACGTTCAGACCTGCAGACCTGCGAACTTAGGAATACATATCCTACAACTCCCATATATTTCTGAGGCGGATTTGATACTGGGGATAATCGGAAATACCAGAAAAACGGAGTGCTGCGCCATACTTCCCGAATTCCTGGAGTGGCTGACACGGCAAGGCGCAAGGTATATTGCCGACCAGGATTTAAAAGACTTACTCCAGGACCTCCCCTATGAATATTATCCCAGAGAAGACCTGGCAAAACACTGCAATGTTGTGCTCTCCTTCGGCGGCGATGGAACTATGCTCTCTACCGCCAGAGCGGTGGGCGTGAGCGAAACCCCCATCCTGGGAGTGAATATGGGAGGAATGGGATACCTCACCGACGTCTCCCCCGACGAACTGCGGGAGAAGATGAGCGACTTTTTAGCGGGGAAGTACATCGTCGAAAACCGTATGCTGCTAAAGGCGACAGTGGAGACGGGGGGAAAAGCTAAAGTCTTTCATGCGCTAAACGACGTGGTGATAGACAAGGGCGCGGTTTCGCGCATTATCGATATCCGCACCACCATCGAAGGACGCTATTTCAACACCTTCAAGGCCGACGGAATCATCGTTTCCACACCAACAGGTTCCACCGGCTATTCCCTGAGCGCCGGAGGACCCATCCTGGAACCCTCGATGGAAGGAATAATCATCAATCCCATATGCCCCCACACTCTGGGGCACCGGCCCATAGTGATTTCCGCCGATAAATCCATCGAGATTGAATCCGACCCGCGCCTGAGGGAGCAGGTCTTCGCCTGCGACGGATTCAGAGAGTTGTTGATTCCTCCCCAAACCAAGGTCACGGTGCAAAAGTCGGAGCGGGTGGTTAGACTCATTATAATGAAAGGGAGACATTTCTACGATGTGCTGCGGGAAAAACTGAACTGGGGGATATAGTTGGGACTGTTGGCTTCACTGAAAACCGGACTGAAACGCACCCGCGAAAATCTTAATCTGAGCCAATTTCTGCGGGGGAAAAACCGCCTCAATCAGGAATTCCTGGAAGAACTGGAAGAGATTCTTTACCAGGGAGACCTTGGAGTCGAAGCTACGGAATCCCTGCTGGATGCGCTGCGTCAGCGGGCGGGAAAAGTGGATACCGGCGGGGATTTAAAGGAAATCCTGCGGCAGGAGATGGTCAAGCTGTTCCCGGAAAACGGCGCGCAGCCTATGTTTCATCAGCCGGAGGTAATCCTGCTGACGGGAGTGAACGGATGCGGCAAAACCACCACCGCCGGTAAATTAGCTCATAACTATGTACAGTCTGGAAAAAAAGTTGTTTTAGCAGCGGCGGATACTTTCCGCGCCGCAGCTATCGAACAGCTTGAACTATGGGCTGAGCGCGCCGGAGCCCGGCTGGTGAAACAGTCTCATGGAGCGGATGCGGCTTCAGTGGCTTTCGATGCGCTGCAGTCGGCTATTGCGAAAGACGACGACGTCCTAATCATTGACACTGCGGGACGCCTTCAGTCCAAATCCAACCTGATGAATGAGTTGGAGAAAATCCGGAGGGTCTTGAAAAAATTAATCCCGGAAGCGCCCCATCAGAACCTGCTGGTCTTAGATGCAATCATTGGACAGAATGCGATGTCCCAGGCTGAAGTGTTCAAGGATAGAGCCGGCGTTGACGGGCTGATATTGACTAAACTGGACGGCACCGCCCGCGGAGGCTCGGCTTTCGCCGTCTCCCGGCGCTTTGAACTGCCGATAAGATATGTCGGGGTAGGGGAAAAAATCGATGACCTGCTGCCCTTCGAGCCTGACCGTTTTGTAAAAGAATTGCTGGGCTGAACCTTGCCGCAGCGGGTGAAATTTGTCAATCTGGGCTGCCCGAAAAATCTGGTCGACTCGGAACGGATGGCGGGGCTGCTAAAAGGTGCCGGCTGGAATCCTGTCGAAGAACAGTCCGTTTGCGAAGCGCTGGTAATCAATACCTGCAGTTTCATCGAGGACGCACGCAGAGAATCGGTGGAAGCTATACTTGAAGGCTCGCGCTGGAAAGCTGAAAGAAGCGGGCGCAGACTCTATGTCGCGGGCTGCCTGCCCCAACGCTATCCGCAGGAGTTGCGGGCGGAACTGCCGGAAGTCGATGGATTCTTCAATGTGGGCGAATATCAGGGCTTGGTAGAAGCCGTTTCCAAATCCCCGCTCGCTTCAAGCGGAGTCCGGCGCAGATTCCCCTTCACCCCCCGGCACTACCGCTACCTCCGCATCGCCGACGGCTGCGACCGAAAATGCGCCTATTGCGCTATCCCCGCCATTAGAGGTCCCTACAGCAGCCGCCCTTTGGATGAATTGGTCGAGGAGGCAGAAGCTTTAGTGTCGGAAGGCGCGCGAGAGCTGGTGATTGTGGCGCAGGAAATCAACAGCTACGGCAAGGATTTACCCGGCGGCGGGAATCTTATCGGTCTCCTCGAAAAGCTCACGGGCATTGAAAGCCTTGATTGGATAAGGCTGATGTATTTACACCCTCCGCTGGTGGAGGAGACTTTGATAGAATTCGCCGCGGCGGAATCCAAGATGTGCCCTTACTTCGATTTTCCCATCGAGCATATCGCCGATGGGATACTGCGACGGATGGGGCGGGGGATAACCCGCGCCGGAATCGAAGGCAAACTTCTCAAGATGAAGGAGTTAATCCCGGACTGCGCGGTTCGCACTTCCATAATGGTCGGATTTCCCGGCGAAGGTGAAGCCGAGTTTGCGGAACTGGCTGATTTTGTCGCCGAAGGGTGGTTCGACCGCCTTGGAGCCTTTGTCTATTCACCCGAAGCCGGAACCAGAGCCTATTCACTGCAGGGAGCCGTCCCTCCGGAGGAAGCCGCCTTCCGCCAGGAAACAATAATGGAAATCCAGCGGGAAGTGTCCCTTAAGCGGAACCGGTCAATGGTGGACCAAAAGCTTAAAGTGTTGGTCGACGAAGCGCTGGATGGCGGCCAGTGGTTTGGCAGAACGGTCTATGACGCCCCGGAAGTGGACGGCGGTGTGATTTTCCGGGGAGAGGCCGCAGTGAGTGAATTTACGGAAGTTATGGTCACCGAAGCGGGAGAATACGATTTGCAGGGTGTTTCAAAATGAAAAAGATGCCATTATTATCAGCGCTGCTCATCTTACCGGCGGCTCTAAACTTAATCCTGCCGGGTCAAAGCCTGCCCCAGTATGTCAGGGATCCCCTGCGTATCGACAAGGGCAAATTAAATTTTGACTACATTGTGATGTTTGCCGACAGCCTCGACCGGAACCGCCTGAAAATCTTCGCTAACGTTATCTATGACGAACTGCAGTTCATCAAGAAGGATGACACTTTTAACGCTCGCTATAGATTCACCTTCACCATCCTCGATATAAACGGAGAATTTCTGGAAAGCAAGCGCGTCAATGGAGAGATAAAAGTCGAGGATTTCTTCGAAACCAATTCACGCACTAAGTACCAGGCAGTGGAACGTGATTTTGACCTTCCCCCCGGTGAATATACCGTGAAACTTGAGCTTCTCGATTATGAAACCAGGGAATTGAAAACCAACGACCGGAAAGTGGTTATCCCCGGCAGAGTCGGTTCGAATCTGCTGCTCGCGGGACCGATACTCCTGGATACCATTATTATCGCCGATGATGGGAGTGTTAAACTGACTCCGGGAGTGTCAGGGGATATCTTTGACGGCAAGGATAATATCTGGGTTTATTTCGAAGTATTTTCCCAAGAATTTCCGCTTGAATTGAGTATCAATTACCGCCTGCTGGATTCCAAGGGTAAAGTCCGGGTAAACGGAGACTTCAACCGCAGCCTGCAAGGGAATGTGCTGAGAGATAACTTCTCCCTTGATATTGACCGCTTCCCCTTCGACAATTACAGGCTGATATTCACCGTAAAGAGCGGTCCCCGCTCTGTCAACGGCGCTAAAAATTTCCGCATCCGCTGGCCCGAACTCCCCTCCACTATCCGCGACCTGGACACCGCTATCGAACAGCTCCGTTATGTCGCCACCGACAAGGATATTTCCCGTTTGAAGGAAAATTATCCCGGAAGGAAACTGGAACTGTTCCTCCGTTTCTGGTCGAAATGGGGCAAGAATCAGTCGGAATCTTCGCAGTTGATGGAGGAATACTACCGCAGAATCTGGGAGTCTAACCACAGATTTTCTGATAACGGCTGGCGCAGCGACCGGGGGCACGTTTACGTCGTGCACGGTCCGCCGGACGAAGTCGACCGCCGTATCGACGACCTCTACAGCCGCACCTACGAAGTCTGGTATTACATCGAGGATAATAAACGATTTGTCTTCGTGGACGATGGAGGCATCGGAACCTACAGGCTGCAAAGTCCCTTCTGGGGTAACTGAAATTGGCCGGAAGTATGTTTTCGCACGGGAGAGAGGATACTGACATCATAAAACCTCATCCCCTGAAAAAGGGGGACGGTGTGGCGGTAGTTTCGCCGGCTTCAGCAGGCAAACCCGAACGCTTCGAGCCCGCTTTGAATCGCCTTAAATCCTGGGGATTCAGACCGGTTGAGGGGAACCACGCCAGAGCTAATTTGAAGTACTTCGCCGCACCCGACTTCGAGAGAGCCGCTGATTTCAATCGATACCTCGATTCGCCTCAGGTTTCCGCTATCATCGCTTCCCGCGGGGGATACGGATGTTCCAGACTGCTCCCGATGCTGGATTACGGCGGAGCATTGAGAGGACGGAAGCTAATCCTTGGTGGGTCGGATTTAACCGCTCTGCTCTGGGCGGTACATCAAAAAACCGGTTTGGTCACATTTTACGGTCCTATGGCGCTGGAAATCGGGGCGGGACCGGAACCGTTTTCGGAGACAATGCTGAAGAAAGCGTTGTCGGGGAACCTGGAGGGCGGCGTGGAATTCCCCCCTCACCATCGACCGGCCGAGATTATCCCCGGCGCTGCTGAAGGGCGGCTCATCGGGGGATGCCTCTCGCTGGTGGTCAACCTGCTGGGAACCGAATACTTCGGGGACATCGACGGCAGAATATTGTTTCTGGAAGAAATAGGCGAGAAGCCTTTCAGGATAGACCGGATGCTGACCCAGCTCCGAAACGCCGGAGTATTCGACCGCATCGCCGGCCTTCTGCTGGGGGATTTCAAAGACTGTTGGGCGGAGGGTGAGGAGGATTCTTTTACACTGGAGGAGATAATCGACCAGCTTGTTGGGGATAAAGGGATTCCGGTGATGGGAAACCTTCCCTTCGGCCATGACCAAATAAAAATGATCCTGCCCTTAGGGGTAGAAGTATATTTCAACGCTGAAGCCGGGACTATGGTTTTTCTGGAAGAGGCGGTTTCGGAAGAGTAACTAATGGAAAAATCTGCAGGAAAATGGTAATAATATGCCGGAAGATGGATTGAGATTGGCGGTGTTCGCTTCCGGGCGGGGCAGCGATTTCCTCTCGCTGGTGGAAGCTTCACAGAAGGAGGATTTGGGCTGGCGAGTGACGTTACTGATAACCAACAATCCGGAAGCGGGAGCTATCGAAAAGGCCGAAAAGCACGGTATCCCTCACCAAGTGATCAATCGCAGGGACTTCGCTGAGCGGAACGACTTCGTGCGTACGCTGCTGGAGACTTTCCAGGAATATCGGATTAATTTTATAGCGCTGGCGGGGTATTTGCGGAAAATACCACCGGAGGTTATCCGCCGCTTCCCCGGACGGATGGTGAACATCCATCCCGCTCTGCTCCCCTCCTTTGGCGGGAAAGGGATGTACGGCGAGCGGGTGCATCAGGCTGTGCTGGACACCGGATGCAAAGTCAGCGGCGTCACCGTCCATATTGTCGATGAAGAATACGACTGTGGTCCCATTGTCGCTCAGCGCATAGTCGAAGTCCGCGATGACGATGACTGCGAATCCCTGGCAGCGAGAGTGCTCGAAGTTGAACATAAGCTCTATCCTGAAGCGCTGACCTGGTTCGCTCAAGGCAGGGTGCGCTTTGAAGGCAGGCGGGTTAAAATTTTAAAAGAGGAACAGTGAACAAGTTTGAAATCAAGCGGGCGCTGCTAAGCGTCTCGGATAAAACCGGAATAGTCGAACTGGCGAAAATCTTAACCGGCGCCGGAGTGGAAATTATATCCAGCGGAGGGACGGCGAAAATTTTACGAGAGGCGGGATTGAAGGCGCTCGAAGTCTCCGATTACACCGATTCGCCGGAAATATTCGGAGGGAGGGTGAAAACCCTCCATCCTCGAATTCACGGCGGTATCCTGATGCGCCGCGGCAATGAAGAAGACCTCAAACAGGCGGCGGATAAATCGGTACTCCCCATAGACCTGGTGGTGGTGAACCTCTACCCCTTCAAAGAGAAGGTTATAGAATCCACACCCGAAAACCAAGCCCTGGAGGAGATTGACATCGGCGGCGTGGCGCTGCTCAGGGCGGCGGCGAAAAACTTTCCCGGAGTGGTAACGCTATGCTCGCCAGACCAGTATGGCGAATTCATCGAAGCGTTTCACGGTAAAAGCGGAATCACCATGGAACAACGCCGGAACTGGGCGCGGCAAGCCTTCTTGCACACCGCTGAATACGATTCCGCGATACACGCCTATCTTACCAGCGGCGAAGGCAGCTTGCGGATTCGGGGAGAACTTAAGCAGGAACTCCGTTACGGCGAAAATCCCCACCAAAAAGCCTGGTGGTACGCCTCGGACAATACCGGAATGAGTTCCAGCCGCCAGCTCTGGGGGAAAGCGCTCTCATATTTGAACGTAATGGATCTCGACGCCGCACTAAACATTGTTCATGATTTCGAACCGCCGGCTTGCGTTATCATTAAACACACCACGCCCTGCGGTTTGGCGCTGGGTGAAAATCCGGTCCAGGCTTATCGCCGAGCCTTCTCCTGCGACACCAGGTCCCCCTTCGGAGGAATTGTCGGATTTAACCGGGAAGTGGACTTAGAAGCGGCGGAAAGGATGGCGAAAATTTTTTTAGAAGGGATAATCGCGCCGGGATTTACTAAAGAAGCCCTGACAAGACTGAAGAAAAAGAAAAACCTGCGCCTGATGGAATGCCCCGATTGGAAGCCACCCCAACAATTAAAAACTGCAACCGTTTCCGGAGGGTACCTGGTTCAGGAATCAGATACTGCTCCTTTCAGGCGGGAAGACTTCAAAGTCGCCACTAAAATCCAGCCCTCGGAGGAGCAGTGGGAAGCCTTGATTTTCGGCGCTAAGGCGGTCAAATGGATCAAATCCAATGCGGTGGTATTGAACAATCGTTATCAGACGCTGGGCATCGGCGGAGGGCAGACCGCCCGCGTTGGAGCGGTGGAAATCGCAGTGGCTAACGCGCGGCTTTTCCGGCACGACTTGCAGGGGTCGGTGATGGCTTCCGACGCATTTTTCCCCTTCCCCGATTCTGTCGAAGAGGCGGCCAGAGTCGGCGTTAAGGCTGTGGTGCAGCCGGGAGGGTCGGTTCGAGATGAAGAAGTTATCGAGGCGGCGAACAAGCTCGGTATTGCTATGGTCCTTACCGGAAAGCGTCATTTCCGACATTGATTTATAATTGCGCGAATCAAAATTCACTATAATGACTGTGACAGGGAGGTACACAATATAGCGATGAATTACATAACTCAGCGAAAAGCTGAATATAGGTTGAAGAACCGTATGCTGTTTTCATTTAGCAGTCTATTTTCCAGCGATATTGCCATTGACTTAGGAACGGCGAACACCCTGGTCTACGTCAAAGGAAAAGGTATCGTTATTCGCGAACCCTCGATGGTTGCTCTGCAAAAAGACAATCATAAAATGGTGGCGGTGGGTTACGAAGCCCGGGAAATGCTGGGGAAAACTCACAAGAGCATCGAAGTGGTTCGTCCGATGTGCGACGGAGTAATCGACGACGATGAGATTGCGGAGGAGATGATTCGTTATTTCATTCGCAAGGTTCACCGCAACCGCTTGATTCGCCCTCGAGTGACCATCTGCGTCCCCTCAGGTGTGACCAAGGCCGAGAAACGGATTATCAAAGACAGCGCGGAACACGCCGGCGCACGTGAAGTGTATCTAATCGCAGAGCCGATGGCGGCGGCAATGGGTGTAGGACTCCCGGTCAATGAACCGGTAGCCTCGATGGTAATTGACATCGGCGGCGGAACCACCGAAATCGCGGTGATATCGTTGGGCGGTATCGTAAACGATATCTCCGTCCGCGTCGCCGGAGACGAAATGGACGACACCATCCTCCAGTTTATGCGCCGTAACCATAACCTCCTGATCGGGGTGCGCTCCGCGGAAGATGTGAAATGTAATATCGGCACAGCTATGCCGCTGGATAAAGAACTCACTATGACCGTCAAGGGACGCGATTTGGTGTCAGGCATCCCCAAAGCGATAGAAATAAACTCCGTGGAAATCCGAACTGCGCTCGCTGAACCCCTCAATGCGATTGTGGACGCGGTAAAACTGACCCTGGAAAAAACCCCGCCTGAATTATCCGCCGACATCAGAGACCGGGGGATTATCCTGACCGGAGGCGGCTCCCTGCTAAAAGGACTGGATATGCTCCTCCGAGAAGAAACCAGTCTTCCAATCAATCTGGCGGAAGACCCCTTGACCTGTGTAGTGCGCGGAACCGGCAACGTTCTAGACAATCTCACAAAGTTTGAAAAACTGCTGCTGGATAACTGAGGCGATTACAGAGTAACGAAAAACAGTCTTGTCATTTCGAGCGAGGCAAAGCAATTAAGCGAAGAGCCACTTTATAAAATAAGTATAGCTGACTTTTCAATCCCTCCCCTCTATGTCAGAATTCATCTACAGATTCAGAGTCTATATTACGTTGGTTTTGTGTTCCGCCGCGAGTCTGATAATTCTCAACACCAACCAAAACGCCCAGATCGAGATTCTAAGGTTGAAAGTCTCCACCGCCGCAAGTTTCATCACCCGCCCCTTACTTTTCATACCTCGAACCATTAGCCTCTATGCCGATAACCGGAGCTTGAACCGCGAATTATTCCGGCTCGGTCAGGAGAATGCTGCGCTCCGCGAAATGAGGGCGGAAAACGAGCGTCTCCGAGCGATGTTGAATTTCGTGCACCCCACTGAACTGCGCTATATCCCAGCCATCGTTGTGGGAAAAAGCTCCGGCGGATTGGTGAACAGCATTACTATCGACCGGGGACGGGAGGACGGAGTGTCGGACGGCTTTCCGGTGGTCTCCGCAGCGGGACTGGCGGGGCAGGTGGTGAAAGCTGATAAGAACAGCGCCCTTTGCCAGCTTCTGCTGGACAATCATTTCGGAGCGGCGGTTAAAGACCAGCGCAGCCGGGTGGACGGCATCATTCACTGGAACAGCGGAGACCTCTGCCGGCTGGATGGAATACCAGCCACGCTGGAGGTCAGTGTGGGGGACACCCTGGTCACCTCCGGACTGGACGGAGTCTATCCCAAGGGAATCAATGTGGGAGTGGTCATCAAGGTGCGCCGGGAGCGGGCCACCCTGTTCCAGGAAATCATGGTCGAACCATTCACCGATTTCCGCCGCCTGGAGGAAGTCTTCATATTGATACCGGAAAAATCGAAATAAGCCAAGAATAATTGACCTCTAAATATTTTTTTCGTATATTGTTCATAGTATGAACGATTTCAGCCGAATTAATCGAAAAAGTCCCAGACTGAACTGGTCTTCGGAATCGATACTGCAAGCCCTCGACCAACTGACGAACTCATACCGCTCACTGGAAAACCGCCGCGCTGAAAAAGCGGGACTCACCAGCGCAGAAGCGCGCTGTATGATGTGCTTCAACCGCGATAAGTACCATACTGTAAAAGGCCTTGCGGCTGAATTAGGACTGGTGAAAAGCCGTATCACCCGAATCGCAGACGGACTGGCGAAAAAGGGATTGACTGAACGTCTTCCCGACCCCGAAGACCGGCGAATCTGTATGATGAGACTGACACCGGATGGAGTAAAAAAGCTGGAAGAACTAAACCGTTGCTGCCATGAAACTCTCGAAAGTCTCTTCCATGACGCCACCTTAGAGAGAAAAGGGCAGATTTTGGGTACACTGGCGGAAATCACCGGTAGTCTGGAACAGGCGAACCTGCGGGAACCTTCGAGCCTTTGATTAAGTGTAATCGATTGACAATGGCAACGAACAAACAATGAAGACGAGAAATTTTCAGCGGACTATTATGACCGACGCGATCATTATTATAATATTCGCCGTCACCTGGATTCTGCTTCAAACTGTAATTCTACCCAAACTGGGAGTGCCGACCTGAGCCTCCCAAGCCTGCGATATCGAGGATCGATACCAGAAAAAAGAAATTCTACGCGAAGGAGAATCCAAGGAGACAAACCAAGCGAAAAAGAGAGAAACGGAATCGAAAAATAATACTGAAATCGATGATAAGAGGTGATTAAATGCCCATTTTCGAATATATATGCTTGAAGTGCGGCGCCGAGTTCTCGGAATTGATTCGCACCGATGAGGAGAAACCGAAATGCCCGGTCTGCGCCGGGGAAAAGGTGGAGAAGAAAGTATCTTCCTTTGCTTCGAGCGGGGAGAGTCATAGCGGTTTCTCTACCGGTCAAACTTCCTGCTCACCCTTCGGTTGAGGATAAGAAAAAGGCGGCCGGAGGCCGCCTCGCATCTCTAAAACCAGCCGCGGCTCAGCCGCGGCTTTTTCGTTTCAATTCTGGTAACACTTTACTTAGCTGAAGCGCTAAAGTCATTCTGGCTGCAAAGCAAGCCAGAATCCTTCTTTTCCGGAGGGATTCCGGCTGCGCCGGAATGACCATCTTGCTTAATACTTCATAACGCTATAGTTTTACCATAAACCTAAAGTCTTACCAATTCCCGCACTTCCTCAGATGTCAAATACCGCCATTCCCCCTCCGGCAGATTCCCCAGCGTAAGCGTATCTTCCCGCACCCGTTTCAGTTTCACCACCCGTTTCCCCACTGTTTCCGCCATCCGACGTATCTGACGCTTCAATCCCTGCCTTAAAACCACCCGGTAAGCGCCTCCACCCAGGTCCTCTATCCGGTGGAAACGGCACTTAGTCCCGTCCAGATTCACTCCGCAGGTCAACCGTTGAATATCGGACGGGGTGAAAGGATGGTTCAGTTCGATGACATATTCCTTCTCTACCTCCTGCGAAGGATGGGTCAGGGAATAGGCTAATTTCCCGTCGTTGGTCAAGAGCAACAATCCGGTCGAATTTTTATCCAACCGTCCCACCGGATAAACCCGTTGCTGAACCTTTACGATGTCGAGCACGGTGGAGCCCTTCTCCCGCCCGCTCCTGCAGGTGGACAACACCCCCGCCGGTTTGTGAAGCATTATATAGACCGGCTCCTCCGCTCGGAGGCTGACGCCTTCGACTGTAACCTTATCCCGTTCCGGGTCGACCGGAGTGGTGATTTCGGCGCACGCGCCGTTCACTTCCACCGCGCCCTGCAAGACAAGCTCCTCCGCCCGCCGCCGGGAACAATAACCCATTTGAGCGATATATTTTGCCAAACGCATCTAAACAATACCGAAGACCGAAAACCGAACTCCAACTTATGTCAATCGTTCATCGGCGGTCTCAGCTCGATTCGCCACCCTCGTCCACCTTTATCTCCGGGCTTGCCTTCAGCCCCTTGATGAAGGGCTGGAACAGATCGATGGGCACCGGGAAGATAGTGGTGGAGTTGTTCTCAGCAGCTACTTCGGACAGGGTCTGCAAATAGCGAAGCTGCAGCGCCATAGGATGGTCGCCGATGATAGTGGCAGCTTCCGCCAAACGGGTCGCGGCTTGGAACTCGCCTTCGGCGTTGATAACCTTGGCGCGGCGCTCGCGCTCTGCCTCAGCCTGACGCGCCATTGCACGCTTCATCTCCTGCGGCAAATCCACATGCTTGATTTCCACCCGCCTGACCTTGATGCCCCAGGGATCGGTGTCGGTGTCTAAAATGCGTTGGATGTCCTGGTTCAGCTTGTCCCTTTCAGACAGTAAGTCGTCTAAATCGGCCCGGCCTAAAATGCTCCTCAGTGTGGTCTGGCTGTGCTGAGAAATAGCGTAAGGATAATTGACCACCGCGATAATAGCCTTCTCCGGGTCCATCACCCGGTAAGTTATGACCGCATTCACCTGCACTGAGACATTGTCCTTGGTGATGATGTCTTGAGGGGGAACGTCGAAAACCACATCCTGAATGTTCACGCGGTTGAGCTGATCGATGATGGGGATGAGGATGATAAGCCCCGGTCCTTTAACCCTGCCAGTATAACGGCCCAATCTCAACACCACAGCGCGCTCCCACTCTTTCAACACCCGAATGGCGCTGGCAAGAATGATAACAGCCAGCACGATGATGGCGATGTAGAGAGACATAGGTTCTCCTTGATATATTGATACTGTGAGTTACGACACTATGAGATTCAGAATGATTCAATATAATGATTACTGAGGGAATTAGCAAAGAATTGTAGGATTGATTCATCGACCGTCAGAATATTATTTACTAAAACCTTGACAATCAATTATGAATTGACTAAATTTAATTGTCCGAATAATATCTCTAACAAATTCAAGACGGTTATTAGACTCATCTAATCAGCGGGTAGTGAATATGAAAAAGATTATCATCATCGGGCTGCTCACAGCGGTGCTGCTATCGACTGCGGTTCCCGCCTCGGCCTATACGCTTTCCGGTAGTATCAGCGGCGGCGTGTTCTTGGGGGGGATAACCTATGTGATTGCGGTATCTTTTGACAGCGCATCTTACGAAATGTACCTTGGCCTGGTATTATTTGGCAACGGGTCCTATAGAATCACCGATATCCCCGCCGGACAGTGCATCATCGTCGCCTTCCAGGACCGGGATAACAACGTTCAGCCCTCCACCGGCGACTATTTCGGCTGGTACGGCCAGCAATTGCCGGAGATTGTGAACGTCACCGGAAATATGAGCAACCTAGACATCCAAATTGCGCCATTGCCGACCACGCAAATCGCCGGCGCTATCACCTACAACGGGCCCCTCACCGGTTTGACCCTGGTGGAAGCAGCCACCGATCCTCAGTTCACCCAGAACCAGTTCTACTCCATCGTGCTCGATTCCACCGGAAACGGAGCCTATACCGTCTTCCTCGATCCCGGAGTTTACTATGTCCGCGCCTTCCTCGACTCGAACCTGAACCTCGCCTACGACCCGGGAGAACCCTACGGATACTACGGCTACCCCGGCGCGCCCGCTTCTGTCAATGTGACCTCCGTTCCGGCGCAGGGAATAGACTTCGCCCTCTACGATCCTGCCGGTGCGTTGTCGCTGACGTTAGCTCCGGTCGGAGCGCCGGTGGTGATTCCCCCGACTGGAGGCTCCTTTGAATTCTCGGTTCAACTTGCCAACAACGGCAACTCCCCGGAAAATGTCGACGCCTGGATCGATGTCGTTCTGCCCAACGGCAATCCCTACAGACCCCTGCTGAACCGCGCTTTAACCGTCCCCGCCGGAGCGCAAATCGTACGGATGTTGAATCAAACCGTGCCGGGGATAGCCCCGCCGGGCCAGTACTGGTACCGGGGATTTGTGGGGAACTATCCGAACATAATCGCGGCGGCGGACAGCTTCTTCTTCAATAAGATGCAGGTGGACGACGGAGATTCAGCCGAGGATAACTGGGACATTGAAGGATGGGACGGCCGCGCAGAATCCGTTCCGCCGGAAACAGCGATTCTCCTCCCGGCGTACCCCAACCCCTTCAATCAAACCACGGCTCTCAGCTTCAAGCTGCAAGCTGCTGGTCAAGTCCGGCTGGATGTGTTCGACCTCGCAGGCAGGGAAGTAGCAACGCTGGCGGATGGGAGTTACTCCGCCGGAACTCACACCGTCGATTTCGACGCTTCGGGACTGCCCACCGGAATGTATTTCATCCGCCTGTTTTCAGGGGGAACGGCATCGGTTCAGAAAGTGTTGTTAATGAAGTAAATAATAGTGCGACAGGGTCTCCGCACCCTGTCGCAAGTCTTTGTGTTTGTTGTGCTGTCGACTCTCAGTCTGTCTGACAATTAAAAATGTCATTCTGAATCCGCCAACCGGCGGATGAAGAATCTCTTGTTTATATTTGATTTACAAAAATGCAAATGATTCGCTTCGCTCAGCATGACATATTCTCAGACAGTCAGCAGAGACCCTGCGCCGCGAAGAGTATTTTTTTAGACTTGAGACCTGAGACATATTCTAAAATAAAGAGGGGCAAAATATGCCTGAAGTATTCATTTACGGTAAGGACACCTGACACTACACCTCCGACGCCCGAAACGATTATTCCCGCCGCGGCTACGATGTGAAATATTACCGGGTGAACCAAGACCGCGCCCAACTGGAAGTGATGCTGAAACATTCCAAAGGCGCGCGCCAGGTCCCGGTTATTGTGGAAAGCGGAAAGGTGACCATCGGCTTCGGCGGAACTTGAGGGGTGTAGGAGAACCTCCGGCGGAGCCGGAAGGATTCGAAAGATGGGATGCATAGCTTTGATACCGCGCCCTCCCGGAACAAGGGAGGGCGTTTTTGCTCCCCTTCAGCCCCGCCCTTGACATTAATCCCGAAAATTCGTATTATTTACTTGCATCGTATCCGTCTTTACCAAACGGGGATCGATATGTTAAGGAAAATCATCCTTTTCGCAGCCTTTCTGTCTTTGATTATCTCCTTTACTCCATCCTTATCTGTTGCAGATCCCTTCCACCTCATCACCTGCGTCAGCGGGGATTCTATCGGCGACCAGTTCTATCATATCGCCAATGGGCACGGCGATGTCAACGGAGATGGTTATGAGGATGTTCTCATTGGCGCTCCGGCGCAAGATAACAGCGGGGGCGGATACGCCAAACTGTTCTTTGGCGGTACAACATTCGATACTATCCCCGATTTGATTTTCGGAATGGATTCTTCGGATTCTTTCGGTTTCAGCTGCGCTTTTGTCGGGGATGTCAACGCCGATAGCTATGACGATATTATGATAGGAGACCCTTATGTTACTTACAGATATTACGGTGACGGGGCGGCTTATTTGTATTACGGCGGCGCTAATATGGACACTATCCCCAATATGATTTTTCGGGGGGAATTTTACTGGCATACACTGGGGGAAAATGTGTCCGGCGCTGGGGATGTCAATGGGGACGGCTATGACGATTGGTTGATAAACGCGCCGAATGACGATATATGCGCTCTTGGGAGGATATATTTATATTATGGTGGCGCGCAGGTGGATACTGTCTGCGATGTATATTTTCAGGGTGAGCCATTCGATGGGCTTCGTTTCCAGCATCCAGCCCTTGGCGACATCAACGGTGACGGCTGTGGAGACTTGATTTTTAATAACATTGCGATGACTAAAGTCGATATTCATTTTGGTTCTCCGGTGATGGATGCGGTTCCGGATTTGATGTGGCGGGGAGATTCTCCGCAAAGATTTTTTTCAATACCGGTTGCGGGGGTTGGTGATTTGAATGCCGATGGTTTCAATGATTGGATAATCTGTATTAACCAAGATTATTCTATATTCTTTGGGAGCGCCAATCCGGACACGATTCCCGATATGGTTTTCAGCCCGGAGCTGCCTTGCACCTGGTTCTGGGATATGGTTGTGGGCAGCGATATTGATGGGAATGGCGTAGATGATATTGTCTTTGGTGGTGGTGGAGCGGACAGCTCTTGGACGGGCAATGTTAGTGGCTATCTAGGTGGACCGAATTTCGATAATCAATATGATTTTTTCTTTGATTCGGGTATCTATCATGAATTTTTAGGAATAACATTAGGTGTAGCGGACATTGACGGCGACTCCGTTTTCGAGGTGATAGGCGGCGCTATGCAGGAAAACGTATCGAATCAACCCTGGGGCCCTGGCCGGGTGTGGATATTGACCACGCAGGAGATGGGCGTTCCCCGGAAGCCCCCGCCCGCGCCTTGCGCCTTCACCCTCCTTCCCCCATACCCCAATCCCTTCAACGCCGCGCTCGCCATCCCCTTCACCCTGAGAGAAGCCCTCCCGCTGAAAATCACCGTCTTCGACGCCGAGGGAAGGCAGACTGCCGTATTGCTGAACCATCCGCTTTCCGCCGGGAACCACATCGTCCGTTGGGACGCTTCAAATCTATCCAGCGGAGTCTATCTCATCCGCCTGCAAACGCCGCAGGCTATGAAAACCGCCCCCGCCGCGCTGGTGAAGTGATAACTGTCATTGCGAATCCGCTGTACAGCGGATGAAGCAATCGGGTGGAATTGTTACAAAAAATTCACAGCAGATGAAGCGGATTAAGCAGATTTTATTTAAATGTGGACCAGGGTCTCCGCACTCTGTCCGAGAATACCGAAAATGCGTCTTCCTTGGTGGCGCAGGGTCTCTGCACCCTGCGCTATATGATTAATACACAAATACTTGCAACAGGGTGTGGGGACACTGTTGCACCATTAAACACCCCCCCCGAAACAAAAAACCCGCCCCCTTCAGGGCGGGTTATCATCTCATTTCCTTCGCTAACCGAGATATGAGCGCAGGACCTTGGACCTTGAAGTGTGCCGCAGCCTTCTTATCGCCTTCTCTTTAATCTGACGCACCCGTTCCCGCGTCAGATTGAACAGCTCGCCGATTTCCTCCAGGGTCAAAGGGTGTTCCCGATTCAAGCCGAAGTAGAGCCTGACCACTTCGGCTTCCCGCTCGGACAAGGTCTCCAATGAACGCTCCACCTCGATTTTGAGGGATTCGTTCATCAGGATGTCGTCCGGGGGAGCCTGCCCGTCGTCGTGGATGACGTCCAGCAGGCGGTTGTCCTCGCCCTGGTTGAAAGGCGCGTCCATCGAAAGGTGCCGGCCCGACATCTTCATCGTGTCGGTCACCTCGAAGGTGCTCATATCCAGCTGTTCGGCGATTTCCTCGGCTGAGGGCTCGCGCTCGAACTCCTGCTCCAGGTCGTTGTAAGCCTTCCCGATTTTGTTCAAGGCGCCCACCCGGTTCAAGGGCAGCCTGACCACCCGGGACTGCTCCGCAAGCGCCTGCAGTATCGACTGCCGAATCCACCATACCGCATAGGAGATAAACTTGAATCCGCGGGTCTCGTCGAATCTTTTAGCGGCTTTTATCAAGCCAAGATTACCCTCGTTTATCAAGTCTCCCAGCAACAAGCCCTGGTTTTGATACTGTTTAGCCACGCTCACCACAAATCTGAGGTTGGCTTTTGTCAGTTTCTCCAGCGACCGCTGGTCGCCCTGGCGGATTCTGCGCGCGAGTTCGATTTCCTCTTCCGGGTCCAATAGCTCCATCTCACCGATCTCCTGGAGATACTTCTCCAAAGACTGGTTAGCGCGCATATTCATTCTTTTAGAAACTCTGACCATACGCCTCCATGTTTGAGTTTGTCAGAGAACGATTATTTTCAATGTTTGACATTTTACTGATACGAAGTTGAGCTAACATATACAAATCTATGTTTTATATGCTATTAATATAATGTTGCGAAATTAATTCGTTTAATCCGTTTAATTCGTTGTGAATCTAAACTCAAAATAAACTAACAGTGCAACAGGGTCTCCCCACCCTGTTGCATGTCTTTGTTTATTAATTACATATCGCAGGTTGCAGACAGTTTGTCATAAAATATCCCAAAATTGTCATTCCCGCGAAAGCGGGAATCCAGAAATCATTAATAACCAATAGGATACAATAACCGGTAAACCTAATATTTTTCGATTATTCCTGTTTCCAGACAGACTGCTGAAATCCTGCGCCACGAAGCAAAACGCAATTTCGGAATTCTCGGACAGTCTGTGCTATGGAATCACAGCAGTATTGAAGCTAACCTCGTTAAGGAAAATACTTACAGTCAATATATCGACAAATACCCTATTTAGGTTTAATCACCTGGAAAGTCTTTCTGCCGTTGCGCGATATCCTGAAAAGGATGCTCTTCTTGCGCTCCTTCAAGTCCTGGGCGATGCGGCTGAAGTCCCCGATATCTTTCACCGGACGCCGGTCGATTTCGATGATGACATCCCCCGGCTGTAAAATGTCAGAAGCGGGGCTGCCGCGGTCGATTTCCACCACCAGAGCCCCCTCGTCCTCAATGATATTCCATTGCCGCGCTTCCTGAGAACGAAGGCTTCGCACCTGAATACCCAGCCAGGCCTCGGAACCAGATACGCCCGCATCGGAAGCTGTTTCCAGTTCAGAGCGGTCCCCCAGGGTGAAGTTCAGCTTCTTCACTTTGCCGTCCCGGATAACCTTGGCGGTAGCTTTGTCGCCCGCGTTCTTGGAAGCCACAAGCTGACGGAATTGAGGCACAGACTTCACTTGAACATCGTCGAATTCGATGATAACGTCGCCGGGCTCTAATCCGCCTTCAGCCGCGGGAGTCTTATCCACCACCTGGTCCACAAAAACACCGCGCACCTTTTTCTCCAGCCCCAAAGCCTCCTTCTTAGACATAGTAAGCTCCATCGGCATCATCCCCAGATAACCGTGAGAGACTCTGCCGTTTTCCCGAAGCTGCTTGGCCGCGTTCTTAGCCATATTGATGGGGATGGCGAAGCCGATGCCCTGCCCCTGGGTGTTGATTGCGGTATTGACGCCAATCACCTCCCCCCGAATGTTGCACAAAGGTCCGCCGGAATTGTCGAAATTGATGGAGGCGTCGGTCTGGATGAAATATTGCACATCGGGCCCGCCCCCGGCGATGGGGAGTTCACCTCGGCCCAACGCGGAAACCACACCCACCGTCACCGTATTGTCCAACCCGAAGGGATTGCCGATGGCGATGGCCCAATCGCCGATTTTTATCTTGTCGCTGTTGCCCAACTCAGCTACCTGATCCGGCTTCAAACGTGCTTTAATTTTTATCAGAGCCACATCGGTCACCGGGTCCGTCCCCACAATCTCAGCCTCGTATTCGTCCTCATTGGACAGCCGCACTAAAAGTTCCGTGGACTTGGCGACGATGTGGTTATTGGTCAGGATATATCCATCCTGATTAATAATAATCCCGGTCCCCCCGGATTGAGTCCGCCGCTGTTGCTGGGGAGGATTATTTCTCCGCTGGTTAGGGAACAGGTCGCCGAAGGGTCCAAAATCGAAAAAGTCGAAAGGTATCGTTACATTCTCCTCCCTGGTCGCGGTTATCGACACTACCGCCGGCCTGAGCTTCTCCGCCACCGCCACAAAGGGGCTTTCACCAGCTTCGGTCAAAACCGGCGCCGCGGTGCTGGAAACAGCGGCGGTGAGATCTTCTTCGGCGACACTCGCGTCGGTCCAATTCATCTTGGAAGCGAACAGAATCCCCATTATCGCGGATACGCCCGCCACCAAAGCCAGGATCGCAACGCTTCTCAGCCTAATTTCTGTCCTTTTTCTCATAGTGTACTCGGATAGTTTGTGAGTCAAAGGTAATAAGTCTAAATCCCTCCGGGGAAAACCAGGCTTGAGCGCCGGGTTAAAAAGTCAATTTCCCCGTACTTAATAAAACTATTTTCCCGCCGTTTAGTTCCTGCGATAATATGTTCAAGCGCCGTATATAATCGGCGGTTTGGCTTTTACCCAATAACCTGGGCTGGAAATTCACTTCGGCGTTATAAACGTTCAGCGGTGAGACTTGAACTCCCACCGGATTTCCCTGCCAAAAATCCACCGCTGCGGCAAGACCCACCCGGGCGTTCTCACTGTAGGAAGCGAAACTGAAGTTCCCCAGGCTGTATAATATGGGAACGCCGCGGTATATCTCCACTCCCTGCGGAATATGGGGATGATGCCCCACTACCAAATCCGCCCCCAGGTCGATGCACAGATGCGCCAGTTCAATCTGGTAATCTTTCGCGGTATCCTGCAGTTCCGCCCCCCAGTGAAACGACGCCACCACCACATCGTATTCCCCGTCGCAGCGCGGTATCGCCTCCTCCAAATCCTCCCGCCAGGGGAAGGCAGTCCCCGCAGTAGAATCGGTAGCCCAGAATTCTTTGGGGAAAGTGGCGGAGAATCCCAGAAATGCGAAAGACTTCCCCTTTATTTCCAATACAGCCGGCTCCAGCGCCGCGCGGCGGTTCATCCCCGCCCCGAAATACCGGATATTGGACGATTCAAGGTTCCGAAAAGTTTCCTCAAGTCCAACAGCCCCGTAATCGAGGATGTGGTTGTTCGCCAATGTGACAGCTCGGATATTGGCTTGAGCCAGGCTCTTTTCGCTGCCGGGTGGGGACCTCATATTGAATTCCTTGGGGAAGGCGTCGCCGCCGGAGGCTATCGGTCCCTCCAGATTCCCCACCACCAGGTCGGCCTCCCGAAAAAGCTCACGACAGCCCCTGAAAGGGTAGTCTATCCCGTACTTATCGATGAAATCCTCCGCCCAGCTGCCCAGATAAATATCCCCCACGAAAACGATGCGGGCTTCCTTTCGTAGGGGAAAACCATCCTCTGCCCATCCTACTGGCGAAATCAACAGGCAGACCAGACCTGCGAGTGCTATGGAAGATATGTCTCGCATACTATTAATAATTCTCTATTCAATACGGTGCAGTTTAAACCAGTTATCTGCGTTATGTCAGGTCTTTAGCGCAACGGAGACCTGGCATTCACCCTGCCGCAAACCCCATTTTTTACATATCTGCCCGGGCCTTTAAGCACGCGCCCTAAGTATAAACCAACTTTTTTACCCTAAAAACTTGACAAATGTTCATCTGTTATGTAAATTACCTGAGAGGGGGCTTATATAAAACCGGGCCCCACGGCGGAGGGGTACTCATAAGGCGCCGCCCTCATTTTCATCATCAAGAAAATAATTCCGAACATCAGTGGCGCTGTCCTTCATCCCTCAGCATCTTTAATACTTCCGTAAAATCCTCCGGCAAATTACTTTCGAAACGCATAAATTCGCGCTGCACCGGATGGAAAAAGCCCAAAGTGCGCGCATGCAGCGCCTGCCGTTTCATCACTTCGAGATAGCGTGCGCAGGCTGTGCGCTGCAGTGAACTCAAACCCCCGAACCGCGCGTAACGCCCCCCGTAAACCGGGTCGCCGAATACGGGGTGTCCGAAGTATTTCAGGTGCACCCGTATCTGGTGAGTCCGCCCGGTGGCAAGCTTCAACTCCAGCAGAGTCAACAGTTCGAACCTTTCCGCGACTTTATACCTCGTCAACGCCGGTTTCCCCGCAGCGCTGACGGTGAACAGCTTGCGGTCGCGCGGGGAGCGGCTTAAACCGCCTTCAATTTCCCCTTCAAGATTTTTAGGACAGCCCCAGACCAACGCCAGGTACTTCCGCTCGATGGTGCGGGCGCTGAACTGTTTTCCCAGTGCGCCCAAGGTGTATTCATCCTTGGCGGCGACCAGCAGTCCGCTGGTATCCTTATCCAGGCGGTGCACAATGCCGGCGCGGAAATCATGCCCCTTCTCCCGCAGCTCGCGGTAGCGCCCTAAGAGCGCGTTCATCATCGTTCCCGACCAGTTGCCGTGCCCCGGATGAACCACCATCCCCGCAGGTTTATTGATTACCAGTAAGTTATCGTCTTCATATACTATTTTTAGGGGAATGTCCTCCGGTTCGAAGGAGGGTTGGGGACGAGGCTGAAGTCTAACGGTGACATTTTCACCGGGGGATACTTTATAACTGGCTTTGACCGGAGCGGAATCGACGGTGACCAAGCCCAGGTCGATGAGATGCTTGATGTGGGAGCGGGATATTTTAGGGATTCGGTTTACCAGATAAACGTCAATTCTCTCCTTGGTCTGGTTCGGTGAAACCAGAATCTTTATCTCCCCCGTGATTGGCGGCATTGTGCGTCTCCAGAGAAGAGATTGGTTTCCGGGATGAGAAGAAAAGCATATAAATCACCAGGATAGTCATACCTACCGAAACCGCGCTGTCAGCCACATTGAAAACGGGCCATCTATCCATAATAAAATCAGGGAAATCGAAATCGAGGAAATCCACCACCCTTCCGGTGACAATTCGATCGACTAAGTTGCCTAGGGCTCCGCCTAAAATCGCTGCCAGAGCCAGTTTGGGCAGGAGGGGATAGTCTTTGAGAGTAGAAATAAAATATATTAATAGAATAACCGCGAGTATTGTGGTGATGATGAGGAACAGCCTCCCCCCGAATTCAATGCCGAACACGATGCCGTCGTTCTCCACATAGGTCAATCGGAAGAAATTTTCGCCCCAAATCCTCAAAGACTGATTCAAGGTCATAGTATGCCTCACCAGATGTTTTGAGATTTGGTCGAGGCCTAGAATCAGCCCGGAGAGCGCAAATATCCAATAGCTGCGGTTCAAAATACCAAGCAGGCCGGCTTATTTTTTGCTTTCTTCGTTGGATTTGCAGTCAATGCAAAGACGGGCGTGAGGCACCGCATCCAGCCTGGCTACGGAAATCTGTTCCCCGCATTCCATGCAATAGCCGTAAGTGCCCTTTTCAATCCTCTCCAGCGCCCTTTCCAGATGGTCCAGATACCGGCCTTCGCGGTGGGCGAAGAGGAAAGCTTTTTCCCGTTCCTGAGCGTCGGTTCCCTGGTCAGCCATATGGAATGAGTAGGTCGAGTGATTGCCGGAATATTCCTTCAGGGAAGTGTCCATCGAGGCTTCCTTGAGGTACCCCAGCTCTTTGAACAGGTTCTCCATCTTCTGCAGAATAAGCTGCTTGAAGTGTTCAAGCTGTTCTTTGCTAAATCTGCTATTCTTCTTTTTCGGCATCTTTGAGACTCCGATAATGAAATCTGTCTATTAAAACTCCATCGTTTTTAACAAGTTCCCAATGAGATATCAGTGCAATTCAATTACGCCCTAACCAGTTGTATTGTCGAGGTTTTCTCATTAATTTTCACCGAATCCCCTTCGGTCGAATCGCGGCGCTGGAATTCCAAGGCTAAGATTTCCCGGCTGATGAGTTCTCGGTGGCGCGCCAGCGCTCCCGATAAACGTTCATCGGCGCTGAACTTCACCTTGATGCGGTCGGTGATGTTGAAATCTTTAGTCTTGCGGAGATTCTGGATTTTATTGATAAATTCCCGCGCGTAACCTTCGTCGATGAGGTCGTCGGTCAGTCTGGTGTCAAGTATCACTGACAAACCGGCGCCCCGGCGGAAAGCCAAACCTTCCCCAGCGCTCTCTTCCACTATGAGGTCGTCAGCGTCCAGAGTTTCCCCCAGCAGGGAGATTTGACCGGAGTCGAGGAAGGCGTTCACCGCTTCTTCGCTCAGTCCTGCTATCGCCGCTTGCGCCTCCTTCATCCGAGCGCCGAACTTGGGGCCCAATGTGCGGAAATTGGGTTGAAGCGACCGTTTTACCAGCCCCTCTTCGCTTTCGGCGAAACTAACCCGTTTTACATTGAGTTCTTCAGCGACGATATCGGTCATATGCTCCACCGAATCACGGTTGGCGGTGATAACCTGCAGTTCCGGCAGGGGCTGGCGGATTTTCAGCTTGGTTTCGTTGCGCAACGCCCGGCCCAAGGTAACCGCTTCCCGCACTGTCTCCATCCGCGCTTCCAGTTCGCGGTCCCGAAGTTCCCCGCGAACCGCAGGGTAGTCGTCAAGATGCACGCTGTCCTTCCGGCCGGACTGGCCGGCGCTTAAATTCTGATAAATCTCTTCCGCGATGAAAGGCATAAAGGGCGCTAAAAGTTTGGAAAACTCCAGCAGAATGTAATGCAGTGTCTGGTAAGCGCACTGTTTATCGCTGTCGTTCTCCGATTTCCAGAAACGGCGGCGGGACCTGCGGATGTACCAGTTGGTCAGCAGGTCGATGAATTTCTCGATGGCGGTTCCCGCCGGAGCGACATCGTAACTGTCCAGCGAAGCGGTTGTCTGCATTAGCAGCGCCTGGAATTCCGAGATAATCCAGCGGTCCAGACTGTTTTCGCTGTCGAGATTGTAAGTTTCCGCCGGCGTCCAGTTATCGACGTTGGCGTAGGTTACGAAAAAACTGTAAGCGTTCCACAGCGGTATGGAAACCTTCCGCAGGTTGTCCACCAGCAGTTCGTTCGAGAAGTATTTTACGTTCCAGGGATTGGAATCGACAAATATCCATCTGAAAGCGTCAGCTCCGTATTTCTCCAATACCTGCATCGGATGCACCACATTACCCTTGGACTTGGACATCTTATGACCCTTCTCGTCCAGGATAAGTTCGGTGCAGATGACGTTCTTGTAGGAGGATTCCCCTTTAACCAGCACCGCCGCCGCCAGCATAGTGTAAAACCAGCCTCGAGTCTGGTCGATGGCTTCGCAGATGAAGTCGCCGGGGAATTGACCGTCGAAGACCTCCACCGACCCTTCAGTCGCCGGATAACCAAACTGGCCCCAGGGCATAATCCCCGCGTTGAACCAGGAGTCGAGCACGAAATTTTCCCGGCGCATATCCCCTCCGCAATCTTCGCATTTCAACACTACCCGGTCGATGGCGGGTTTGTGAGGGTCGAAATCGGGGGGGAGGTGTTCACCTTGAGCCTGGAAATGAAGTTCGTCCAGTTCCGCGATAGAACCGGCGACAGTGTGCTTCCCGCATTTTTCACAGGTCCAGACGGGGAGGGGTGAACCCCAATACCGTTCTCGCGTGATGTTCCAATCGACGTTGTTCAACAGCCAGTTGCTGAAACGGCCCTCTTTGATATGGTGCGGATACCAGTTTATCTTTTCGTTGGCCTCTAACAGCTTATCTTTGATTTGGGAGGTTCGAATGAACCAGGAAGCCCGGGGGAAGTACATCAAATGATTGTCGCAGCGGAAGCAGAAGGGATAGGAGTGAGTGTGCTTCTCCTTGTGCAGGAGCAGTCCCCGGCTCGCCAGGTCTTTGATGATGTCCACATCCAGGGATTCGTCTTTGAAATTCCGCCCCGTGAACTGTCCGGCGTGGCATTCCCCATTCTCGTCCACATTCTGGATGAAGGGGAGGCTGCGCTCCCGGATGATGCGGAAGTCGTCCTCGCCGTAGGCGGCAAGGTGGACGATGCCGGCGCCGTCCTCCACCGTGACATAGTCGTCGGCGATGATGGTATGGGCGTCAGAGCCTGGATGGTCCAGGAAATCCCACAACGGGATATAACGCCGCCCTTCCAGTTCTTTGCCTCTGGCGGAACCGATTTCTTCGAATTTCCCCAAATGTTCCTTTAGCGCTTCAAGACGAGGCCGGGCGACCACTACCTTATCGCCGTTCTCCAGTTTGAGGATTACATATTCGATATAGGGGCCCACTGCTAAGGCCACATTGGAGAGCAGAGTCCAGGCGGTGGTGGTCCAGGCGATGTAGTACAGGTCGGGGTCTTCAGCGTCCCGGAAGCGGGGGAACAGAGCAAAATCGACGGTATCCTGATAGCCTTGCGCCGTTTCGAAATTGGAAAGCGTGGTGCCGCACCTGGCGCAGTAGGGGGAGATGCGGTAGTCCTTATAGAGCAGTTTTTCACCGGGTTCCAGCCCCAGCTTCTCCCGTATCTCCGGTGCGGGGTTCCAAATTTGTTTGATGGTCCACCAGTCGGATTGGATGTAGTCGTTGGTCAGCGTGGCGTAGGAGTTTTCCATATCGAGGAAACGCCCCAGGCGGCGGATGGAAGCTTCCCATTCACCCTTGTATCTGAAAACGGTTTTTCGGCAGTATTCTATATACTTCTCTATACCGTATTTTTCTATGTCGCGTTTCGACTTCAGTTTCAGTTCCCGCTCGGCGGTCAGCTCCACCGGCAAGCCGTGAGTGTCCCATCCCGCTTTGCGCAAGACCCGGTAGCCGCGCATCGTCTTGTAGCGGCCGAACAGGTCCTTCAGCGCGGACTGCATCATATGCCCCACATGGGGTTTACCGTTGGTCCCCGGAGGGCCGTCGTAGAACACCCAGTCCGGCGCGCCGTGACGCTGGTCTATCGAGCGTTGAAAAACATCTTTATCGTCCCAGAAACGGAGGATTGCTTCCTCCATCCGGGGAAAATCAATCTTATTGAGCGCTTCCTTGAACAATATCCTCAACCTTAAAAGTTAAATTCGCTGCCTCAGTCTGTCGTGGACTACTTATCTGCCGCCCCCCATCCCTTCAAAAAAACTGGCAATATGCTTATAGCCTTGGGGTATCTCAAACAGTTCAGGGGGTGGTTCAGCCTTTTCCACCTTGACCACCCGGGTGATGGAATTCATCACCGCCGATTCGATTTCGGTCAAGACCGGAAACCCTCCCATTTCCTGCCAGAACTTTATCAGCTTCTTCTCCTCGCCCCCGGCGTCCCCGAAAAACATCAGCATCATATCGGAATACAAGTCTTTGGGAGCGTCCACTTCGGCGGAAACCCACAACGCAAAGCGCTGCACGAACCCGTCTCCGGCGTATTTATCGCTTAAGGCGATTTCCTCCGTGTTCCATTCTCCCACCTTCATCATCCGGCCTGTTTTTCGGTAGAGGTCGTCAGGGACGGAAATTTTCCCCTCCTCGTCCATCTGCACGCCCATCATCATCAACAGCATACTATAGAGCTGGCGCATTTCGGACAGCTTCACCTCGCTGTAAGTCTTGTCCGAGGGATTCACCAACCAGACTATTTCTTTATCCAAACGGGCGATGATAACTTCGCCGCCGGTTTCGTTCCGCAGCTTGTTCTCAGCCACCCAGATTCTGGAATAGGCAGAGTCCTGCTCCCCGCTGTAAACGGAGATGATGATTTCCACCCGTTCGATGTAATGCCCGGTTCCGGCGAAGACGGAACTTATCAACCCGGCTATGGCGATTACCGCTGCGAGCAATTTTGTACCGCAGATTACCAATCGTCTCTCATAATATCATTCGTCAAGAAATGAAAACCCTAAAGCGAAAATTTCAATAAAAATGAAATAATGGTTGAAATTCTTCGTTCAGTCAGGTCTTTAGCGTAGCGGAGACCTGACTGAGGCTGGCAGGTTACGCCCGTTTTGGGCGCGCAAGACCTGCCAGAACATTAATTATATCTTTTACAGTTAAACTTCCAATCCTTCCACCACCCCACGCATTACGGTGGTCAGTTTGGGCTCAGCCCGGTCCGCCACAGCGATTATGGTTTCGATGGTGGTGGGTTTCAATGTATCGGGGAAACACAGGTCTGTGATTACCGTTAGTCCCAGCGCCTTCATTCCGCACTGGTTGGCGACGATATTTTCCGGCACGGATGACATCCCGATAACATCGGCGCCGATGCGCCTTAGAAGCCGGTATTCCGCTCTGGTTTCCAGCGAAGGACCGCTCATTGCGGCGTAAACTCCACGATGGAGCCTGATATCGTTTTTACGAGCCACGCTCTCGGCAAGTTCCATCAGTTTTTTAGAGTATGGTTCCGATAAATCGGGAAAACGAGGTCCCAGTTCGGGATGGTTCAATCCTATCAGCGGGTTGTCGCCCATCAGGTTGATATGGTCGTCCATCAGCATTAAGTCCCCTTCGCGGTACATAGGATTCAGCCCTCCGGCGGCGTTGGATAGGAGCAGCGTTTCCGCTCCCATCCGGCGCATCACCCGCACCGGGAAGGTGATTTGGCGCATATCGTAGCCTTCGTAGTAGTGGAACCGACCCTGCATTATCATTACCTTTTTTCCGTTCAGTTTCCCCACAATGAGCCGTCCTGCGTGGGTCTCCATTGTCGATACGGGGAAATGGGGGATGTCCCCGTAGTGAATGCTGTGCTCAATATCGACGTATTCCACCAACTTCCCCAGGCCGGTGCCTAAGATGATGGCGATGGGAACCGGCTCCGTGACGATGTTCAAGAGATAATCTTTAGCTTGATTTACCTGCTGATTGAGTTCTTCGCCCTGGTCCAATCTATTACCTCGTTATTAGAGTGCTATGTCGTTGTATTTATAATAATTATTCTGATTCCTCGCTACGCGCGGCTTTGTCCTCCGGTTCCTCGTCATCGTCTTTTTCAAGCACGTCTATAAGTTCCAACTGGGAACTAACCAAATGTTTCAAGCGGCGCACGAAAGACCGTTTTTCCGCCCTCAGCAATTCCAATTCTTCGCGGAACTTAGCCGCCTTCTTGCGGGCTTCCCCTAAGATGGATTCGGCCTTGATTTCAGCTTCCCGGTGGATGATTTCCGCCTCCTTGCGTGAAGTTTCCACCGCCCTTTCCGCCGATTCCTGAGCGCTTATCATCGTGGTCTTCCACTTCTGTTCCAGTTCCTTGTAATCGACGAGTTGGGTTTCCATCCGGACAGCCTGCTTCTGCAACTCCTCGATGCGGTCCCTCATCGCCGCCATCTCTTCGGAGACCATTTCCAGAAAAGCGCGCACTTCATCGGAGTCGTAGCCCCGAAAAGCTTTGGCGAATTCGTGCTTTTTTACATCCAGCGGGGTGATTTTCATCAGCGTTCTCCCATTAAAGATTACGGCGCTTCAATTTTAATAAAGGCGCATCCCCAAATTGAGAAGGGCTGAGACGATGATTGAACGGGCGAAATACAGGATAATCAACACCACCAGCGGGGAAAGGTCGATGCCGCCCATATTGGGCAGAATGCTCCGCACCGGCTTTAGCGCCGGTTCCGTGAGGTCCTCGATAAATCGCACCAGCCGGCTGCGGGGATTGGGATTGAACCAGGATATCAGCGCCCGGACGATGATAATCCAGATGTAAACCGCAATGGCGAAATTCAACAGCCGGGCTATGATAATCAGTAAACTACCCATAGTCCCGCCCGCCGAAAAACGCGGTTCCGATGCGAATCATATTGGAACCCTCTTCTATCGCAGCCTCGAAATCGCTGGTCATACCCATCGACAAAATTTCCATCTCGACACTGGGGATTCCCGCAGACTTGATTTTTTCGGCGGTTTCACACAGTTTGACAAAACAGGGACGCACCTCTTCCGGATCTGGCAGGAATCGTCCCACGGTCATCAATCCCTGTATTTTTAGGGCGGGAAGCTTCGCCAGTTCCCCTGTTAAATCAACCGCTTCTTCGGGCTGAATCCCATATTTGGTTTCCTCGCCGGAAGTCTTCACTTCCACCAGCACGGGAATTGTCTTTCCCAGGTCTTCCGCAGCCCGGGACACAACCTGTCCCAGCCGGAGCGAATCGAGGGATTGAATCATATCGAAAAGCGCGGCGGCTTTACGGGCTTTGTTGGTCTGCAGGTGCCCCACCATATGGCGTGTGAATTTCAGCTCGGGGTGGGCGGAATCGAGTTCCCGAAATTTCTTTTCCGCTTCCTGGTATTTGTTCTCCCCGATGTGCTTTATCCCGGCTTTCACCGCTTCAGCCACCGCTTGGGGCGGGCGGGTCTTGCACACTGCAACAACTTGAATCTCTTCAGGATTCCGGCCGCTTCTAACCGCTGCCTCAGCTATCCGTTCAAAGACTCTTTTTATATTGTCTTCTACACTAATATTCAATACCTGTAATTTAGAGGATGTTAAATATAGCTTTTTTTATCATAAATTGCAAAGAATTAGTATTACTCATCACTAAGTATTTCATCCTTTGTTCAAATAAGAAAGCCCATTTAAAAAGCGGACTTTGATAAAGGTAAAATTGAGTTGTTATCAAGAATCAATCACCATCGCCCCATGAGCGCCGACTACCTCCCCTCATACCAGCCTTTAACGAATTCCCGCACTACCTCCCCCGCGCTCTTGATTTCCCGCACCAATCCAGAGGATTGTCCCGCTTCGAACAGCCCCTCCCCGCCGTCGCCTAAGAATATCCCCAACCGCCCCCGGCCGGTTCCGTGCAGTTCCGATAAATTCTCTTTGGAAGCGCCTCGGACTTCCGCTTCCCGCACCCGCTCCGCAAAGGGAGTGCGGACGATGCGTATTGGTCCTATGGTCCTGAACGCCAGGTAGGTCCCGGTGTCGCCCGCTACGACCACCGCCCGCTTATACTCCTCCGCGGCGGAGGATTCCACCGTTGTGGCGAAACGCGTGCCCACCTGAATCCCCTCCGCCCCCAGCGCTATCGCCGCTTTGAATCCGCGCCCGTCGGCTATTCCTCCGGCGGCGATGACCGGGATTTCCAGCGCGTCCGACACCTGGGGAATCAGGCAGAAGGTGGTTACTCCGTCGAAACCGTTATGGCCCCCGGCTTCCACCCCTTCAGCCACCACCGCGTTGCATCCCGCGCTTTCCGCCTTTAAAGCCATTTTCACCGTGGGAACGCAGTGAACCCATTTAATCCCGGCGGACTTGAATATTTCAGCGGCCTTCGCCGGATTTCCGGCGGAAGTGAAAGCGATGGGGACTTGCTCCGCAATAGTCACCTCTATCAAATCCGGGGCGTGCTTATACATCAGCGGGATATTCACTCCGAAAGGTTTATCGGTGGCAGCCTTCGCTTTACCGATATGGCGTCGAAACAGTTCCTTCTCCATCGAACCTCCGCCAATAAGCCCCAAACCGCCGGCCTGCGACACTGCCGCAGCTAATTTCCAGCCCGCCGCCCAAATCATTCCCCCCTGGATGATGGGGTAATCGATGCCGAATAATTCGGAAACGCGTGTATGTATGGCAGGGAACTTACGGTCAGTATTGGTTGTTTCACTCATAGAATATTCCTCCAACCTTCGTGTTTACTCATTTCCTTTTTTGGCCGAGCCATTCAATCAGTCTGCGCCGGGTTTTGATCGACGGAATCAGTCCGTAATGGACAAAACTGATGTCTTCGATGGTGTAAAACGCTCGGGGATTGTATTTTTTAATAGTCTCGACCACTTCTTTGATGTTCCGTCGGCGGACCACGGTGAAAAACACTTTCACCGGCCCGCGGTTGCCTTCGGCCTCAATACTGGTGACCGTAAGTCCCGATTTTCGAAGTTGTTCAATCAATTCCGAAGCCTCTTTTCTGGTGATAACTCTTATCAGGACGATACCGGTGGCAATGCGCTTTTCCAGGATGATTCCGGCGTAGTTTCCAGCGGCGAAACCGGCGGCGTAAGCCAGGTAGTTCAGCGGATTGGTCAGGTTCTGCATTATCTGGCCGATAGCGATGAGCCATATCAGCACTTCGAAGAATCCCAGGGCGGGCGCTAAATACCGATTCCCCCTGGAAACGAAGATTATCCTCAAGGTGCCCATAGAAACATCCACTATCCGGGCGAAAAAAATCAATCCCGGAATCACCAGCCATTGCCCGATTTCAGTTCCGAATATTTCCGTAACGTTCATAATAATTGATAATTTTCCCAAAAATCGCTATATATTATCTTGGATTAAAAATAACTAATCCATAGGATATAATCAACCGCAAGGGATGGAACCGATATTATGGAGAAGGCTGTACTTTGCTGACATTCATCATTCTCTCGGAAACCGGAAATCCCCCGCAAGAGGTTGTCTCCGCCGCAACTTCTCTGGGGACAGTTTTCATTATGCATCCTCCGGGAACCGCTATTCAGCAATATAGGGGCGCGGAGACAGTCATAGCGGAAAACATCCCCGCGGCGCTGAACCGCATCGCTAAAAACTGCCGGACGCGTTTCCTAACAGTTGCGGGCGAGGATGCAGAGCCGGTTTATGACCTTCACCATCTGGTGAAGATGGCTCCCGAGGAGGCGGCTTATGTTTACGGCGATTATGAGCAAGTCGCGGGAGAGTCCGTCCGTCCCCAGCGCGCCTATACTGGTTCCGAAGATATTACTGAACGCGCCGAGTTGGGTCCTGTGGCGCTCTACCCGGTTTTAGCTTTAAAACGCGCGGGCTGGTGGAACGAGACGCTGAAATATACCTTCGACTACGACCTGAGGCTGCGTTTAGCGGAAATCGGAGCTGTCCACCATATCGCCAATCCACTTTTCAAACTGCATCCTCGGGAACCGGAAGGTGAAGACGCCGCGCTGTCGCAGAAGCTGTTTTTTCCCGGTCGGGGCAAATACGGCGGTTTTTCCTACTTGTTTATGGAGCCGGAGGAGGAGCGGGAAATCGAAAGCGTTTTCGCCGACTGTTTGAAGCGGCGCGGCGCTTACCTCGAAGGAGAAGCGCCGCCGATGGAGCCGGAACCGTTGTCGTCTCCTGCGGTCTCGGTCATCACCCCGGTTTACAACCGGGAACGCTATATCGGCGAAGCCATCGCCAGCGCGCTGGAGGGGGAATTCCGGGATTTCGAGTATATCGTCATCGACAACGGCTCTATCGATGGTACGGTCGCAGAAGTGGAAAAATATATCCGGCAGGACTCCAGAGTCCGCCTTTTACGCTGCCCGGAAAACCGCATCGCCAAGTCCCTGAACCTGGGGCTTCTGCACGCTCAGGGGAAATATATATCCCAGCTCGATTCCGACGACCTTTACACCCCGGACACATTGCGTTCGATGGTGGATTTTATGGAGGAATCAGGCTGCGCTTTGGGGATTTCCTATTATTCCCTCATCGACGCCGAAGGGAACGACCTACCCGAATTTGGTATAATCAAGCACCTGGAGTACAGCCGCAACAACATATTACGCGTGGACGGCGCGGGGGCGGTCAGGGTCTGGCGCAAATCGGCGATGCTGGGATTCGGCGGCTTCGACCAGCTTATCCTCTGCGACTATGGTGAAGATTACGATTTGGCGCTGAAGGTGGGGGAGCGCTGGAGGGTGGGGCGCTGCCACCAGGTCTTGTATAAATACCGCCGCCATCCCGACAATTCCGACATCCTCCGCGACCCGATGTTCAAACTCCGCAATAAAAACCTCGCCCGCAGCAGGGCGTTGGATAGACGGAAGAAAATGAATCTGGGGAGAGATTAACCACGAATGCACACGAATTTACACGAATACTCACGGTGCTGCCGGGTCCCCGCACCCGGCAATCGTAGGGTGGGTTTCAACCCACCAATCATTTGTCATTGCGAACGAAGTGAAGCAATCGCTTTGTTTGGAGGGATAATTCACTGGCTATGATGGCTATTATGGCTATGCAGGGCGGAATCTCATTCCGCCGAATTCACTAACCCCTAACCCCTAATCCCTAACCCCTTCCGGGAGGACATATGCCCCTGCCAACCAACCAACAAATCGAAGCCTGGCGCGCCCGCTGGGACGACCACCCAAGATTGAACGATAAAATCGCTTACATCCTAAAAGGCGACAGACCCGCCGAAACCGCCGAGGAAGCCGCCAAGAGGATGTGGGAGGTGAATGAGGAATTGAGGAAGGCGAATGTGGAAAGTGGTGAAAATGATTTTGAAATATATGAGGGAGAGGGTAAAAAGACTTGGATAATAGATAAGTATTCAGTTGTTCCTATCTTGGACATGCGCGGCATTGATTTTCATAAAAAAGAGTTGTGTGGAATCATTATCCCGTTTGCGCTACTTGAAAAATCTTTCTTGCTTCTTGCGCAATTGAATGGAGCTAACTTGCTTCGTGTTCGATTAGAAGGGGCAGATTTAAGTGGAGTACATATTGAAGGTGCAAGTTTTCGTTTCTCGCAAGTTGGTTTACATATACTTGATATTAATAATAAAAAAAGAGGAAATAAAAAATGCATCTCTACAGAAAGGGAAAAAATAAACACGACTTTTGCCGATAATAATTATTTGCCAAGGATGATAAAATTATTGACTATTAGAGAAATAGTAATAGTAATTTCACTTTTAATTAAAGGACTCAAACCAGATATAATGTTTGGTACCTATGCTGATGAAATAAATGGAATTAAAAAGAAAAAATTCCATTTATGGTTTAAAGAAATCTATGATAGAAGTAAACTCTGTCGTTTGTTTTTCCTACGCTGGTTTTACACAGATTTCCGTGGAGTGAAAATCGATGACGCTGACACCACCTTAGCCGCCGATTTGCGCCGTTATGTCCACGACCAGCAGTTTTTAGACCGTTTACGACAGAAGCATCCTATTCTTTTCTGGTTATGGAACATCACCACCTGCTGCGGCTGGTCGCTGTCGCGGGTTTTTATCCTGTCGCTCCTGATAATCGTTCTTTTCGCTTTGATATACGCCAACGCGCCCTTCCCCGCGCCGGATTTTATGCCGGATTGGCTGTTGATGCAGCCCGGCGCTCAACTCGTCGTCCCCGATATGAAATACGAGGAGATGGAGGGGATTTCCGACACCTTCAAGTGGTTTTTCTACTCCTTCGACATTTTCACCAATCTCGGCATCCGCAGCGCCCATCCCGCCAACAACTGGGGCGTGATTGTGGTTTTCCTCGAAACCATCGCCGGTTTCTCGATGTTGGGCTTGTTAATTTCGGTGATGGCGCAAAAGCTGGCGCGGAGGGCGTAGATGGTAAAGTCGTGAAATCGTGAAGTCGTGATTGGTGTTTGGTGGATGGTGATTGGTGGAGAAAATTCACAGGCTATGATGGTTATGAAGGCTATTAATAGGGTGGGTCATTTAACGGATTTAGAATCCGCCGGGTGCGGGGACCCGGCGGGCACATCAATTCCGGCTGCGCCGGAATGACATCGTAGGAGGTAGGGCGGAATCTTATTCCGCCGGATGATTATAAATCCGCTTAATCCGCTTCATCTGCTGTGAATCTTGCATTGTATATTTCGACAACCTCACCGTTTCCGAAAAAAGGGGGGATTTGAGCCCGGGACTTTCATACTTGTTTACTTGTGCACTTGTACACTTCTTTACGAATTGTTGACTTGCCGACTTGAGGACTATGAAAAAATATTACCCCTCTACAGGGTAATTTTTTTAAAAAAAAACTTGACTCATAAATTATTCGTCATTATATTCATCAATCAATTTCCGATTCCCGGTCTTTTATGCGAACCATCGATATAGGCGGTATCCCTCTGGGGGCGGACAATCCCCCGGTTTTAATCGCAGGCCCCTGTGTGATTGAAAACCAGCGTTTGACCCTGGAGATTGCAAGAGAGATAAATAAGGTCTGCCGCGAGCGGGGCATCCCTTTCATCTTCAAAGCATCCTACGCCAAAGCCAACCGTTCCTCGGGGAATTCCTATGTGGGACCGGGGCTCATCGAGGGATTGAAGGCGCTGGAGAAGGTTAAAGGCGAGGTGGGCGTTCCGGTTTTGACCGACATCCACGAATCGGGGGAAATCGCCCGGGCCTCCGCAGTGGTTGACATATTGCAGATTCCCGCTTTCCTCTGCCGACAAACCGGCTTGGTTAAAGCTGCCGCCCGCGCCGGGCTGCCCTTGAACATTAAAAAGGGGCAGTTTATGTCCCCTCAAATGATGAAGCCCATTGCGGAAAAAGCGGTGATGGCGGGCAACGAACAGGTGATTCTCACCGAGCGGGGCACGTTTTTCGGTTACGGCGATTTGGTGGTGGATATGCGCAGCCTGCCGATAATGGCATCCTTCGGCTTCCCGGTGCTCTATGACGCCACGCATTCGGTGCAGCAGCCTGGCGGGCTGGGCGATAGTTCCGGGGGATTGCGCGAATTCATCCTGCCCCTGGCGAAAGCCGCGGCGGCCACCGGCTATGTTTCCGGTATCTATCTTGAAACCCACCCGCAGCCTGAGACCTCCCCCAGCGACGCCGCTTCTATGCTGCCATTGACGCAACTGACGGATTTCATCGCCTCAGTCTGGAGGTTATTTGGTTGAATACTTGAGATGACTAACGATTATGACGATATTATGAACAGGATTAGGCGCTAACTGTAGCTTTAATCACCTGATTGAGGGGTGTAAATCTACATTCCCCGAAACAACTAATCTTGTCATTACGTTCATCTTTTGAAAAAACATCCGATTTTCTTGAAAAAAATAGATATTTTGCTTGATTATTTGCTTGAGTTATTGTATATTTAACAATTGGTGGAAAATTATATTGAATTGATATAAGTTTCTATTATAATCTATATTTTCCAATCAATTTAACAGTGAGGTTATTATGAGGGGCATCTCAATCTTTCTTGCGCTGATGCTCGTTACCGGTTTGGCCTTCGCCTCTACCATTCACGTTGGGCCCAACCAGCCCTGGACCACCATCCAATCGGGTATCAACGCCACTATCAACGGTGACACGGTCATTGTGGAAGACGGCACTTACACCGGCTCCGGTAATAAAAACCTGGATTTTGCCGGTCGGAACATAGTGCTGATGTCGGAAACAGGACCTGAATACTGCATCATCGACTGTGAAAACAGCGGGCGCGGTTTTTATTTCCATAGCGGCGAAACCAGCGCGGCTCAGGTTATTGGAATCACCATCACCCATGGTTCCAGCTCGATGGGCGGCGGTGTGAACATCAGCAGTTCCCACCCCACATTCAATCAATGCATCATAGCCAGCAACTTAAGCTCCGGCAGCTACGGCGGCGGTGTTTACATTCTTAACGGCGATCCCACCTTCAAGAATTGCACAATTTATGGCAACACTTCCTGGAAAGGGGGCGCTTTCTACGCCGCCAATTCCAACTTAGTGGTGAACACCTGCATTGTGGCGGCAAACGTCGCCACCGGTTGAGGCAGCTTATGCAGTGGGATCTACTGCGTAACTGCTGGAACTAATCCGGAAATTACCTACAACGACCTTTTCAACGGCACCCAGAATTTCTATGGCAGCGGCGTTCCTACCGGCGCTGGAACGATAAGCACCACCAACCGAAACGGCGATCCTTGCGACCGCTACTACAACATTTTCCTCGATCCGCGTTTGGTGAGCCCCTATACCGGGGACTACAATCTGCGGGATGATTCTCCCTGCATCGACGCCGGGGATGAGCTCTTAGGTCAAGACCCCGACGGCACTTATCGCGACCAAGGCGCCTTGTACTTCTTCCAGTGCCCGGTGTTCATCGAATTGACTCCCCACAGCTCCTGCATCATCATTCCCGGAGGCGGGGGAAGCTTCAGCTATGACGCTGAACTCACCAGCAACTATCACGACCCTTACACCTTCGACGCCTGGGTCGATGTCATTCTTCCCAGCGGCAATGTATATGGTC
>CAYQZD010000006.1:0-42046 GCA_964421875.1 uncultured bacterium
AAATAACTATTTCTCTCATTGATAATGCACACTATTATTCGCCCCCATTAATAATAATAGGACAGACTTTTCTAAATCGCTGAAATTATAAGTATTAATCATGTAGATTCTGTTAATCCTGTCAATATTCAATATAATTCAGGTCAATATCCTGATAAGTAAGGACATCGATCTGCCGGGAAACTCGCGAATATTTGTTTTGTCATCCGAACAGACCTCTTAAAAAAAATATATGAGACGATTCTGAATGAAGGGTAAGTTTTTCATCGGGATAGCGGTATCCCTCCTGTTCATATACCTCTCCTTCTGGAAACCCAACCTGCCGCTGATATTTCAGGGCGCGGTTGGAGCAGGTTTGTTTGGAGCGGCCCGTATAGACGTGAAACAACTGCTGCCGGCGCTCGCATCGGCGAATTACTTGATACTCACCGGAATGATACTGATGGCGTATTTCGGCTGGTGGATTAGAGCCTGGAGATGGCAGATCATTGCCCGCCCTGTGGCGCAGGTTAAAGCGGTCCCCGCTTTCAATGCATTGATGATTGGTTATCTGGGAAACAATGTGCTGCCGATGCGAGCCGGAGAATTATTAAGGTCGTTCCTCGTTAGTAAAAGAGCGGATATGCCCGTCTCTTCAGCGCTCGCTACGGTAGTGGTGGAAAGAGTCATCGATGTCCTGATGCTGATGCTCTGTTTTGGTCTGAGTATGATACTGTTTCCTATTCCCGGTCCCGTCCGTAAAGGCGGAGTGATGGTAATGTTGGGAGTGGCGGTGGCGGTTGTGTTCCTGCTGCTGCTGCTCTACAGACGCGACAACGCGATGAAGTTAGCGGAAACAATCCTTAGAATCACACCGGCCGGCATTAGATTGCGCCTGATGAGAATCATCGCTGAATTCGCCGACGGACTGGAGATCTTCCGCCAGGGGAAAAATCTCTTCCTGATGACTGCCTGGACCCTGATTATGTGGACCATATACCTCCTGGTAATATACTGCTCCCTCTACCTCCTGAATTTCATCTCCCCTGAGTTTCCTATGGTTCAAGACGCGCCTTTCACTACAGCGTTGGTAATGCTCACGCTGAGCACTCTCGGCATCGCTGTCCCTTCAGCCCCTGCGGCGGTGGGAACCTACCATGGAATCTGTCTCTTCGGATTAAGCCTGTTTAAAATACCCTATGAAATCGGAATGAGCTACGCCATATTGATACACGCCGCCAATTTCGTCCCTATGACCATCGTCGGTATCTTCTGTCTTTTCAGTGAAGGATTGAAACTTGCGGAAGTCTCCGGTATGGCTCGAAACAAAGAGAAAATGGAAAAAATTAAAGTATGATTGACCTTCACGCACATATCCTCCCCGGAGTCGATGACGGTCCCAAACACATCGAAAGCTCTCTGAAAATGCTGCGGATGGCGGCCAGCGATGGGATTAAAGAAATTGTGGCGACTCCCCATATCTTGGGTGGTATCGATAAACGGCAAAACGATTTCTTGTTAAGTAAGTTCGAGGAACTGACTGATGCGGCGGCGCAAGAAGGAATAAAGATTAAAATCCACCTCGCCGCGGAAATTTATATCAATCCCCATATCGAAGACCTAATTGAATATCCCTGCTGCACTTTCGATGGGAAAGGACGGTTCGTGCTGGTGGAGTTTCCTATGAACGGCCTCCCTTTTGGATATGAATCAATACTGAGGAGGCTTGTGGACAACGGAATAGTGTCGATTGTGGCGCATCCCGAAAGAAACTATCAAATCTCCAAGAATAACGGGATCGCCCGAAAAATAATCGATGCCGGCGCTGTTTTGCAGGTTAACGCCGGGAGCCTGCTGGGTGTTTTCGGACGCAGGGTGAAGAAAGCCGCCTATAGATTACTCGAAAGTAATATGGTCTATGTGGTCGCCAGTGACGCCCATAACCATAGAAGCCGCCCGCCCCAACTGAGCGCTGTGAAGGAACACATTATAAAACTGACGGATGACGAAACCGCCCAAGACCTGATTAATAACAATCCCGATTTCATCCTGTCAGCCAACGCTTTGAAAAACATCATGGAGCCTTCATTCGGAGAAACCGATTAGAGTATCGAACTTACGAATGAATCTTAAAGTTATTTATGTAAAATATGACAAGACAAGGGATGTCATTCCCGCGACCTGTGCGCCACACGGCGTAAGCCGGAATCCATATTGTCGTGGCGCAGGGTCTCCGCACCCTGCGCCATATACCTATAAATCAATTGGTTGCTGTCGAATGTGGAGAGTCAACAGCATACATTAAGCGTTTGGGCAAAAGCCCCTGAAAAGAATTGCGTGTAATAATTGTCATTCCCGCGAAAGCGGGAATCCATCTTCTTGTATTTATATGTGTTATTGGACTCCCACTTTCGTGGGAGTGACATACTATAGGACAACCTTTTTTTTGGAATCACTATAATTTTAAATTAAAATCCTGTAAATTTTGTTAATCCTGTCTATTATAATTAATTTATGAATAATACAGGCTAAATAATCGAGATAATAATGCTGAAAATCAACCGTGAAAAACTGGTTATGCAGGCTGTGGTCGGGGAAATATCCCATCCCGCAGCCAGACCATCACCCTATAGGATCGACCCCGACGGCGTTCCCAAAGCGCTGCCTACAGTAGGCTCGATATGCTATAATGTCAAAATCGGAGACTATGTCACTGCCTTCGCCGGAGACCATATTGAACCGGGAGTATCCATCAAAAACAAGGAGAAGGCTGCCGGAGCCGCCGATCCTAACCTGGGGCTTACTCTCCTATCCTGCATCGGAAACAGAGCCGCGGTAATCACCGGCGACGCTAAAGGCGACGTCGGAGTCGTTACCGGCAAGCATGGCGGAATCGAACACGTCTTGGTGTATTTCCCCCAAGCCACGCTGGAAAAGCTGGTCATTGGCGATAAAATTCAAATCAGAGCCTATGGATTGGGAACGGAGCTCCTCGAATTCCCCACCGTGAAAATAATGAACCTCGACCCCGGACTCCTGGAAAAAATCGACTTAGCCTCTGATAACGGAACAATCCGCTTCCCCGTAACCCACCTCATACCCGCCAAAGTCATGGGGTCCGGACTGGGGAAAGACAACACCTACATCGGCGATTACGACATCCAAATGTTCGACCAGGGAGTGGTGAAAGAGTTCAAGCTGGACACGATGCGGTTTGGCGACTTCGTAGCCATTACCGACGCCGACCATACCTTCGGCAGAACCTGGAGGGAAGGAGCGGTATCGGTGGGAGTGGTGGTGCATTCAGCCTGCACTATGGCTGGACACGGCCCCGGAGTAACCACGGTGATGACTTCCCGAACCGGGCTCATCGAACCGGTAATTACTCCCGACGCCAACCTCACGAAGTATCTTGAGGTTTAGCCGTTCCTGCGCCTCCGGTGCACTAAATCACCGCATTTAAGCGGTTTCTAAGTTATTTTATAATCATTCAGGCGCAGCCGGAATCCTTCCTCGTTCCCGCGCTCCGGCGTGGGAACGCATAATCGCCTGAGTGCTATAATTCGTTTAATTCGTTTAATTCGTTGTGAATATAACCTTATAATAAACATATATATATCATTTTATACCTACAGACTTGCCAACAACCATGGTGTCGAATCTCCGCACCCGGCACCAAATGATTATTGATACTTAATATGCAGTCGAATTCGGAGATTCGACAATACACTTGAGTATTTGTCTAAAGTCCCATCAATACTTTTTTACTTGCAGACTTGTTTACTTGAGGACTTGTTGACTATCTTATAATTTTAAGGTATACAACATGACACTAACTGAAATCCTGCCCCAAATCGAAAGCATCGCCGACGCCGATCTGAAAAAGAAAACCGTTCGCTGCCTCGACCTGGCGCTGAAGCGCGGAGGATGGATTGCGGATGATTTGGAGAAAATCCCCTTCACCCTGCTGATTAAAGAATGTCCGGTATCCCTGGCTCAACACACCAGGGCGGTGACCGACCTCTCGCTGAAAGCGTATGCTATTTTCTCCCAGGAATACGCCAATTACTACACGCTGAACCGAGATCTCTTGCTGGCGGGAGCGCTTCTGCATGATGTCGGTAAAATTCTGGAGTACAAACGGGAGAATGGAGAATACTCCAAAAGCGCCTCCGGCAAAATCCTCCGACACCCCTTCTCCGGAGCGAATTTAGCCGCCGAATGCGGCCTCCCCGATGAAGTGGTGCATATCATCGCAGTGCACGCGCACGAAGGCGACGCCGGCTACCGCACCCCGGAAGCCCGAATCGTCAACCACGCCGATTTTATGAACTTCGAACCGCTAAGGGATTTACTGAAATAGCGATGAACGCTTCGAGCGGTAAATTCCAGGCGGTCATCTTCGACTTCGACGGTGTCCTGGTCGATTCTATGGGTAAACACGTCCAAGCCTGGATAAAAGCCTGCAAAGAAATCGGCCTCGAAATCGAATCCCGGAACATCCTCCTCCGGGAAGGTGAAAGAGCCTACGATACCACGGAAAACCTCTTGAAACTGGCGGGACGGGATTATTCCCCTTCAGCGGTAAGGAGACTGCTCGACCGGAAACGAAGTCTTTACGCTGAAACCGCCCCTGAAGGATTAGTCCCCGAAGCCGATGAACTGCTAATGGAACTGAAAACCGCCGGGTTCAAACTCGCCCTCGCCACCGGAACTGTTCATGAAAATATAGACCTGGTGACCACCCAGCAAGAGAAAGCTCTGTTCGATGTAATCATCACTGCCCTGGATGTGCAAAAAGGAAAACCGCACCCTGAGCCTTACATCAAAGCCGCCGCTCTACTGGCAATACACCCCGAAAAATGTCTCGTAGTGGAAAACGCTCCCCTGGGGATAAAGTCTGCCAAGGCTGCGGGGATGTTCGTCGCAGCCCTAACCCGAACCCTGCCCCCGGAAAAGCTCCGGGAAGCGGATTGGATTATTACGGAATTAATCCAAATTAAGGATATCTTAAACCTTAATCGAGGATAACTATCGCGTTCTTATGCAAATTAGCCTGAAAATGTTGCCGGTTTAATCTTAAAACAGCGGTGGCCTCAATAAGCGTACCGCTCCTGCTTAGAAGGGGGGGGACTTTCTAGGGCGGACTTGTTAACTTGCCGACCTGTGAACTTGCCGACTTGTAAACTTGTAATCTTGCGAACTTTCAAACTTATATTAATAAAAATATTATAGGAGAATAATGGTATGCGCGTGCAAAGTCTGATGACCATTGAACGGCATATCATGCAGCAGGAACGGAAACACCCCCAAGCCACTGGGGAATTCTCAAATCTACTATACGACCTGGCCCTGGCGGGAAAAGTGGTCTCTCGCGAAGTGAACAAAGCGGGACTGCTGGACATCATCGGTTACACCGGCTACAGCAATGTCCAGGAAGAGCAGGTGAGAAAACTGGATGAATACGCTAACCAGTCTTTCCACCAAACCCTGCTTAACCACGGCAGAATTTGCGTGATGACCACCGAGGAGAATGTGGAAGCGGTTCATGTTCCCAAGGGTGTTGTCCCCGGCAGATATGCCGTAAATATCGACCCCCTCGACGGCTCCTCGAACATCGACGCCAATGTGAGTATCGGCACTATTTTCGGTATCCATCGCAAGGTCTCTAAAGCCCCCGATGGAACGGAGGATGACTGTCTGCAGGTGGGGAGGAAACTGGCGGCGGCGGGGTATATTGTTTATGGTTCGTCAACTATTATGGTCTACACCACCGGCAACGGTGTTCACGCCTTTACCCTCGACCCCTCCGTAGGAGAATTCCTCCTCTCAAACGAGGGCGTAAAAATCCCCCATAAAGGCAGAATTTATAGCATAAATGACGGAAATTACAATTTCTGGACCGAAGGAACCCGAAGATACATCGATTATCTGCGGGAAAAAGACGAAGAGACCGGACGACCTTACACCAGCCGCTATATCGGTTCTTTAGTTGCCGATTTTCACCGAAACCTACTCTATGGAGGGATATTTCTTTATCCCCTGGATTATAAAAAGCCCGAAAAACCGCAGGGCAAACTGCGCCTGCTCTATGAAGCTCAACCGCTGGGGATGATTGTCGAGCAAGCCGGAGGAGTGGCAACCGATGGCAAAATAAATATCCTCGATATAGTCCCCGAACGGCTGCACCAGAGGGTCCCCCTGATTATAGGAAGTAAATGGGACGTGGACAAGTATATGGAGTTCGTAAATAAATATGACAACTGATACCGAACCAGGCAGGATGCGGAAGGAAATATTGAACAGGCTGGAGGATAAAAACGCCCTGCCTCCCCTTCCGGACATCCTCATACGCCTCGATGAGATGCTGAGCGACCCTGGAATCACCATCTCTGACCTGGCGAAACTGATTGAAATGGAGCCTGTGATGGCAGGCCGGCTGATGAAATGGGCCAATGGAGCCCTCTATGGGGGGCGGGAAGAAGTTAGAACCCTGAATTTAGCCATCGCCCGCCTGGGGCTGTACCTCGTCCGCGACCTGGTATATTCTATGGCTCTCCCCCGCCTCTTCATCGGAAGTAAAGTTATCAACCACCGACAGTTCTGGAAGCATTCGCTGGCGGTGGCGTTCTTAGCCAAAGCCCTCTCCCGAAAAATCGGCGCCTCGGAGGAAGAGCAGGACCTGGCATATATCTCCGGACTGATGCATGACCTGGGACTACTGGTCTTCGCCACCCTGATTCCGGAGGAATACGCCCAATTCCTGAACGATACGCTGCAAGCGCAAAAAAACCTTGAAACTCAGGAGGAAACGGAGCTGGGAATCGCCCATCCTGAATTGGGCGCAATTTTCATCGCTAAATGGTGGAATATGCCCTTCCCCGTGGCGTTGGCGGTAAAACAACACCATCTCCCTTTCAATCAAGGTCAGCCCCTTCCCCAAGGCTCGCTCTTGGTAAGCGTCGCTAACCTTATATGCAACAGCCAAAAAATCCTCAACGGCGTGGAATGTTTCAAGGACGGATTCAGCGAGGACGCCTGGTTCAAACTCGGGCTGCCCCTGGACGACGTCCCCGGCATAATCCAGGAAGTCGAAACCGCCCTGATGGAAGCTGAAGACCTGCTCGGAGGTTAAGGAACGGGTAATTACGTTATCGTAGCTCAAGAATAGGCGGGATAGTATCCCGCCTTTCTCGTTTTCCTATTCCCCACACACCTCCGCGTGGGAATGCATACAACAGTTTCTGTCATTGCGAGCGAAGCGAAGCAATCGGGTGATTATCTCGTTCCCACGCTCCTGCGTGGGAATGCATATTTCCTGTCATTCCCGCGAAAGCGGGAATCCAGGGATCGGTTTCCCTGGCGGACTTGTTACTTGATACTTGATTTGATGTGCCCGCCGGGTCCCCGCACCCGGCGGAAAAATATTCCGCCCTGAAATTACCAACCGTCATTCCACCCCAACCGGAATTCTTCTTTTCCCCCTTAGAATAAGGGAGTATGAGGGATTTATTCGTTCCCACACTCCAGACTGGGAATGCATACAATCGGTGAACTGTGTGCGTAAATTATAATTTCCTACTCGAATAAAAATACTTGATTCTTTCAGAAAAATAAACTATTTTTTAAATCTATCTTATGCGCACAATCGCCATCAACAAATAATAAAAAAGGAGAAGAGATGTTTCTTCGATCTATGGTCATTCTTGCCTTGGTTCTTTTAATCGCCGCCGCGGGATTTGGAGAACCGTTTACGGCAAATCAAGACAGAGCCAAAGTTGCGGAAATCAATCCCTCACAACCCTGGGCTCCCACCGATGAAGACTCCGCCATCGTTACGGAAAACTTTGAGTCCGGGATGGGGCAATGGACCACCCAGGATGTCTCCGCCGCAGGTTTCCAGTGGCATATGGACGACTTCAACGCCTATTCCGGAAACTCCTGGTGGTGCGGCGATTCACTGCTGCAAGGTTATGACAACCACTGGCTGCAGTATATGGTCACACCAATCCTGGATTTCTCCCTGGCCACCAGTCCCACTCTAACCTTCCAGATGTTCTATGCCGTGGAAGATCCCGCCGGCGCTACCGCGCCCTATGACGGATGGGACGGCTGCAACGTATGGGTCTCCACCGACGGCGGCACTAACTGGAACGTAATCGAACCCACTACTCCCGCCTACAATTGCCGAAGCCTCTACAGCTTCGGGATGGAATGGGGAATGGGACCCAACATTCCGGGCTGGGGCGGTTCCTCGAATGGCTGGGTGCCAGCCACCTTCGACCTCTCAACCTACGCCGGACAGAGCCAGGTCCAACTCCGCTTCGCATTCTGCAGCGACCCGGCTTATTGCACCGCCCAAAATCCCGCGATAACAGGTTTCCAGGTTGACAGCGTGCACATTCTGGACGGCACTCGAACCATACTGTACAACGACGCCGACAGCACCTTCTATCCCTCGCAGTTCACCTTTGACGCAGGCGGCGCAGCCGGCGATTTCTGGACTATGTCCACTACTTCCTCCCACAGCCCCACTCACAGTATGTGGTGCGATGTCGCGACACATTACAATCTGTCCAACGCACTGGTCTCACCCTGGATTCATATCCCCCAGGGATTTACCTCATACTTCACCTTCTGGCTCTGGTGCGATATGCCCGACTTTGACGGCGACGGCAACAACTCCCTTGAAGATTACTACCACGTCGAAGTCACTACCGACGGAGCTCTCTGGAGTGAAATGTTCTATGACTACGGTGACCCCGCCCAGCGCCCCGGAGCCACTGGCTGGGCTCACTATGTGGACAGCCTGCTTTTCAACGGAACAATGGACCTGTCGCAGTATGCCGGGCAGGACATCAAACTCCGCTGGAGAGTCATCACCGATGATAACGACGACGGAGGTGTAGGCACCGGATTGTGGATCGACGATGTCCAGATTTGGGTCTCATCGATGCTAAACGACGACGTGGGGATGACCGGAATGAATGTGCCTTTCCCCACCAGTCTCTCCCAGGATTCGGTGGAATGCTATGCCCACCTCCGAAATTTCGGAAGGAACAATCAAGGCTCGGTGCCCGCTTACGCCCGCATCGACCAGACAACTCTGATTCCCATTATACCGTTCTCGGCTATTCCTTCAAACCAATCTGAAATCAGAAGTTTCTACTTTACACCCACAGCCGTCGGTATCGGCGACCATGACTTCTACGGCTACACCGGATTGACCTTCGATGAAAATACCGCCAACGACACCGCATACGCCGGATTGGTGACAATTACACCTGAAAATAGCTATGAACTCGGCTATGACGCAAGGCAGTATACCATTCAGAATGTTTACTACTTCAGCTTCAACGTCGGCTCCGGAGCTATGTGCCGATTCGTTCCCGGAGACCACGCTTTACCCGAAGGAATCAACGTCGACCATGCCAAACTGCTGTTCTACACCCCGGGTATCTGCCGCGTGCACCTCTATGACGAAGGCACTCACCTCACACCCGGTGCGGAAATAACAAACTTCGATGTTACCGTAAACCTCTACCCCGCCTGGACCACAGTTGACTTCTCCAATATCCCCGAAATGCAGAACCGCACCACAGACTTCTGGATTTGGGTCGAAGTCCTCACCCAGGATCAGGCAAGTATTATGGGCGACGACGCTTTCTTTGGCGAAGGCCACTATTTCCGGTATGACGGCTTGTCTGCCACCGCTGTCGATAACCGTGAATACTACATCCGCGTGATGTGCGATGGAGCCGGCTCCCCCCTGACGCCGCCCACCAACCTCGCGGCGGACCTCAATGCCGTTAACGGACAAGTGACGCTAACCTGGGAATACGAGGGCGGCGGAACCGGTCAAACCGATACCCTAATCTACGATAACGGAACACCCTCCGGTTCCTACAGATGGCCCGGCAACACTATGGGAACTCATATGAGCCCCGCAGGACCCTGTCAACTGTTGTCGCTGCTCTATCTGACCACCGTCAATCCCGTGCCCGACAGCACCTTCAACGCTGAAGTCTATCCCTGGCAGGGCTCGGCTCCCGGAACCAATCTGCTGCATACCCAGAATGCTCTCGCCCTGAATAACGACTGGACTGTAGTGGATGTATCGGGCGCAAACCTCACCTTCACCGGGGATTTTGTCGCAGGTTTCGGTTCCCTAAATGAAAGCGCTCACATCGGCTACGACGCCGCACATAACAACGGACGCAGTTGGGACTTCTCAGGAGGCGCTTGGTCGGCCTGGACCGAAGCGTACTTCATCCGCGCCGTGGTGATGTACACCGACGGCTCCATTGAAGTATTGTCCCCGGTTACCGATATGCCGGAAGCTCTGCCGGTGGCGGCTTCCACCGGAAACGGTAAAATCTCCCGCGATATTAAATATCTGACCGACCCGCCCACCGATCCCTTCATCGAATTCCGCGTTTACCGCGACCTGGCGATGGTGGGAACTTCCTCCGATACTTTCTACGTGGATCAGCTTCCTTCTCACGGAACCTATTCCTATACCGTCACCGCCTACTACGATGAAGGTGAATCCAATCCGGCAGGCCCGGTGACCGTCGATTGGGGCGTTGGTGTGGAAAACCGTCCTTCGGATGTGCTGCCTAACGTTTACGAGATTTCCAGCATCCGGCCCAATCCCTTCAATCCTGCGACAACCATCGAGTTCGCCGTGCCTAAAGCAGGATTGGTTAAGCTGACGGTTCACAATGTCCTCGGCGCTGAAGTGGCGGTGCTGGCTGACCAGTATCTCAACTCAGGACGCTACACTGTCTCCTTCGACGGAACCAACCTCAGTTCCGGAATCTACTTTGTCGAACTTAACGCGCCCGGCTTCAAACAGATGAAGAAGGTCGTCCTGATGAAGTAAACTGCTTTTAGACAGAGCGAAAAAGGGCGCCGATTTCGGCGCCCTTCTTTATTTCTATGATGTAGGGATGATTCATATGTTACTAATATACAGTAATATAAGCCATATCCGGAATCCTTCTTCGTAAGGGAGAACTGCTGTTCGCCCCTACTGGTAACCGCCAACCGCCAACCGCGCTTGAGAATCTTCCCCGAAAATCATTCCCCCTTCATCAATGGATTACCCCTCCAGAAAAATCCCACCGATACCCGGTGGCTCTCCCCTAACCCCTCGTGAGACTGGTAAGCGTAATCGGCGCTGAACGGCCCAAACCTCAGTCCCGCCCCGGCGGTGAAATAATCCCGGTCAAGCCCGGTCCGAAGGCTGACTGTCCGCATTATCACATACTCCAAACCCAAGTGCGCCTCCCCGGAAAAACGACCCCAATCGAATTGGTCCGCTTCCCCCCGGTTCTCGCCCCGGAACACGATGTCGCAGGCAAGGTTTAAATCCGCGTCTAATCTCTCCAACCTGAACGGAACCGCCGCGCCTAAAGCCAGCGAAGGAAGTATCAGTTCATTATGACCCGTATCCCATCCTAAAAATGTAGTGGTGACGTCTGATATCTTCGCGCCGAAGTACAAATTATCGGAATAGCGGTACCGGCTTCCGATGTCGAATCCTAATCCTAAAGCCTGATTGTCCCCCACTTTCTTGCTTAATATCTTACCGTTCAGTCCCAATGACCAGTTGGTCTTCCAATGGAATGCGTAGGTTCCGATTAAGGCGATTTCAGAATTGGTCGCCCACTTTTCCACCTCCACAATATTTTCCGGACTGATGGGGGAATGCGGATCACTCAAGGTGGTGATGGGGATGTCCTCCACCCCCAGACGCAAAATGGTAATTCCGAAAACTTCCTTCTCGGAAAATCGCTGCGCCGCCGCCAAGAAATCGTACTTTACCACCCCGCCGAACCGGTTGGCGTGCATCGCCAGCAGTCCGCCTCCATCGATGTCGATCAGTGAAGCCGGATTCCAGTACGCCGCGGCGGGACTCCCGCTGAAAGCCGAACCCGACTCGCCCATCGCCGAAGCGCGGGCGTCAGCCCCTAAAGTGAGAAATTCCCCGGCGTACTTCGCGCCCAAATCCCAGTCTGCTGAAGCGGTCGCGAATAATAGAAATAGTGCGGAGAATACCGCGGTCAGCCGGATTAAGGTGGGTTTTTCCATAGTGTTGACCTGAATAAATGGAAGTTTAATATCTATAATACTCAAAGTATCTCGATATTGTTTCATCTCTATTCAATTTTTCATTCATTATAATCTCAATAATCGCAAATTATTGACATTAGCCGCCTTTTGTCTTATATTAGTGCTAACTAAAACGGAAAAATGTTATTTGGGTATCCAGTTAGCTCAGCAATACTGATGTAAGTATAGTAAAAGTCTTTTCGTGTCGCAGAGTCCCCGCACTCTGCGACCGGGATTGCTGCAGACTGCGGGGAGTCTGCAGCACATAAAAGATTTTCCCGAAAATATCCAATGTCACCTGAATAAACTTGATAACCGAAAATGTTATGTCAGGTCTTTACAGCATATTTTTGCATAATCCCCCGGGCCTGCAAGCTTAAGCTCTAAGTATAGATTCATTTTTTTACCGAAAAACTTGACAAATGTGCAGCTAAATTGTAAATTACCTGAGAGGGGGCTTATGAAAAACCGGCAGCGCCGGGGAGGGGTACAGAACCGTTGCGCACTCATCATATTAATCATCATATTCGACATAATCATTCCCATAGTGAATCCTAAACGAGCAGTTGTGTTAATAATATGAAAAAGGTGTTGATACTCTGTACCGGCAATTCCGTTCGCAGCCAAATTGCCGAAGCTTTCATCAACCGTGAACTCGCCGGCGAATGGACCGCCTATTCCGCCGGGGTGAACCCATTCGGGCTGAATCCCCGAGCCGTCCGAGTGATGGCTGAGGTCGGAATCGACATCTCCAATAACCGTTCCAAATCGGTGGAGGAATTTATAAACCGGGACGACCTCGACCTGATAATCACCGTCTGCAACCACGCCAAAGAAACCTGCCCCGTTTTTCTGAATCCGGTGAAACAGGTTCACCTCGGCTTCGAAGATCCGGCTGAATATAGCGGCCATCCCGATGAGGTGGCGCTGCCTGTTTTTCGAAGGATAAGGGATAAAATCAGGAATGAAGTGTTGGATTATTTAAAGGGATTATAAGTGGTGAAGATTCCCTTCAAAATACTCGAGTCTGCCTGTATTATACTGGCGGTATTGACCTCCGGTATGTGGTCGAAGGCAGCCGCCGATTTTCCCCGAACCGTTTATGTAAAAGCCTTTGCCGTCAATATCCGCACCGGTCCGGGGCTGGATTTCGATAAAGCCGGAGTGGTGTTCCTCAACACCCCGCTGGAAGCCATCGACCAGGATTCCGCCTGGTTTCAAGTCCTTATCGGCGACACTATGAGCGGCTGGGTCGCCAGCCGCTTCACCGTTGAAAATCCGGTTACCGGGATGGAACGGGAAAGGATTATCTACTTTGAAGGCAGTGTGAACGCTAAGTTAGCAGCCATTGATCGAATGACTGCTGAGCGCAGCGGTCCTCAGTTCGATTTCCTGCGTTCCATCGTGTTGCAACATAACGAATATGAGCTTAGCTTGGAACAGGACAAAATTGTCCTCGATGAGATCTTTGCGGGATGGGCTGGGAACCGGGTGGAGGAAGCGGTGAGTATCCTGCTCTATGTGATGCGGAACGACCTCGCCGGGGAAATCGGTAAATCCCGGGAGATGATGCGGGAACTACGGGTCTCCGCCAGAGAGGCTCTGAAAATTCTGGTCAGGTAATTGAGCGTTCTTCCCTTGAGTTGTTACGAGTGAACTAATAATGGCGCAAGGGCTTCGCACTCTGCGCTATGTAATAGATAATCAGATATTTGCATCAGTGCAGAGACCTTGTTGCACAATAATAATCCCCCCTGCCCCCCTTATTCTAAGGGGGGAAAGAAGGATTCCGGCTGCGCCGGAATGACGGTTGATAATTGTAGGGCGGAATCTTATTCCGCCGGGTGCGGGGACCCGGCGAGCACATTAATAATTTCAAATGTCGGGTTCGAGGACGAATCCGATTCCACAGTTAAGTAATGGTAGAACGTTGGAGTCGGGATGGTCTCCATCCCGACAACTTTCCTCTCTTATGGTATAATCTTAGATGTAATTACACATAAGCTTTAAGGTCGGTTATATGAAAAAGACAGCGGCTTTCATACTATCCCTGATACTGATAACCTCGCTCTTCTTCGGTTGCAGCGAAGACAGCGCAAATCCCACCCGCGGAACCGCCAACAGGATTGTGGTTTTGCTGACCGACTACGGGGATTCAGGTCCCTGGATGGCTCGGCTCAAAGGGTATGTTCTGACCGTAGCTCCCTCTGCGGAAGTTATCGAAGGCAGCAGCGAACTTCCCTCCTTCGATGTGATTTCCAGCGCTTTTCTCATCAAGCACATCTATCCCGCCTATCCCGAAGGTTCGGTATTCGTCAGCGTTGTGGAGCCGGAAGGCGGAGCTTTGGATTCCGCGCGCGCCATCGTGGTTCAGTACGATGACCGCTTCTTCACCGCGCCCGACAACGGGCTCTTGACCTATATGTTGTCGGACACGGTCAATCTTGACGGAGTCCACCTGGTGGAAACGCTGGGAATCGGATTTCCCCCTCCGGAACAGCTCTGGGCTGATGAACTATTCGCAACCGTCGGCGGACTGCTCACCATGGGTTGGACTCTCTACGATTTCGGCGCTCCCTATGACAGCGCCGCTGTCTTCACTATAATCGAGCCCACTATCCAGGGAGTAACGATTTACGCGCAATCCGCCTTTATCGACAATTTCGGCAATGTCACCACCAATGCCGGGGTAGAGGAGTGGGAAGCCCTGCCTATAGTACTCGGCGAAATTCTGAATATAGTCTATCCGGGTGGCGCCTTTCAAGCTCTCGCCGGGAGCTATTATGATTCTGTTCCTGCGGGAGATGAAGTCATTTTCATCAATTCCCTGAATTTGATTCAAATTGCTGTCAATCTGGGTTCTCTGGCTGAGAGATACGGGATTTCTGCCGGAGACAGTTTAGGAATTTCCAGACTTTGACGCCGGCGGAACGATATGATTGATTCTCCGCTTTTTGAAGCGAAAGCTTTGAAGGTGACATTGGACGGGAGCCACGAGTTGGAAGTGAACCTGGCGCTGAAATCAGGGGAGGCGGTTCAGCTCACCGGTCCTTCGGGCTCGGGTAAAACTTCGCTGCTCAAAGCGTTGGCGCGGCTGAATCTTAGGATATCGGGGGAGATAATCCTGGCGGGACGGGAATCGGCTGATTACCCGCCTCAGGAATGGCGGGCTGCGGTCTGTTTCCTCCCCCAGAAACCGGTGATGCTTCCGGGGACAGTGGAGGCTAACCTTAAAACCGCTTCATCGTTGAAGATAGGCGGCAAAAAGCCCTTTTCCAGGCATCAGGCGGAGGAGCTTTTGGAACACCTCGGTTTTTCCCGGAGTATAATTGAAGTAGAGGCTTCGCGGCTTTCTGGAGGAGAGGCTGCCAGGGTTGCGCTGGCGCGGGCTTTGATGGGAAATCCTCGGGTCATCCTGGCGGATGAGATAACTTCTCAGCAGGATGAAGGCAACGCTATCAAAATGGCGCAGACTCTCGATAGGTGGCGCCGTCAAGGAAATCGCGGATTGATTATCGTCGCTCACCAAACCGGCGTGTGGAATCAGGTGGAACATTCCAGTGTGGATATTTGCGGGTATATGATTGGAAAATAATTTTTTTTGCTTTTAATTGTTGATTGTTTAACTATTGTGATTACAAAAGGCGCTGTTTTTCAATTATTTGTATTATATGCACATAACGCAGGGTGCGGAGATCCTGTGCCACGAGCAGCATGTTAGGTTTACCTAAAAATTTAATTTTATTGATTATTATTGAATTCTGGATTCCCGCTTTCGCGGGAATGACAAGTCCGTGGCATTTTCGGACAGACTGCGGAGATCCTGTGCCACGATTAATAATTTAGTGTCGGGTGCGGGCAGACTGTCCAACAATAGAGTGACACATACAAATGTAAGAAGATTGATTCCTGTTTTCCAGTCTGTTTGGGAATATGTCATGCTGAGCGAAGCGAAGCATCTGCATTTTTCTAACTCATTTATAAACAAGACATTCTTCACTTCGTTCAGAATGACATAGCGCGAAATTACGCATTGTGGGACGGACTGTTTCGCAAGAATGACAATTCTCATTCGCCATTCTTTTTCGGGAGGCTATGATTTCAGTTGAACTGAGATTCAACGCAGAGATTTTTTATTTCATACGGAAAATATTCGAATTACCCCGTTAGGGGGTTACTATAATTTGACTTTATAATTATTTTTAATTACATTGCGCATCACGGCGCATCATTACGAATAGACCTTCCTGAGTGAGGGTGTATAATATCTGCCGCAAGATAGCTGAATTAATCTGCAATATTGATATTGTCTATGATTTTTCGTAAATTGCCTTAAGGTAGTAACCACAAATTTAGTGAACGATATACATTTGAATCGAACCACAATACTGAAAACAGCCGCCGTCTTGATTCTTGTGCTTGCGGCGGTTCAGGTAATCGGATGCACTTCCGGCATGTATCTGCTCGACCAGCCGGTGTCCGATCCGATTATGTACACCGACGACACCCAGGATTCCGACCTCAGCCGCTGCGAAGACGGGGGATTCGCCGGTTCCGCTGGCGGCTGTCCCACTTGATAGGGGTGCCGGCTCCAGTTGGAGAATTTGCTGTTGCAGTGATCGCATTTCCAAAGGCGTTTATACCGTCTTTTTGTGAATCCGCAGTTTCTTAGAGGCTGCGGCATTGACTTTCGTACAAAGACATAATCCTCTATGTTGCGCATACTTATGAATGACATTTCATCATCGAAGTATTCCAGTTCCAGCACATCTCACAGGCGTTCTCTCCTGTTATCAATCATCTTAGTTTTAATCGTTCCGATTGTCTCTTTCGCCATCGGCCCCAATTTCGATTATTACACCAAGCTCAAACTGGAATACCAGTACACGGACTACTTTGAGTACAAGTGGCCCCACTACATCGAGTACATTTACGGCGAATCCGACTTTTCCCAGCCGGCGCCCTTCCTATCAAAGTTCCCCGAACACCGCTTCCTGACAAAAATCACCCAGGCCTTTGGGCCGGATTGGGAACTCCAGGTGAAATATCAGTACGGTTTCCTGGGGGAGCTTTACGAATACGACAACTCCGGCGATTTCACCAAGGGAGATGATCTCGAAGAGATTTACAACGCCCGTCTGGAGTATAAAATCAACGACAACTTCACCGTGAACAGCTCCGCTCAATACACCACCACTTCCATCGACCTTACCGGCTGGATGGGAGACTGGGGATTCAAATATGACTACGGCGGATTCTTTATGATTGAGCCCAGTCTCAGCTTCTATTGGAACGAAGCCGGCGGTTCCAAGCAGAAAGCTCAGTCCTACAACCTGAAGCTTCGCCAAGCCTTGACCAACACCACCGCCCTTCAGGTTAAGTATAACCATTTCAATGCTTCGGGTGAGAACGGATTTCATTTCAACACTTTGACCACCTGGCTTTCCCAGTGGCTGCCTACTCAAACCGCGTTGCATCTTTCCCTGCGTTACCATTGGGATTCGCTTGACGGGGAATCGTACGCACCCGGTATCGAGTGCATCCAGTATTTGAATTGGGCGACTCAGCTCCACCTGTCATACCGCTTTTTCACTATGAGCAGCGATGATAGCGAGGCGGCTTTTTACGACCAGATTACCGGTGACAGCTTCGATTCCAATTCCTTCTCCATCATCCTGAAACGCAATATGTGGGCTGACACTGATATTATGGTGAAGTACCGTTATTACGGCAGCAACCAGGACACCGATATGAGCACTTATCTTATCGGCATCGAACAGGTTTTCTGAATTTGAAGGAACCATGACTGACACTACACACATATCAATATCGAAATCGAAAACCGCACTCATTACCGGACTGTTTTTACCTGCGGTTTGTGTTTTCTTTATTATCGGCTGCGGGGAGACTCCTTCCAGTCCGCCGGAAATTGAATTGGGCGCTCTGGAAATTTGGCCGATGAAGGAGGATTCTTCCCTGCTTCCCGAAGCTGCGGTCATCCTCAACGACGACTCCAGCGCCCTGTTTCAGGGACCGGTTCCCATAATTATCAGCGGCCTCGTTCCGAAAACTCACAATGTCTATGTGGTTTACGGCGATTACCAAAACACTTCGGAAGTGGATGTCCGCGAGGGCGATACTACGATGTTCCAGCCCGTTTTGACCCAGTTCGCTCCCGATTTTGTGATGCCGGGTTTTTACTATGATTTCGGCACCGACACTCTCGCTTATGTGGACAGTGTGCGACTCAGCGACTATCGGACTGTGCGTGATACTCTGGGGAATATCATCGATTCCGGTGAAGTCGTACTCCTGTTCTTTTTCAATGACGGTTGAGGTGAATGTATGAGCCTGGAGATTCCAGCAATCGAGACCGAGATTCAGAGAGACACTTTGGAATTCCCCCGGGACAAGGTGGAGTGTTTTGCCATTAGCGACCCGACTGATTTTTTTTGGATTTTGACTCGTTTATGGATGGGCAGCCTTCCCTATACACAGGAGAAGATGACCTTCAAGTTGCTTTATGAATCCGCTGTTGCTTTGCAGGCTTACGGTAATCCCCAGGAATCGACCTGGATTGTCATCGACCGGGAGGGGCGGATTGTAAGGAGATACAATCATGAATACGGTAAATTCGAAGAGATAAAACAGATTATAAAGGGTTTATTTTAATTAAGTTATTATTATCGGAATAAGCAATTATCATAGCGAGTGCAGCGATTATTGTTCGATGGTTGCTGCATCGGCTGAGGGGCGCCGCGCCTGCATCAAGATTGACAGCGCGGTTTTAAATCCGCCTCATATAATAAAAATTAGGATTTTTATAAACTTAGAAAACATGAAATAATTCGACCTATGAGAATACTGCTAACTTCGATATTCTGCGTTCTTGCGATATCAGGATTCGTCTTCGCCGATGTCGGCGTGGATGTTGGCGATACCGCGCCCGATTTTACTTTGCCGGATATTCGAACCGGCGAGGATGTTTCCCTCGCCGATTTTCGCGGGCAGGTAGTAGTCTTGCAGATGTGGAAATGCAATTGACGGGAGTGTCGTGCGGAGATTCCGCATATGAAAAAACTTTACGCCGAACTTCTGAATGAACTTTACGGCGACAGGTTAGAGGAAATCAAGGCCAAGCATGGCCCCGTATTGAAGCTTCTGTCTATTAATGCGATCAATCCTTCCAGAAGAGCTATGTCAGAAGTCAAGAAATACGATATGGATTTCCAGGTTTTGAGTGGGAAAGGCAGCGGCGTTACAAGGCTCTATAAAGTCTCCAAACTCCCTATTCTTGTGATTATAGACAAAGATGGTATAATTCGGACTAATATTATGTACCTCAAATACGAGGCTTTGAAGGAGGCGGTTATTCCCTGGGTTAAAGATTTAGTTGGTGAGTAGAATCCCTTTTAAGCAATACGGCTGATAGTAACACTTTGCCTATATGAATTCAGCTTTAATCCCGCTGTCATTCCGGCTTGTCCGGAATCTGAAAGCGTAAGAATTGAAACTCAGATTCCCGACGCGTTCACTTCGTTCACTTGCGGGAATGACAAATTGAGCAGGCGCTTCACACACCTAAAGTGATACGGCTAATATAAAATGTATAGAAGAATACTGTTTTGGGCGATTTTGGCGGCGGCGGCGGCGCTTTTCGTTTTTGGTATCATCCAAGGCGATTCCTTCGAAGCCCGTATGGAGGCTTCCACGCTTTGACTCGAGTGCATCGGGATCGGATGATCCCTTCGGATTTTTTATTATCCTTAGTCGTTATGACTTTAATAGGCAGCGATTAGTTTCGATGGTCTAAGCGACTCCGGCGAAGAATAAACCCTCACTGAGGATCTTGGTCGCGACCCTTAACAGCTTACAATGAAAATTATCGGCTCGCGTAAAGACGCTGCCGCAGTTTTCAAGGTTAACAAATCCGGACTCTTTGACGTTTATCTATAGACGCTACTTTCAAAATGGAACCCAATCAAGTTGAGATAAATTCGCAAGAGACTGCGGAAGCCGAAGAGGACTCGGTTTCCCCGGCTTCTGTCAGCCCTGAAAAGGACTCATACGTTCAGGACTTTTCCCCTACTGTCAGCGTATCGGCTGACAAACGCCTCCTGATAAATCCCTCCAGGTGCATCGGCTGCAAATCCTGTGAACTGGCCTGTTCCTACTTCCATACCGAAGATTCGGCAGAGCCGGAGCCTTCGCGCGTAAAAGTGTATAACTACACCGAAGACCACAATATGATTGTGGTTTGTCAGCAGTGCGATGATGCGGCCTGCGTTAAGACTTGCCCTTCGGGAGCTTTGGCTATAAACGAGTCAACCGGCGCGGTGGAATGGGATGAGGGAAAATGTATTCATTGCCGGATGTGCGCCGTTTCCTGCCCCTTTGGGAACATCGTGTATGACCGGGTGAATGATGAGGTTATCAAGTGTGATTTGTGCGGAGGCGATCCCGCCTGCGCCAGATACTGCCCTACTTCCGCCCTTGAGTATGCGGTCGAGCCCAGCCCGGAACCTGTAGAAGAGAAAGCGCGTGAAATTCCGCACATTCCCTGGAGGATTACCCCTAATTTAAAGAAATGGCGCCGGATGACACAGGTTGGGATTGGGCTGCTATTCACCAACAGTTTTGTGGCATCCATCTGGACTAAGGGCATCTATGAAGGTCCCCTGCGTTCGGTGTGTATTCCGGGCTTGAACTGCCATTCCTGTCCCTTCGCTGTCCTCTCCTGTCCTATAGGCATAATCCAGCATCACGCTGCCATTCACCTCTTTCCCTTCTATGTCCTGGGTTATCTGGCTTTGATAGGGATATTGTTCGGCCGCGCCGCCTGCGGTTGGATATGTCCTTTCGGCTGGATGCAGGACGCGATGTATAAAATCCGCACCAAGCTGAAATTCGGCATCCCCAGGTGGCTCAACCACTTTAAATGGGTTTCCCTGCTCCTGCTCACAGTCATTCTGCCTTATATCACGGCGGTGCACTGGTTCAGCAAACTGTGCCCCTACGGCGCCCTCATTGGCGCCATCCCCTGGTCTATTTGGAATCCGATGCATCCGGTGCTGGAGGAGCCGGTGATAGAACCAGGTAGTTTCGGTATCTGGTTATGGATAAAGATTGTCATCCTTGTAGGTTTTCTAATCTGGTTTGTTCTGGCTAAAAGGCCCTTCTGCCGGGTGGTGTGTCCGATGGGATTGATGTTCTCCTGGTTCAATAAAATCAGCCTGTTGAAGATAGAGGCGGAGAAATCCCATTGTTCCAACTGCAAGCTCTGCAACGACCTCTGTCCGGTGGACTTAGACGTGATAAACGAGGTCGATACCGCGAACTGCATTAAATGCCTTGACTGCACCGCCTGCGACCGGATTCACGCCAAATTCAGCCTTGATTACGGCTGGTACAAAAGTAGGCTGCGAAAACTATTCCTGAAAAAGGAGGAAATTACCTTGCCCTCAGAGGAGAAGGTATGACCAACGAAATCCTTCAGGGGATGGAATACGATGAACTTAGCGGCGCCCTTATCTTCAAGGGCGTTCGTTATTTTATCCTGCGGCCGGAAACGGTGATGGGTATGTTCAAGGCTTTGGTGGAAACCGTCGGCTGGGAAAAGAGCGGGGAGATATTTTACAAAGGCGGTTACGAGGGGGGGAGGGCTTCCACTCTGAAATTCCGCGACAATCTGGGGCTTTCGCCGCGGGAGGCGGCGGAGTTTATGTGCAAGATGGGGGGGCAGATCGGCTGGGGAAAATTCGAATTAGAAGTATTCGATTCGCAGTCGAAAAGCATTCAGGTCGTCGTGAAAAACTCTCCCTTCGCCGAGGCCTGGCTTGATGCGGGGAGACCGGTGTGTCATTTCATCAGGGGGGTTGTCGGGGGGATAGGGGGGGCTTTGTTCGAGACTGCTGTTCCCGCTCAGGAGAAAGCCTGCCTGGCGCAGGGGGACGATGTCTGCCGCTTCACTCTTCAGGGGTAGATATTGCCGGGCAGATTTCGCGGCAGGGGCATCGGTCGCAGTAGTCGCCCTCCCGCGTGGGAAAGTCTCGTGCAGCGATTCCCTCCGCTGCGGCGATGATAACATCTTCAGCTTCCGTCTGAAATTCCACTTCGATAATTTCCCCCCTTCGCAGCGCCGCCGCCGCTAATACCGGCTGGAATTTTTTTCCCAAGGCGCCTCGCTTCGCGGCTAATCCGTAGCAGGATAGCTGGAGCCGGATGTCGTTTAATCCATCCTTTTTCACTCTTCCAGTCTTGAAATCCAGTATTCTGAATCCATCCCGGTGTTTTTCAATCCGGTCGATAACACCGTTGAAATGAACCTGGTTTGCGTTCCCTTCGAGGCGCAGGGTGAATCCCTTCTCCACTGCAAGGATTTCAGACTTATCCAATCCCATTTCTTTATAGTTATACAGCAAACGGTCTATTTCATCAGATAATTTCGGTGAAATCTTCCCCTCAGCCGCTTCCTTCAAAACTGTTTCCCAGTCCCTTTCAAGGCGTGGGTCCAGCGCTATCAGACGGTGAAACACCGCTCCCAGGACCGACGCGATTACCTCGCGTCCCTCCCCGCTGTTAAGCGCTCCGCCTCCTTCATCCATATTTAAATATCGTCGGTAATAGTAGTATTTGGGGCATCGCATGTAGTCCCGGAGGGAGGAGAAACTCAGTTTAACAATTTCATCGGAGGCTGCAGGAGGAATCTCCATCAGGTTCCGGCAGGCGCTTTTGAGCAGCGCCAGTTTCCCCTCTTCAGAGTCCCCCTTGAAAACGGGGGCTTGGAAACCTTCGTCGACCGTTTTCGCAGTATAAGAGTGTTTCGGTAAAAATGTTTCAGGATTGTCCAGGGCGGCGGGGAATTTGGATTTGGCGCTGCGGGAAATGTAAACGCGGTTTTTAGCCCGGGTAACAGCGACATACTGCAGTCTGATTTCCTCGCCTCGGCTTCGTTCCGGGATATTCGACTCCTTAAGCGCCGGTTCGTATTGTTCGTACTCGCTTCCGTCCAGCGGGTTTTTACGCAGTATTAATTTACCCGTTTCCGGGTCGAAGATAAAGTCCGGTTTGCGGGGAGAACGGAGTTGGCTAAATCCCACAGCGAAGACAACTTCCCACTCCAGCCCCTTGGACTGGTGGATGGTCAAAATCGAGACCGCTTCTCCTCCGGTGGTTTCCGCTTCACGCTCCTCGGCGTCCTCGATAATGCTGATTTCAAGGTAATGGATGAAATCTTCCAGTTCGCGGGAAGGGTCTGCGGCGGCGAAATCCTCCGCCATCTCCAGCAGTTTGTTAAGATTGGCGGCGGATTGTTCCGGGGAGTCCGTTTGGGCGGCAAATTGCGGGTATCCCGAAAGCATCAGCGCCTCCAGCACAGCTTCCCATAGGGGCAGTGATGTCAGCCTTCGGGGGAGACCGGCGCTTTGCTGCAGTATTCGCACTCCATCGGAAAATCCCCGCCGCCGCAGGCGGGATTCCGCGCCGGTGTCATCCGGCGTTAATGTGAGCTTGAGGAGTGCAAGCGCGTCCTTGACCTCTTCGCGCTCGAAATAGCCTCCGCCTACAGTGCGATAGGGGATGCCCGCCTTCCGCAGAACCTGTTCGAAAGTCTTCAACGGGGCTTTACGGCGGCAGATGACGGCGATTTCACTCGCTTTCACTCCTGAATCGAGCAGACCGGCGATTTCCGATGCGGCCGCCTCCGCTTCGGTTTCAACATCCGGCGCGGTCAGAAAGAAGACCGATGCGCCCCTATCCTTAACCGTCGGCTCTAATTTAATCGATTCCTCTTGACGGTGGAAGTATTCATCCTGGCAGACCAAGCGGTGCGCTAAGGTCAGTATCGGCGGCGCCGAGCGGTAGTTTTGCTTGAGGTTGTACTCTTGTCCTGTGAATTCCCGGATGTTGCCGATATCCGCTCCGCGGAAACCGTATATCGACTGCTTGTCATCCCCCACTGCGGTGACGTTGGACATTCCTTCGTCCGCGATCAGGCTCAGCAGGAGGAACTGCGCCGGATTGGTGTCCTGAACTTCATCCAGCAGGATGTAGCGGTATTTTCGGCGAATCCGCTCCCGCAATCCGGGATGATCTCTGAGCAGCCGGCGGCATCTTAAAATGACTTCTCCGAAATCCAGATGACCTTCGCGGTTCAACGCTTCTTCATACGATGAATATATCCGGTGCGTTAGTTTAGCGAATTCCGGAGGAACCGCTCGGGGGAGAATGTCGCGTTCAAACTCTTCCGGGGCTGTCAGATTCATTCTCGCGGTTTCTACCGCCCTGAGAGCTTTCTCCCGGTAGCTTTCGATTCTTTCCAGGGATAGCGGCGGGAGGTCGTGGTGAGCCGTATGTTTCAAGGTCTCTTGGATAAAAAGACGGCGTTCGGTTCCGCTGAGGATTCTGCTGTTGCGGTCGATCCCGGATTCCGGCGCGTTACCGGTCAAAATCGTGTAGAAAAAGGCGTCGAAGGTATAGATGTCAGCTCTGATTATATCGCGCGGCCGGGGCAGCGCTCGGAAAATCCTCACCCGCATCTCCGCGGCGGCTTTGCGGGTGAAGGTCAACGCCAAAAGGTTCTCCACGCTGAATCCCCGGCGCAGCAGTTCCAGGTATCTTGCGGCAAGGACAGTGGTTTTGCCGGTTCCGGCTCCCGCGGAAATTTTTACCGGTCGGTCAGTGGGAGCGGTTACCGCCGCTTTTTGAGCTTCGTTGAGTTCGATGGAATCCAATTGTTTTATATCCGCTGCAGTCAGATTATGTTGCTTTGGTATGAGTTTAGCTTTATGAAGCTGAGTTTTAGTATATATATGTTTACTATAGTATTATATTCACAGTGAATTAAGTGGATTAAGCAGATTATATTAGGATTATAGCAGATCAAAAAGAATGTCCTATGTTTTGTCACTTTTGCGAAAGCGGGAGTCCAGTAAATCATATAAATACAGAAAGATGGATTCCCGCATACGCGGGAATGACATCCTTTTTTCTCATCATTCTTTTCAAGAATGACTATGTATGAATATTACAAAAATTATAGATAATTAACAACTGTTGCGGTTGATATATCAATCAATCCCTAAAACTTGACATTTTAGCGAAAATTAAGTAAAATATAAAATTAAAGCGGCTGTGACGCAACTGGTAGCGTGTCAGCTTCCCAAGCTGGATGTTGCGGGTTCGAGCCCCGTCAGCCGCTCTAACCATCACAGATGGTCTCTTTCGCGACTTCGTGCAACGAAGGATGAAAATTATAGGCTCGCGTATTAACGCTGCCGTTATTTTCAGATTAGAAATAATCCTGCCCTGCCGCAGGATTTTTTTGATTGGTTTCATTTTTTGCTTAAGATTACCGCCATAGACGATACCAGTCCTTTAACCGGTGTAATCCAGCCGGGAGACTACCTAAAACGGGTGGACGGCGCGGAAGTCCGCGATTTTCTCGATTATCGCTTCCTTACGGCTGATGAAGATATGGAGTTGGAGTTTGTCCGCAATGGGGAGATGTTCAGTGTTTCGTTGGAGAAGGAGCCCGACCAGAGCTTAGGTTTGTCGTTTCCCCCGATGAAGCCCGCCGAATGCGGCAACCATTGTGTTTTCTGCTTTGTCGACCAATTGCCCTCCGGAGTGCGGGAAACGCTGAAAGTCAAGGATGAAGATTACCGTTTCTCCTTCCTTCACGGGAATTTCATAACCCTCTCCAACCTGGGAAAAGCCGCTGTCAAGCGTATTCTTGAATACCGTTTGTCTCCGTTGTATATTTCAGTGCACGCGGCAGACCCGTTAGTCCGGCGAAAACTGTTGGGGTGCAGCCTCGATTACCGCTTCATCGAGAAGTTCAGAGCTTTAGCTGAAGGCGGAATCACCCTGCACACCCAGATTGTGGTAGTCCCCGGTTACAATGACGGGGATGTTCTCAAAGACACCATAGCCCGACTGGCTGAATTTCACCCGTCGGCCGCCTCCATCGCCGTTATCCCCGTGGGATTGACAGCGCATCGGGACGGACTGCCCCCGCTGAGGCTGTTAACTGAAGATGAAGCCAAGACTGTTATCACGGTTGTGGGTAGTTTTCGCGAACAATTCCGCCGTGATTTGGGTGAACCGTTAGTCTGCGCCGCGGATGAGATGTTCCTTATTGCCCGCCGACATTTGCCTCAGGCGGACTATTACGGCGATTTCCCTCAGGTCGAAAACGGTGTGGGGATGATTCGACTTTTTCTGGATGAATTCGATATTGAGCGTCTGGATTTTCCCGATAAAGTTGAACCGCCGGTCAAAGCCGTAGCAATCACAGGGAAGGCGATGGCTTCCATAATGGATAAGCAGATCACGCCGATACTGAACCGCATCGAAGGATTGTCGGTTCGGGCGGCGGCGGTGGAAAACCGCTTCCTGGGGAATTCGGTGACAATCGCGGGGCTTCTGGCGGGCAGGGATATTCTTCAAGCCCTTGAGGGGATGGAAGCAGACTACATTATACTGCCGCCGGACTGCCTTAACGCAGATGGTTTTTTCCTCGATGACCTAACACTGGATGAGTTTAAGGACGCTGTGTCTGGGGAAGTAGTGTTGTCGGACGGAACCTTCGCCCCCCTCTTCCAGGCGGTAAAAAGTTGTGATTGAGTACTTTTTTAGATATATATGGCAATAACTCATATCGTCATTCCGGCGCAGCCGGAATCCCTCCGGAGAAGAAGGATTCTGGCTCGCTTCGCGGCCAGAATGACGCCAGACTTAATATAGGTAAAGATTACGAGATTGACGATATTTATCTATAGAATGGGATGGAATAGTATTTGATGAAACCGATAATCGCTATAGTAGGCCGGCCCAATGTTGGCAAATCTACCCTTTTCAACCGCATCCTCAGGCGGCGGGAAGCGGTGGTGGCGGAGGAATCGGGGGTCACAAGGGACCGTCATTATTCGGACTGTGAATGGGCGGGGATAGTATTCACCCTTATCGACACCGGAGGCATTGTGGAAAATCCCGATAATCCCATTGAACGGGAAATCCGCCGTCAAGCCGAAATCGCTGTTCAGGAGGCGGACCGGGTGATTTTTATGGTGGACGTTAAATCGGGGATTAATCCCGACGATTCCGCTCTGGCTGAAGTTTTGCGCAGAGATGAAAGCAAAGTCGTAATCGCCGCCAATAAAGCCGACAACCAATCAGATGAGTTAGCGGCGGTCGAATTCCATTCGCTGGGGCTGGGCCAGCCTCATCCCGTTTCCGCGCTGCAGGGCAGGGGAGTGGGGGATTTACTCGATATAGCGCTGGAGGGTATCCCGCAGACCGATGCTGCTGAGGAGGATGATTCCATCAAAATCGCGGTGGTGGGGCGTCCTAACGTGGGAAAATCGTCCCTGGTAAACGCTATCACGAACCAGGAACGGCTCATCGTCGATTCCGAGCCCGGCACTACCAGGGATTCCATCGACACCAAAATCCGGTTTCAAGGCAGCGCAATCACGCTTATCGACACCGCCGGTCTCCGCCGCCCCTCGCGGGTGAAGGAGGTGATCGAGTTCTTCTCCAACCTTCGCACTGCTCGCGCCCTGGACCGCTGCGATGTCGCTCTGGTGATGTTCGAAGCCCCGGAATATTTGACAGCGCAGGACATCCGCGTCTTGAACGAAGCGGTGAACCGCGGCAAGGGAACAGCGCTGCTGGCTAACAAATGGGATTCACTGGAGAAGGAAACCGGCACCTTCGAAGTTTTCCAGCAGGAGATTTACCGCCGCATCCCCGGTCACACCTATATTCCGATGGTGACTATGTCCGCGCTGACCAAACAGCGTATCCATCGGGCGTTGATGTTAGCGCTGGAAACTATGACCTGGGCTCAGACCCGGATTCCCACCTCGGAGTTGAATAAAAGCCTGCTCCCCATCATCGAGGCCGTTCCACCTCCGGCAGTCGAGGGCAAGTATATTAAAATCAAGTATGTATCACAAATAACAATCCAACCCACGGCGTTTTCTCTGCACTGTAATTTTCCCCATCTGGTGGCGCCGCAATACCGGCGTTTCCTCGAGCGGAAAATTCGGGAACGGTATGGTTTTCCCGGCATTCCCCTGAAGCTGAAATTCCTTAGAAAATAGTGTTGCAGGGTGGATTTAGCCCCCCGCCATCTATTATTATTATCCCGACTTGTCGGGAGAAGCAGTGTTTTTCCTTTTTTCCCCGCTTCAGCGTGGGAATACAAACCGATAACTTATGACCATCGGTCAATGACCAATATATGACTTCCCCTGATAAATACGCCAATGTTGTGCTTCCCCTTCCGGGCGGGGGCAGCTTCACCTATGAAGTCCCCGATAACCTTGCCGACAAACTCGATATTGGCAGCCGGGTGGTGGTTCCATTAGGGAGAAGTGAAAAAGTAGGTGTTATAGTCGAGTTTACGGATACCACCGATTTGGAAACTGTGCGTCCCATCTCCGACCTCGCCGACCCCGATCCGCCTCTGCCCGGTTATGTCCTCGACCTCTGCAGATGGATATCCGATTACTACTGCTGTCCGCTCTGGGACGCGCTATCGGCGGCGCATCCGGCGGGAATGCTGGCTGAAACCAAACGCACCGTCAGGCTCCTGGACACCGCCGATGAGGATTTGTTGGATTCTGAAGGGTACTCCGGTTTGGCCGGGGATATCATCGCCTCGCTCAAAGGGAAAAAGGGAGTAGCGGTGAACACACTGCGGAACAAGTTCCCCGGTAAGGGATTGCTGTCAGCCTTAGTGGCGATGGAGAAGCGCGGTCTGATTGACATCAGGGAATCCCTGCCTAAAGGATGGATGGCGCCTAAATACGAGTCGATGCTCCGCATAAACCCGGAACTCACCGATGACTACCTCGAAACCTGGCTCCGGGAGAACGAGCGCAAATCCCCCCGCCAGGCGATGGCGGTGCGATACTTATTGGGCGCTCCCCCGGTTACCCGAAAGAAGATGATGCAGGAGACCAGAACCGCCTACTCCACACTGAAGTCCCTGCTGAAAAAAGGACTGATTAGAGAACGGAAAAGGGAGATAATCCGCGACACTGCCTGGATTTTACCGGAAAAATCGAAAGACATCGTTCACACCGAAAACCAGCGTTCCGCCATAGACGCGGTGTTGAAAGCGCTAAAAGACGGCGGCTCCAAACCCTTCCTCCTCTACGGAGTGACCGGCAGCGGTAAAACCGAAGTTTACCTCGAAGTTATTTCCCGCTGCCTGGAAATGGGGAAGACCGCGATGGTCTTGGTGCCGGAAATCGCCCTCACCCCGCAAATCGCCTCCCGCTTTCGCGCCAGGTTCGGCGGACAGGTGGTGGTGATGCACTCCCGCATTTCGCCCGGAGAACGCTACGATTCCTGGCGCAGGCTGGCTTCTGGCAAAGCCCGAGTGGTGGTCGGCGCTCGCAGCGCGCTGTTTACCCCCCTGACGAACCTGGGATTGATTGTGGTGGACGAAGAGCACGACCCCAGTTTCAAACAGAGCAACCGCCCCCATTACCAAGCGCGCGACTGCGCAGTGGCGCTGGCGAAGACGCTGAACATCCCCATAATCCTCGGCTCCGCCACCCCCTCGGTGGAATCCTTCGAAAACGCCCGCCGCGGAAAATACCAAATGCTGGAACTGCCCCAACGCGTGGCCAGCGGAAAATTCTCCGCCTTCCATCTGGTCGACCTCACCCAGGATAACGCTCTCATCCCCAATACTGCTATCTCACCACTGATGATGGATAAAATCGAAGACCGCCTGCTGCACGGCGATAAGACCATTATTCTCCAGAACCGCCGCGGCTTTTCCACCTTCATCAAATGTAAACACTGCAAGGAAGTGGAGGTGTGTCCCAACTGCTCCCTCACGCTGACTTATCATATTACCAACCGGCGGCTGCGTTGTCATATCTGCGGTTTCCAGAAGCGGGCGCCCTCCGTTTGCTCATCCTGCGGAGGGACAGAGCTGATGTTTTGCGGTTCCGGCACCCAGAAAGTGGAGGAGGAAATCCAGCGCCTCTTTCCCGACGCCCGCATTGTAAGGATGGATTTGGACACCACCGCCGGCATCGATTCCCACTTCCGCATCCTGGAAAAATTCGCCCGGGGAGAATACGACATCCTGCTGGGCACGCAGATGGTGGCCAAGGGGCTCGACTTCCCAGACGTGACGCTGGTGGGTATTATCTCCGCCGACACCGAACTGCTGAGGCCCGATTTCCGCGCTGAAGAGCGGACTTTCCGTCTGATGGTTCAGGCGGCGGGGCGCTCCGGCAGGCACCGCCCCGGCGAGGTGGTGGTGCAAACCTACAACCCGGAACACAGGATTTTCAATTACATCAGTAACAACGATTACGAGGGATTCTTTCACTATACTGTGCGCTACCGGAGTCCGCTTCGCTATCCACCATTCGGGCGTATTATCGCCTTCCGCCTCTCCGCCCCTTCGGAATCCGCCGCAGCGGAGGCCGCCGTTGCTCTGTCGGGGAACTTCGATAGGACCGGCGTCACTGTCCTGGGACCTACCCCCGCGCTGCTTACCAAAATCAAGCGGCGTTATTATTATAACCTGATTATAAAAGTTCCCCCGCTTTCTGCGGGAAAACTGGCTGGGATTAAAGACCGGTTGATGGAGGCGCGGGAGCAGACTATGGCTGGGAGACGCGGGGAAAACCTGACCATAGAGATCGATGTCGATCCGGTGGATATTTTCTAATGTGAAAATAAGTCATCAAGTCGAAGACTGCAAGCGGCGAGTTCCTGCGGACTGTCAGATAATATGTCATGCTGAACGAAGTGAAGCATCTGCATTTTAGTAATTCATTTATAAACAAGAGATTCTACACTCAGGCTTCGCCGGGTTCGGAATGACATCCGCCTTGTTCCCTCGCTCCGGCGTGAGAACGCGCGCAAATAATTTCGCCGCTAAAAAGAACTAATGGGTGTTTATTAAGTTTAATAAACTGAATCAGGTCTAAAAATGACCCCAAAGTCTACCGCGATACATACAGCGCACAGATTCGGCACCGCCCCGGTGTTTCTGGCGGCTATCAGCACTATTTTGGGTGCGATTCTGTTTCTGCGCTTCGGCTACGCAGTGGGGAATACCGGGCTGATGGGCGCCCTTTTCATCGTAATAATCGCGCATATGATTACCATCCCTACGGGTCTTGCCATAGCGGAAATCGCCACCAACCTCAAGGTCGAAGGCGGAGGCGAATACTATATCATCAGCCGTTCTTTTGGCTCCACTATGGGCGGGACTATCGGAATCTCGCTCTATCTGTCCCAGGCGGTTTCTGTCGCTTTTTACCTAATAGCATTTTCCGAAGCCTTCCGACCCTTGTTCCCCTTGGTGGAACGCGGTCTCGGCTTCATGCCCGATGTTCGAATGATATCTATTCCCGGCGCCTTGATTCTCGCCTTCGTCATCGTACGGAAAGGCGCGAATATCGGTGTGACCGCCCTTTGGGTAGTGGTCGGAATCTTAGCAGTCTCTCTTCTGATGTTCTTCACCGGCTCGGCCACCGGAAACGCTCCCTCCCAAGTTTCCCTATTCGGGAAGATCGCCGAATCGGATGGATTCTTCTACGTTTTCGCCATCATCTTCCCCGCTTTTACCGGGATGACCGCCGGGGTGGGATTGTCTGGCGATTTGAAAAATCCCCGTAAGTCCATTCCCATCGGCACTTTGAGCGCCACCCTCGCCGGTATGCTGGTCTATGTGTTGGTGGTGATAAAGATGGCTTACAGCGCTTCGCCGGAGGAATTAGCCTCCGACCAGTTCATTATGAGCCGCATCGCGCTCTGGGGTCCCATCATTCCCATCGGACTTGCCGCCGCTACCGCTTCCTCAGCCATCGGCTCCATCTTGGTGGCTCCCAGGACACTGCAAGCCTTAGCGGGCGACCGCATCCTGCCCGTAAGCTCTTGGAACCGCGTACTCAGCGCCGGAGCGGGGGGGAACAATGAGCCGGTGAACGCCACTATACTCACCGCGCTGATTGTCTTGGCTTTCGTTTCTTTGGGCAGCATCGATTTCGTGGCGAAAATCATTAGTATGTTCTTTATGATTACCTACGGCACTCTGTGTTCTATCAGCTTCCTCGAACACTTCGCCGGTAATCCCTCCTACAGGCCGACTTTCCGCACCAAGTGGTATTTTTCGCTGGTGGGGGCGCTGGCTTCCTTCTTTATAATGTTCCAGATGAATACTTTCTACGCCACTTTGGCTGTGGTGGCGATGTGCCTGATTTATATCGGCTTGAAACGAAGCCATATCGAAGAGCGAGACCTTACCGCCGTGCTTAAAGGTGTGCTGTTTCAGATGACCCGGCAGCTCCAAATCATCATCCAGAAGAAACAGGCTCAGGTTGATATGAGCAACTGGAGGCCTTCTTTTATCGCTGTGTCGAAGCATTCTCTCACCAGACTGGGACCCTTCGACCTGCTGCGCTGGATTTCACATTACTACGGATTCGGCTCCTTTATACATTTTGTCCAGGGGCCGCTCACAAAAGCCAACAACGAAGGCGCGAAAGAATTATTGCTCCGGCTGATTCAGCAGGCTCAAGCCAGTAACGCGGCGATGTATGTCGATACTATTATTTCTCCCAGTTTCAAGACTGCCGTGGCGCAGATTGTGCAGATTCCGGGTATCGCCGGTATGGAAAATAACAGCATCCTCTTTGAATTTCACCAGGATCGCCCTGAAGATGTCAAGGATATCATCGACGGATGCCATTTCGCTGCAGTGGCGGGTTTTAATATCTGCATTCTCCGCTCCTCGGAGCGGCACTTCGGATACCATCGAAACATCCATATCTGGCTCACCCCCGGAGATTTGAGGAACGCCAACTTGATGATTGTCCTGGCTTATATCATCGTGGGGCATCCGGAGTGGAAGAACTGCGAAATCAGACTCTTCGCCACCTGTCCCCCGGAAAAAATTCACGAAGAAAGCGACCGCTTGAGACAGCTTGTGGCTCAGGGTAGAATCCTGATTTCCCCTAAAAATATCCAGATACTGACTATGGAGCAGGATGTCGATTTCGATGAATTTGTATCGATGAACTCGGAATCCGCTGATTTAGTGATAACCGGATTTTCCCTCACGAAGATGAAGCGGGATGCGGGGGCTTTCCTAAAGGGATTCTCAAAAATCAGGGATATCCTCTATGTCCGCGCAACCCAGGAGATACTTATCACCCGCTCGGGCGAAGAAGGGATTACACTTGAGGATGAACTGTTGGAGGAATCCGACATCGTCGGAGTTGAGGGTGGAACGCCGGAGAAAGTCTCCCCCGAAAAAGACGATGACGCTGAAGAGATACTCAGGAAGGATGACGTTAAAACAGGCGATGGGGGATAAGCCTTTACTCGTTCCCGCACTACAGTGTGGGAATACCTGCTATGAGCCGAATATTCAAAATACTCCCGCGGATATTATTGATACCGATTTTCGCGGTATCCGTCAGCGCGGAATGGACATTGGAGGACCGGGGTTGGATCAAGCTTTATTACCACCGCTCCGACGCCGCCAATGTGAAGAACATCATCGAGGCGGTATTATCCGGGCGTGAGACTCTAAAATCGACTCTGGGGCTGGATTTCCAGGGTGAATTTTACATCTTCCTCGCCTCCAAATCCGCCGAATTCGGCGAACTCACCGGATGGCGCCTACCCGAATGGACTCAGGGAGTGGCGGTTCCACAGCAGCGCCGGGTGGTGCTGAAATCCCCTAAATTTAGCGGCACCGGCTTCGACCTCTCCAAAGCCGCCGTCCACGAGTTTGTGCATATCGTTATCGCCGAAGAAGTGGGTGATGTGCCCCTGTGGTTCAACGAAGGCTTGGCGGTGTTCCTCTCCGGCGAGGGTTATTTCGACCAAAAAACGCTGGACCAAGCCGCCCTGGGCAGGAAGATACTCGCCTTCGAGGAGATGGAATCCGTGCTCCGGTTCGACCCTCTCAAGGCGCAGCTTGCCTACAGCCAGAGCCTGTCTGCGGTGCAGTACCTGGTGGTTGAATTTGGGCCCGATGTCCTGCGAAGAATATTCAACGGATTGAAGAGCGGAGAGAAATTCGATCGCTCGTTTTTCCAGGCCACCGGATTATGGCCGGACGAATTCGAGACCGAATGGGGGGGGAAGGTTCAGTCCGACTACCGTTTCGCTTTCCTCAAGGATTTGACCCACTATCTCAGCTTCGTTTTCGGTCCGCTGGCGGTAATCGGCGGATTCTTTCTCTGGTATAGAAAACGAAGGATAGTCAAACGGTGGGAGAGGGAAGAGAAGCATTCCGATTTCAGCGACGATTACGGCGATTACGATTATTAGCAGGTTGATTATAGTGAAAATATTTCGTAATTTATATAATAATCAATTTCGATTATTCCCGGTGAAATCCATCAATAATCGGCTGAGTTTGAATGACAGTTGTTAACGGCAGAACCAGTTAATCTATCCTCGTATTAATGGGAAGACCAATGTTAAAAAGAACCGTTCTACTGTCGGCAGTTTTACTGTCATTTGCCCCGTTCGTTTTTTCGCAGGGAACCACCGGATTTGAACTGCTCCGTTCCGACGCGGGCGCCCGGGGAGCCGCTGTCGCCGGCGCGATGGTCGGCTTCGATTCCGGATTCGATGGGCTGTTCTACAATCCCGCCGCTATCGCCGGACTGGAGAACACTAATATCCAGGCGACCTATCTCAATCATCTGCTGGATATCGAATCCGGGTCAATCGTTTATGGCAGGGATTTTAAAGGTTACGCCTCAGCCGCCCTGGGAGTGAATTACGTCAACTACGGCAATTTCAAGCGCACCGACGCCTCGGGTTATCAGGTGGGAGGCGATTTCAGCCCCTCCGACTTGTTGATAATTCTCGGCGCAGGGAAGAAATTGAATGAAGCCGTATCCGTGGGTGTAAATTTAAAGTACATCCGCTCGGAAATCTGGGAGGTTTCAGCCTCTGCGGCGGCGGTGGATGTGGGCGCGCTCATCGACACCGGCTGGAAGTATTGGACAATCGGAGCCGGAGTTTTCAATCTGGGGAAATCTCTGGACGGCTACTATGACTACAAGGAGAAACTACCCCTAACCTATAAGGTCGGCGCTTCAAAACCGTTGGAACATTTACCTTTGACTATAATGTTGCAGGGGGAGAAGTATCAGGATTCCGGAATCTACTTCAGTGCAGGTGGGGAATTCACCCTGAACGACCGACTCAAGCTCCGCCTGGGATGGTCCACCCGCAGCCGCGACCAGAAGGCCGGCACCAACAGGGACATCTTCGCCGGAGCCTCCGCAGGACTGGGAATCGCCTTCAAATCCCTCAATTTCGATTACGCCCTCTCTTCGATGGGGGAAATGGGAGTGTTGAACCGGATTTCAATCGGAAGCGTATTATAATTCATAATTCATCATTCAGAATTCATCATTGACTATAAGTGTCTGACAATAACGAAGATTACAAAGGATACCGCGAGCCCCTGTTAGGAGCGCTTAAGCGATACAATGTTAAGGTCTGGTCGGAAGTGTCTGTGGACACCACGCGCGGCGTTTTCGAGGGTATCATTCTGCCCCGAAGCGAAACCGCCGACCCGTATCATCTGGTGCTGAAGCTGGACAACGGCTACAATATCGGCATCGAACATTCCACCATCAGCGATATCGAGGAACACGGCCGGCGCGTCGCCAACTATCACATTCCGGAGAAGGAGTTTCCCTTCGACCCGGTCAAGCCCAATGTCGTGCTGCTGGGAACCGGCGGTACTATCGCTTCGCGATTGGACTACCGCACCGGGGCGGTGATACCGGCTTTCAGCCCCGGCGAGCTTTACGGCGCGGTGCCGGAATTGGCGGACATCTGCAACCTGGAGACCAAGAAGCTCTACGGCGTGTTTTCCGAAAACATTGGGCCTGAGCATTGGATTGGCACGGCTAAAGTTATCAAGGAGGAAATCGAGAAGGGCGCCGACGGCATCGTCATCGGGCACGGCACCGACACGATGCACTACACCGCCGCCGCTTTGACCTTTATGGTGCAGAATCCTCCGGTGCCGGTGGTGATGGTGGGTTCTCAGCGTTCCAGCGACCGGCCTTCATCGGATGCGGCGCTGAACTTGATTCATTCGGTTTGGACTGCGGCTAATGCCGACATCGCCGAGGTTATGGTATGTATGTTCGGCCCCACATCCGACAGCTACGCCCTACTTCACAGCGGCGCCCGGGTGCGGAAAATGCACTCTTCCTATCGTTCCACCTTCAGGACCATCGGCGAAACTCCCATTGCCTGGGTCGAAAAGGAAAAATTGAACCATATCAAGAAGAAATACCGTCAACGCCGAAACGACCGGAAAGTAGATTTGGACACCGCTTTCGATGAACGCGTCTCCATCGTGTACTATTACCCCAATATGAAACCGGACATCATCGATTCGCTGGTGGATAAGGGCTATAAGGGAATTGTCATCGCCGGCACCGGCTTAGGGCATGTGAACAAGCCGCTGTATCCGGCGCTGAAACGCGCTTTCAACGCGGGCGCGCATATTTATATGACGGTGGAAACGCTCTGGGGTTATGTGCAGATGTATGTTTACGACACCGGGCGCGATATTATGGATTTAGGCGTGACGCCCGCCGCAAATATGCTGCCGGAAACCGCTTATGTCAAACTGGGCTGGGCTTTAGGCCACACCCACGACCGCGACAAAGTGCGGGAGCTAATGCTCACTCCCATCGCCGACGAAATCACCGAGCGCGAACCTTTCGACGGGTATTTGATTTTCCAGGGGGGACTGCCCGAACTGGATGATTTTCTTAAAAAACAATACAGGTAAGATTATCTCCGCCCCCGGGGCTGGATAACCGCATAAAATACGGGAAACATTCGCTTCATAGGAGGAGCTATGCGTTCTTTAAACCTGGTTTTATTCATCGTTTTTCTCGCTGTTATCATCGGCTGTTCCACGCAAATCGATGGGATAACCGCCAGCGAAGAGAATCCTCTGGAATGGCTGTTCGGAGAGTGGCTGCAGCGTCAGCCGCGGGAGATGCGAATCACCTTCACTCCCGACTGCAGCCTGGTCATCACCGGGTACGGCGTTAAAGACGGGCTGTATGTGGAGGGGAAATGCGCAATCTGGAGCGACCGGAAGCATTTCCGGCTGGATATAGCGCAATCCACCGACCCGGTGAATTTTCCCCGAGGACGCCACAGCGGGATGCTGGTCTATAATAGTGAAAATGACGGCAGGATATGGATGTCGCTAAGGTACGGCGATGAATTCCCCGAATCCTATCTTAATTCGGACATCTCGCTTGATTTGCGCACTGTGGAGGAGTATGATGAACCGCTGATAATAACCGATTTCAGTGTTTTCGGCGAGCGGGTTCCTTTCAATTTGGACTGGAGTACCGGCGAAGAAGTCACGGGCTTCAATGTCTATCGCTGTTTCGAAGGAACCACCCGGTGGCGCAAGGTCAATTCAATCCCGCTGCCCGCCGACACCCGCACATTCATCGATGACTGTTTCAATGGCGTCGAATTGACCTACGATTCGCTTTTCGATTATTTCTCACCCAATCTTTTATACTACTTAGAGGCTGTCACCGAAGATTCGCTAAGAACTTACTATTCAACTCCCAGGGCGGCGGTGTTTTTCGACATTGGCGACCGATATCACGAACTGACGACTTCAGTTCATAGAACAGGTTACGACCGGATTGAAATTAGATGGGATAAAACCTTCGAAGAACTATATGAGAATCCGTATTTATGGCCTGATTTGGGAGGTGAATTGCTGAATGAAGTCACGGGCTATCGCATATACCGGTTTTTTGACAATCCTTTTCTGGATGTAAGCCGATGGGAGTTGGTGTACGATACTGAAACGATGGGACCGCCGGAGACTGCCGGTGATGAATATTCTTATACCGAGTCTATCGAATGGGGAAACCATTCGGCGGTGTTCTATTCGGTCGCCTGGGTGTTTAAACATATGTACAGAGAGCCTTTCCACGCCGAATACACCAGACTTTATTATGAGAGTCCCCATTATTCCAATGTTAATGTCGTTCTCCGCAAATAATTCCGTTTTAATGCACTATAAGGACTAAATTAACTCGGGAGGAGTTATGCGTTCCTTAAACCTGGTTCTTTTCATCGTTTTCCTCGCTGTTATCATCGGTTGTTCCACGCAAATCGACGGGATTACCGCCAGCGAGGAGAATCCTCTGGAATGGCTATTCGGAGATTGGCTGCAGCGTCAGCCGCGGGAGATGCGAATCACCTTCACTCCCGACTGCAGCCTGGTCATCACCGGGTACGGCGTTAAAGACGGGCTGTATGTGGTGGGGAAATGCGCAATCTGGAGCGACCGTAAGCATTTCCGGCTGGAGGTGGTTCAGTCCACCGATTTGATGAATTACCCGTTGGGGCATTACAGCGGGATGCTGGTTTACGAGGGGGAAGCTCCGGGCTGGGTCGATTTGCTGCTGCGCCGGGGGAACGATTTCCCTGAAGTTTACCGGAGCGATGATATCACCTGGCGTTTGACACGGCAGCCTGATTGTCCGCAGGTCTATCTTATCTCGGATTTCACGATGTATGCGGCGAGGGGCTATCCCTATGATTGACCGGAGGCGCCCTATGCTCGTCTGAACTGGACCTGTGATGGGGATGTTGAAGGTTTCAACATCTATCGCTGTTTTGAGGAGGAAGGAAACTTCACCTGGTGGGAAAAGATCAATGATGATTTACTGCCGCCTGAGACCACTACTTACACCGATACCGATTTTCGGTATAATTACCAATTAATTTCCCGTGTAATCGCCTACAGAATTGAAGGAATCACCTCAGACCCGGATATTGTGTACCGTTCTATGCCCAGGTCGTCATTATTCTATAGTATAACTTCCGGTCTTTATGATTTCATTCCCGGAATCGATAGGGTAGATTATAATGTAGTGGCGATAGAGTGGAACGATGAATTTGAGAGTTTCTATCGCCGGTCATGCAATATTATCCCGGAACTGGAATGTTACGCCTCCGATATTATTGGCTATCGGATATATCGATTTTATAACGACCCGATGTTGAGCTTCTGTTATTGGGACAAAACATACGAAACGGATTCGGTTGAACCCGGCGGATTATATGATGATAGATATTTCTATTCCGAAGATATCCAATGGGATGATAAATCTGCCGTTTTTTACGCTGTGACCTACATTGATAGATATATCGAATTCGAGGGGTGGTGGTCCACGCCGGATACCACGATAGCCGAAAGTCCGCGTTATTCCGATGTTTTTGCCGTAGTGCGTTAGAATATACGAATTACACTGCCGTGGTGTCGAGTCTCTGCACTCGACAACAAATGACTATTAATATTGAATATGCTGTCGACTACGGAGAGTCGACAGCACAAACATAATTAATAAACAAAAAGTTCTTTTGTCATAATGTCAAAATTCATAAGAACTACTGTTGTTTTCACTTTAGTATTTATACATTCCATTCTCGCGCAAGAACAGCCCGTCAATCCCTATTGGCCTATCGACCTTGAGGAGGTGACCGTTACCGTGGGCCGGCTTTCGGCGCAGGTTGGCGCTTTTTCCGCTTTCGACTCCGCGCGCATTGCCGGACAATCCGGCGTTGCTCTATCAGATGTTCTCTTCCCCCTCACCGGCGGAGTCATCAATGTGGATGAGCGAAACGAAGCGACTTTAAGCCTGCGCGGCGCTATCCCCCGCGACACCAAGCTTTTCATCGACGGCCGGCCCGCCGCTTCCCCCTGGAACGGATACATCGACCTATCGGGGATTTCGCTGAACGATATTGAGACCATCACCGTTATCAAGGGGCCGGCTCCTTTGAGCTACGGTTCGAACTTAGGCGGCGTGATTGACATCGTCACCAAGCTGCCCTCGTCGAAGCCCGGTTTGTGCGTTTCGGTGGATTACGGCTCCGGCGGTTTCAATCGGACTGCGCTCACCGGCGGCGGCAAAATCGCGGAAAAGCTCTACATCAGAGCCTCGCTCGCCGCCGAAGGACAGGATGGCTATCCCCTTCCCGACGGTTTCGATTCTACCCCTTACGAGAACGGCGGACTGCGGGACAACAGCGACAACCGGCGTTACACCGGTTCGCTGGGTTTCTATTTCCCGCTATTGCAGGGGCAGACTGCGCTGTCGATAGGGTATTCCAACGAAGAACGCGGTTTGCCGCCCAAGATAGTCAAGGAATTCTTCCGCGACCCGGTGTACTGGCGTTTCAAAGACTGGACCCGCTATTACAGCAGCCTTAAGTGGAGCCGGACTACGCAGAAAGCCGGCTTTTCCGGTGATTTATACTATGACGTTTACACCAACCGTTTGAAACGCTATTCAGGGGCGGGATACGACGAAGGTAACTATGACTATGATTCGGTGCACCTGAGCCGGACGCTGGGATGGGATGGGTCGGTAAGCTTGAAAGCGTCGAATAGGCTTTCTACGGTTTTTGGTTTCAGGAGCGGCTACAACCTGTTTTCCCGAAAGGAACAATCCCCCGCCAGCGGCGGATTCTCCACGCCTGATTACGATTACACCCTCGACGCCGATATTTACAGTGAAGGGATATACAAAGCCGGGCGCGGAGTAAATGTGTCGGCGGGGTTGTCGCTGATAAACCGTTTGGTCGAAGGCGAGGATACGCAGACTGCGCCCGCGTTGAGGCTGGGAGTTTCCGTCAATCCCAGCGTAAGACTGCGACTTGCCGCTAACTTTGCCCGCAGTGTGCAGTATCCCACGTTTTTCCACCTCTATGACGCAAATTCCGGCAATCCCGATTTGGACCCGGAAACCGCTTGGCGGGGGGAAATCGGCGCGCAGTATTCCATCGCCGCCGGGATCACATTATCGCTCTGGCATTACCGTTCCTTCATCGAGGGGCGTATCGACCGTAAAGACCGTTTCAGCCCCTACCTGAACATCGCCGACGCCGAGCTTTGGGGCGAAGAATTGGTGTTGGAGCGGAGAAGCGATAAATACACCGCGTCATTGGGCTATACTCTGCAAACCGCCAAGCTGGAGCCTGTTCCCGGCTCTCCTTTTACGCTGCTGGGGGACGATATTCCCTCCTGGAAAGCCGATTTCTATGTGTCAGCGAAGATTACCGGGAAACTGTCAGCCTCGATTAGCGGTAACTACTTGTCCGAATTGACCGACTACAACGGGAATAAAATTGGCGAACATCTGGCGGCGGATTTAACCGCAAACTACTCGCTGCGCCCCTGGCTCGGTTTGAAGGGAGCGGTGGAGAATGTTACCGACAAGGAATACAGCCTCGATTACGGTTTCCCCCGGCCGGGGCGGGTATGGCAAATGGGGATGGAATTCAGCATCAATTGAAGTAATAAAGTAAATCAGTCTTTTTTAACAAATGTGTGGAGGATTTTCCAATGATTGAGTTTATTACTAACGATGGCTTCTTCTATTTTTATAGTGCGATTCTTCAGGGATTTGCCGCACTGTTGGGAATTCTAATAATTGGAATTATGTTCAAACTGAACGGATTAGAGGAAGCACTTGACGATAAAATAATGGATATTTCCCGTTATACGTTAAAATATGATGAAAATAGTTATAAAGCGATAATTAAAAAGGCAAGAGATAGACTAATGAGTTTCAAAAATCCTGATTTTAATTCTGGTTTTACATCAAGGCTAAGTGAAGGCGAGATTGATAAATTCAGTGAATTTGTTAATAGATATGATATGCTTATTGATAAAAGTTCGAAGATAAGGCGAAGAACAATTGCTCCAGTAACTCTAACTATAGTGATAATAATATACTCGGCATTCATGATAATAGCTAGAAATTCTATGCCATTGGAAACAATCATAATATTGTCTGTTATTGCTTTCATACTTATTATTGTTGGATTGGTATTATATTGGAAGTTAATCTATGATTGT
>CAYQZD010000006.1:42056-61040 GCA_964421875.1 uncultured bacterium
AAATAATCATTTAACTTTGATAGTTCATTAATGTAGGTCGGCTTATTCAAAGCCGACAAGTTGGTTATAATTAAAAAGGCGGGTCTGAATGACCCGCCCTTACTATACCTTTCACTGTTCTGACAGGTCTTGCACGCCACCGGCGGGTGTGACCTGCCAGCGCCAGTCAGGTCTCCGCTGCGCTAAAGACCTGCCTGAACTTGGAGAGAGTTCAACCTGAAAGTGGAATAACACTTTGGACGATTCCGGCGAACATAAAAAAAAACTGAGCGAACCCGAAGGCGCGGTGGTTTTGGATTTAGATCTGAAAATCACATTTTTCAGCCGGGAAGCGGAGGAAATCACCGGATTCCGAGCTGACGCGGTTTGTTCGCAGCCCTGCGATTTTCTTTTCCGCAGTTCCGTTGGAATCAAAGACCGCATCACAGAGGTTTTACAGAGCAGGGAGTTGGTCAGTAACCAGTCGTTAAAAATCCGGACGGTGGAAGGGGATTCGATTAAAGTCGCGGTATCAATCATACCGGCGGTCTTATCCGGTGATAAAGCAGATGGTGTGGTTTTACTCTTCCGCGACCGCAGGCAGCGCCTTGCGCTATACGACCTCCTTGAAGAGAAAACCGTGGAACTAATCAATGAGCGGAACAAGCTGGAGGCGATTTTCAACAGCCGCCTCGAAGGCACCTTCACCATCAATAAAGACTGTAATATCACCACTTTCAACCGCTCAGCCGAACGGATTACCGGCTTTTCCGGGGTGGAAGCTATCGGCGAAAAGTGCTGGGATATTCTGAAATGCGAATACTGCAAACAGGAATGTCCCAACGGATGCCTTAAAAAAGTCTCGCTTCGAGAGGGGCATGCTAACTGCCGGGAACTTTATATCACCCGCAAGGATGGAAAGAGGATTCCGGTGCGCTTGACCACCGTTCCCCTTTTGGATGTTGAAGGGAACCACATCGGCGCAGTTGAGACCTTTCAGGATATTACAGAGTTAAAAAACCTCAGCAACCACCTTCGAGAAAGATTCCGCCTCCATAATATTATCGGACGCAGCCGGATTATGGAGAAAATCTACTGCCTAATCGAAAATGTCAGCAAGAACGACAGCACCATCCTGATTACCGGCGAAAGCGGCACCGGCAAGGAACTGGTCGCGCGCTCGATACACCTGAACAGCTATCGGCGGACCGAGCCCTTCATCCCCCTGAACTGCAGCGCCTTCGCCGAAACCCTCATCGAAAGCGAACTGTTCGGACACGAAAAGGGAGCCTTCACCGGAGCGGTGCAAACCAAGCAGGGCCGTTTCGAACTGGCTCAAGGGGGAACATTGTTCCTGGACGAAATCGGAGACATCTCACCCACGATACAGGTGAAACTGCTGCGGGTATTGGAAACCCGTCAATTTGAAAGGGTGGGGGGGACTAAACCGATTAAAATGGATGTCCGCCTCATCGCCGCCGCCAATAAAGATTTGGCTGAAGAAGTCCGCGCCGGCAGATTCAGGGAGGATTTTTACTACAGAATAAATGTTATTAATGTCAATCTCCCGCCACTGCGGGAGAGAATCGAAGACCTGCCGCTTCTGATTCAGCATCTGATCGATAAAGATACAGCGAAGTTCAATAAAAACCTCGCCGGGATTTCGCCGGAAGCGCTGAAAATCCTGCAAAACTACGATTGGCCGGGGAACATCAGGGAGTTGGAAAACGTTATCGAACACGCCTTCGTTATGTGCCACGAAGAATTGATTGACGCCAAACACCTCCCGGACCGAATTAGGGAAAAATCCGGATTCATATCCGCTTCAAATGCCGCGGCGATAGCCGGTTCCACACTGGAGGATGCGGAAAAATCTCTGATTGAAGCCGCACTGAAAGAGCATAACGGCAGCCGCGTGAAAGCCGCTCAAGCGCTGGGGACCAGCAAGACCACATTGTGGAGGAAGATGAAGAAGTATAATTATATTTAAGTTAAATTAATAACAGCCTCATTCTCTTCATATTCTCCTACGCTTCTCGCCTATTCCTAAAGTCTCTTCCTATAATTCTACCTTGATATTTCATTATGAACCCCACTGTCGTATTATATATCATAATGAAACGATAGTGAATTATCTCCGTTAAGCAAACCTAATATATACAACATATTGTGAAAGATAGCGTTTTTGGCACGAAGTTTGTCATAATCTGCGCATATAACGAGTACCCTTTATAGTAGTATGAGTTCCCACATATGAGTGTATTGCCCCGGAAAAATCTATGACGCGGTCCATTCAGCTTATAAAACCGCAATGAGAATTTAGAATTCCTATGAAGTTTTCACCCGATAACGAGGAAAATCCTCACGCCCGGCTTAACCACAGCGCCGCTAAACGTCCCAATCTGCGCTGGCGGATAATAACGGTGCTGCTGGCCGTCTCTATTCTGCCGTTGCTGCTGATGGGGGTAGGAGCATGGTTTGTGTTCGGAAGAATCCTGGAGGAGAAATCCCTGGAACTGCAGCGAACAGTAGTAGAAAGCCACGCCGGAGCCATCGAAACCTATCTCGCTGACAGAATAAAATCATTGCGGCTGTTCGCGGAAACTCAAGGTCTGGAGGAGCTTACTCAAGCGCAGTATCTGTCCGGACTTTTCGATTGTTTGAACCGAACCAGCAATAACGGATTCATCGACATCGGAGTTATCGACTCCGAAGGGAATCATCTTGCCTATGTTGGCCCGTATGACCTGCTGGATAAAAACTATCGGGACGCCGAATGGTTCAAAGAAGTCGAAATCCAGGGAAGGTACATCAGCGATGTATTCCTCGGTTTCAGGAATGTGCCGCACTGCGTCATTGCGGTGAAAAGCGGCAACGGGTCGAAGCCTTGGTTCCTGCGGGCAACGATCAACAGCGACCAGATGGACGCTTTCGTCAGCGCCGGGATGCTGGGAGAAACCGGCGACGCCTATATCGTAAACCGTGCAGGCCTATATCAGACTACGCCGCGGGACGGTTCATTGCTGGAGCAATCCCCTTTTAAAAATCCGGCGTATTTCAAAGGGGTGCAGAACAGAAAAGAGATGATGAACGGTTCGCTGAAGATTCAAGTCACCACCTGGCTTAACCAAAACAACTGGCTGCTGGTGGCGCAGCAGGACGCTTGGGAAATCCGCGCCCCGGTGAACCGCGCTGTCGCTTCCGGGGCGGTGATTGTGGTTTTGGCTATGGGAGTGATAGTCATTACAACCTATCTGGCAACGCGGCATCTAACGCGGCAAATCGACCGCGCCAACGCGCGCCGGGAGGAGATGTTCCACGCCTTTATGCGTTCAGCTAAACTCGCCTCCATCGGCGAACTTGCCACAGGACTCGCCCATGAAATTAACAATCCTCTGGCGATTATCAGCGCCGACCAGACAAATATTTCCGACATTATCGCCGGGGACGGAGTTCAACTTCCTGAGCGGGAGGAGCTGGCTCTATCGCTTAACCGAATTAAACGCCAGGTGGCGCGCTGCAAAAGCATCACCACTAAGATGCTGCAATTTGGACGGAAGCGCGAAACCGAATTGGAACCGACCGACATCGCCGCGCATCTGGGGGAGATTGTCGCAATGTTGAAACGCCAGGCGGAGGTGCGGAACGCGGAGCTGAATCTGCAAATCGAGGAAGATTTACCCCCCGCGATGGTGGATCCTGTGGAATTGGAGCAGGTGATAGTCAACCTTATACAGAATTCACTGCACGCGCTTCCCCAGGGCGGCGCCATTGATATCTCCTGTCGGGTGGAAGGCAATGAACTTGTTATAGAAAACCGTGACAACGGTAAAGGAATTCCTCCGAAAGCGATGGAGCGTATATTCGAACCGTTTTTCACTACAAAGCCCGTGGGCGAAGGCACCGGATTGGGATTGTCGGTAGTCTATGGTATCGTCCAGTCCTGGAATGGGCAAATCAGAATTGACAGCGAACCCGGTAAAGGAACTGTCGTGCGAATTAGTATTCCTCTGCAGTAACAGAAAATAATATAAACACGGAAGAGGCCTGTTTATGAAAGAAAACGTGGCAACAATCAGACTGCTCCTGGTCGATGACGAAAGAGAATTTCTCGCCTCAGCGGCGAAAGCCCTTCAACGCCGCGGTCTCGAAGTTACCACCGCCGCCGACGGGAAAACGGCGCTGGAACTGGCACAGGAACAAGAATTCGATGCCGCGGTGGTGGATATGAAGATGCCGGGTATCGACGGTGTAGAGGTTTTCCGGAGGATTAAAAGAATGCGGCCCCGGCTGCCGGTGATGATACTAACAGGACACGGTTCCATACCGCAGGCCTTCGAAATGTCTCGAGAAGGCGTTTTCGACTATATCCCCAAACCCTGCGAAATTAGCGAGTTGGTGAAAAAAATTAACTTTGCGGTAAAATCGAGCGAGGAGAATGCGGAGGGAGAATCGGCCTCCCCGTCCGCGCCGCTCGATATTGATATTAAAGTCTTGCTGGTGGACGATGAAGAGGAACTCCTGATGTCGTTGACTCCGGTTTTAGAACGGCGGCGTATGGAGGTCATTGCCGCCAGCAGCGGGGAAGAAGCGATGGGTATTCTGCGGGAAAAGCCCGTAGATGTGGTGGTTCTCGATGTCAAAATGCCCGGAATCGACGGTATCGAGACTTTGAAGCGTATCAGAAGGCGCTATGAAAACCTTGAAGTGATTCTGCTTACCGGTCATCCCAATGTGGGCAACGCCCTGGAAGGAGTGAAACTGGGGGCGAGGGACTATCTGGTTAAACCGCCGGACGTGGCGTCACTCACTGAGAAAATCCGGGAAGCGTACCATTTCCTTCAAGAAAAGCTGGAAAAACAGCGGGAAGAGACTGTCCGCGATGTCTTAGGACAGTATCCAAGTGACTGATGGTCGATTTCGTCCAATACCGTACAATGCGAAATTCTGATATCCCAAGAGGCCTGAATGAGTAAAAAATCTATGGCGAAGGCTTCAGCCTACGATAAATATATCAATTACCGGCGATTTTCCCTGGCGGTGGCGTTGTTCCTCATTATTCTATTCCTCCCTATACCGCGTAGTATGCTCGATGTGGCGGTGGAGTATTCTCTAGGCGAGAGTTATGTGTTGGATTTTTACACTCGGGAATTGTTCGATAAATCTCTTGACGATGCGGAACAGTGGCAGGCTTTGACCGCCCGAATCCTGGAAAAATGTATGCTTCAGGGAGTGACCGCCAAACCGACGGCGTTGCGGCGGGGACTGAAACAGGTCAAATCGCTAGGAATAGACGCAGCTCCGGCGCAATTCCAACGATACCGGCAATTCGTTTCGGAGCTGGACCCTGAGTATTTTCAGCGTTTGATGCTGGAGGCGCGGGCTCTCCGCTACGAAAAGCTCACCTATTCCGGGCTCTCCGAGGAACAGCAAGCCAGCGCCGACCGCGCGGCGCGGCATATCAAGGTCTGCATTGCGATGGTGGCTTTCGTGGTCTTATGCTTCATCACCGAAGCTATGCCCCTGCCGGGTGTGGCTTTCTGCATCGGGATGATTCTCGTCTTCTCCGGAATCGTCAGCCGCAAGGAAGTGGCGCAGTTGTTCTGGAGCGATGCGGTTTGGTTCATAATGGGCAGTTTGATGTTCGCCGCCGCCTTTGTCAAAACCGGAGTGGATAAGCGCATCTGTCTGCTGATTTTCCGCAAGCTGGCGAAACCCAGCGTCCCGGTCATCACCCTGATTCTTATCATAGTTATCGCGCCCTCCGCCGCCTTCATCTCCGACCACGCATTGGCTGCGATATTTTTGCCTATCGCGATGATTCTCTACAGCAACAGCCTCTCCGCGAAAACACCTCAGGACCACGAGCTGGCGAAGATGCTGATGATAACCATCGCTATGGCTTGTAATATCGGAGGATTCGGCTCGCCTTCAGGGGGCGCCAGGAATGTGATTCTAATGACATATTTGGAGGATATGTTCGGTATAACTATGGGTTACGGGCAATGGATTATATACGCTTTTCCCTTTGTTATAATTATGGCGCCGATTCTCTGGTTGTTGGTGAACTGGCGTTTCAAACCTAAAATCGGCGACCTTCGCCCGGCTCTGGAAACCTTGAAGGCTGACATCGGCAGGATGGGCGGCTGGAACCGAAATCAAGTAGTCGCTGTCATTATCTTTATTGTTATGCTATTCGGCTGGATAACGGAGAAAAACCTGTTGCACCAACTGCTGGGCATCCGTTTGGGAATTGGCGTGATTGCCGTCGCCGGAGCCCTGACATATCTGCTCACAGGAGTGGTCAACTGGCGCGATTATCAGGAGAAGGTCGATTGGGGGGTGGTCTGGCTCTATGCGGGCGCCATCATATTCGGCCGCATCTTGGACCAGACCGGCGCGGCATATTGGATGGCGCGTTCCATCGTGGATGTGCTCGCGGGAGTCGGGCTCGATTCCGGACTGGCGCTGTTAGGGGCAGGCAGCGCGGTTACAGCGGGATTGACCAACCTGATGGCTGACGGCCCCGCAGCGGCTTCGGTGGGACCAATTACTCTAAATATGGCGGCGGTATCCAATCCCGGAACCACATTGATACCCTTTATGGGATTGGCGACCGCCTGCGCCTCCTCCTTCGCCTACCTGCTGATAATCGGCACCCCTCCCAACGCCATTGTCTATTCCAGCGGCTATCTGGAAGCGAAGGATTTTCTCAGGGTGGGAATATTTACCTTAGTAATTGCATTTATCGTGCTTATATTGTTAAGTATATTCTATTGGCCCCTAATCGGGTTTGGGGGGTTGCCCTCGGCATAGCGATTGAGCCGAGAAATTTAACGTTGATTATTTTATTGAATATTGAGGTACAAAATGGAGAAAGACAGTAATCCCATCAAGCTTTTGCTGGTTGATGATGAGGCGGATTTTCGGGAAGCGACGGCCTCAGCTTTAATGCGCAGGGGATTTATAGTCAGAGACGCCTCCAGCGGCGCGGAGGCGTTGAAACTGATACCTAAAGGGAAGTACGATATTGTGGTGCTGGATTTGAGGATGCCGGGGATGGATGGAATCGAAACTTTGGGAAAAATCCGCGAAATCGAGGAGAAACTGCCGGTAATAATCCTCACCGGTCACGGCCGGTTCCAGGACGCGGTCGCTGGAATCAACCTTGAGATTGTCGATTTTCTGCAAAAACCGGTGGATATTGAAGAGTTGGAGCATTGCATCCACAAGTTCTTCACCGGCGAAGTTAAAAAGTCTCTTCGGGAGAGGACTATCGCCGAATTGATGGTTCCAGCCTCGGTTTATCCCAAGTTGTATGTTGACCAGCCGGTCAAGGAGGCGTTGTCCAGACTGATGGCGGTATTCTTTCCTACGGGGCTGGATAACGCTCAGGTGCCGGTGGTGAGGTCGGCGATTGTCTATACTAAGGATGAGGCTTTTCTGGGGATTATAAGGTTTCCCGACTTGATGAAACTGGTAATGCCTCCTTTTCTGGGGGAATCGCCTTACAGCTCCTATTATACGGGAATGTTTCTGGCGCAATGCAAGATGATTGGACAGCGGAGTATATGGGAACTTTTGAACAAACAAGCCTTCATCGACATCAATGCGCCTTTAATGGAAGCGGTGCATCTGATGATAGAGCACAGTCTTATCAACCTGCCGGTGTTGAATGAAGGGAAGCTGATGGGAGTCTTGCGGGAGCGGGACATCATCTTGGAAATTGCCAAGAACATTGGGGTCGAGGACGTCTATTCCGATGATGTCTAATAGGATAGAGTAGAGCTTCATGGATAATCGCTTAAGCGACCTTGCGCACCGAAGTATGAAAATGTTGCTCTTTACTTGTTACTGGTTTTTTAAACCACAGGTTACACAGATTGCACATTAAGATGCCTCGCGAGGATGCGTCAAAGTTATTTTGAGATTAAACCACATCAACCAAAATAAAGATGTTGGCTGTATGAAAACAAAACGAGTTAAAGACTTATCGTTGCCGTTGAGCGAATATCCGGTGGTAGGTTTGGACTCGACCCTGAAAGAGGCTCTGGAAACGCTACGACGTTTGCGGTCTGAAATGACCAACCGGCTTCACCGCCCCCGCGCGGTGCTGGTGGCAGACCAAAACGGGGAGATTACGGGGCAGGTGGGGCATCTCGATTTCCTGAAAGCGCTGGAGCCGAAGTACAGTATGTTCGGCGATCTTGGTAGTCTGGCTCGAGCGGGAATCAGCGAGGATTTCATCGCCTCGGTGATGGACAATTTCAGTATAATGAGGGGGAGTCTCGACTTCATCTGCAGCCGCGCGATGGATCTAAGAGTGAGTCAGGTGATGCGTTCGGTATCGGAAAGCATCGATGAAAACGCGCTGCTTACAGAAGCGATTCACAAGCTGGTAATGTGGCAGAGTATGAGGATTTTAGTCACTAAAGAGGGAAGAGTAGCGGGAGTATTGAGGCTTTCCGATGTATTTAATGAAGTTTCGGATTATCTTATAGAAAAGATGGGAAATACCTCCTGAAATATTCTAAACCGGTAGCCTATTCAGCCCATATTATTTTTATCGGACAGCTTTCTCTTTATCGCTTTAATCGCCTTTTCCACCGCCAATCCCCGGTGGGATATCCGGTTTTTCCGCTCTAAGGGCATCTCCGCGAAAGTTAAACCAAATCCCGGAATTAGGAAAACCGGGTCGTAACCAAAGCCCGCTTCTCCTCTCTCCTCCGAGGTGATTGCTCCGTCACACCTCCCTTCGACCAGTTCAAAACCATCCTCATCGTATATCACCACCACAGTGCGGAAAGCTGCGCCGCGTTTTTCCGGGGGAATCCCTTTCATCTCATGCAGCAGTTTCCGCCGGTTGTCGGCGTAACTGGCTTTTTCTCCGGCGTAGCGGCTGGAATAGACTCCCGGCGCTCCCTGCAAAGCTTCCACCTCCAGCCCGGTATCATCGGCGATGGTAGTCAACCCGGTGGCTCCAAATCCGGCGTAGGCTTTCTTCAGGGCGTTCTCCTCGATAGTCGCGCCATCCTCCACCACATCGGGGATTTCCGGGAAGTCGAGCAGGCTCATTATCCGCAGTCCAAGTCCTTGAAGTTTCTCCGATATTTCGCGGACTTTATCCCGGTTCCGGGTGGCAATCAGCAGAGTTTTCTCTGTCGGTGTCTTTGTGTCCATAGTTTATTTTGAGGTTCCACCCAAATCGACCCGGTCCACTATCCCCACAATACTGCAATCGGTGGGAGTCAGCCTTTTCTCCAGCGGAAGTGTGGCTTCGCGGGCGGTGATGTAGTACACGTACTCCCCCTGCCCTGCGCCCACCGTATCCACCGCCACAATCGGACCGCCGACCTTTGAGAGGTCGCTGTCCAGCGGCTGGATTATCTGCAGTTTTTTCCCTTCGAGGTTATCGTTTTTTCGGGTGGCCCAGATGGTGCCGATGACTTTAGCTAAGTTCATGTTTTAATAAACCACAGATTTCACAGATTACGCAGATTCAAAATACAAATCTTTTGTATTCCAATCTGGTGGCTCCGAAATTCAATAATAAACCCGTTTTTAATTCTGATGCTTTGAGATAATTCAGTATTTGAGCCTTTTCGATGTCCCCAAGCCGTTTAATAGCTTTAATCTCAAGGATTATATTATTATTGCAAATAAAATCAGCTTTATACAGTGTTCTAAGTGTTATATCCTTATACCTAACAGGCAATTCAACTTCACTCTGATATGGGATTTTTCTTCGATCAAACTCAAGAGCCAACGCTTCACAATATACTTTTTCCAAGAAACCACAGCCGAGTTGACGGTGCACTTCAAACGTAGCCCCGATTATCGCATAAGTCCTGGGGGCTTTTTCATATATCTGTGTTTTCTGTGTCATCTGTGGTTTTATTCACTACCCCCTTACATCGATCCACACCTTCCTATTCCGGGGTCCGTCGAATTCGCAGAAGAACACCGACTGCCAGGTCCCCAGTATCGGCCTCCCCCCCGATACTATCAGATTCACCGAACTCCCCACCAGCGAAGCCTTGATGTGGGCGTCGGCGTTCCCTTCCAAATGAGCGTAACCGTCATTATAGGGGATAACCTTCTTCAGCTCCTTGATAATATCGGCGCGGACCGCCGGGTCGGCGTTTTCATTGATGGTCACTCCGGCGGTGGTGTGCGGAACGAACACTATGCAAATCCCCTCGCGGACGCCGCTTTCGCTAATCGCTGTCGCTACTTCGCGGTCGATGTTCACCATCGTTTCGCGGCTGGAGGTTCTTACGCTGAATTCTTTCATAATTGGTTACTCGTTACTCGTTACTCGTTGCTGGTTGCTGGTTACTCGATGCGCGTTTGTATCCCCGGCGGAGTTTAAACATTGAACGCCGCGGGGAGAGTATAGCTGTTATAGTATTCCCTGTTTCCGCATCGTTTCGATTTGTTCCAGCAGGTTTTCTATCGACGGTGTTTCTCCTCTATCGCAGACTTTAGCGAAACGGACGATACCGCTTTTATCGATAATGAAGACTGCGCGCCTGGAGTTTCCCGCCGGTTCGTTCAGTCCGTATTTCCGGGTGATTTCCCGCGAAAAATCCGACACCAGCGGAAATCCAAGGTTCAGCTTCCCCGCCCAAGCCCGGTGGGAATACACCGAATCCACACTTACTCCCGCTACTTGAAATCCCCCCTTCTCCAACGCTTTCAGTTCATTCTGAATCCCGGATAGAAGCATCGAACAACTGGGATTCCAATCGAAATCATAAAAGACCAGCAGCACATTCCTGAGCCCCCGGTATGCTCTGAGGCGAAAACGGTTCTTGAATTGGTCCTCCCCTTCGAAATCGGGGGCGGTCTGCTCTATCTTCAATCCGCATTGCAACGTGTTTAGCTCACTAACAAAATGAGGCGGTTTTCATTGCGGAATTATAGGTTTGTCGAACGCGTTCATTTCTCAATCCTGTCTTTCACAAACTGCGCCAGGTCTTTAACTTCCACGTCCTCAACGTCCTTCGCTGTCATCGCGTCCCGGAACATAATCTGACAGAAGGGGCAGGAGGCGGCGATGGTTTTGGCACCGCCGGAGGTGATTTCCTCGAAACGCTCGTGATTGATGCGTTTACCCTCGGTCTCCTCGGTGAACAGCATCCCCCCTCCGGCGCCGCAGCAGAAGGAAGCGTCACCGTGCCGCTTAGCCTCACTGACCTTCACGCCGGAGGCGGCTAAGACTCGGCGGGGCTCTTTGGAGCCTGCGGGCGCGCGGTAACGGCTTAAGTAACAGGCGTCGTGATAAACCGCGGCGGCGCCGTTCCCGCCGGAAAGTCTCAATTTCCCTGCGTTTATCAGCCCCAGTATATAGGTGGAATGATGCACGATTACAAGGTCGCTCCGCAGCCCCATATCCCGGTATTCCTCCAGCGTCCTGAGACAGTGGGGGCAGGTTGTGACCAGAGTTTTGGCTTTCGTTTCGTTCAATACCGCGATGTTTTCTTCCGCCAGCATCTGGAACAGGAACTCATTGCCGGCGCGGCGCGCAGCGTCGCCGGTGCACTTCTCCTCCTTCAACACGCCGTAATCAACACCGGCCGCCCTCAAAACCTCGGCGAAGGCTGCGGAGGCTTTGCGGTAGTAGGCGTCATAACGCCCCATACATCCCATCCAGTAAACCGTTTCCTGCTCCTTATACCAGGGAATACCGTTTTCCTCGATGAAGTCCGCAGCTTCGTCAGGCTGATATTTCCAGGGATTGCCCGACCGTTCCAGGTTGTCGAAGAGCGGCCGCATCGTGGAGGGGAATTCTCCGCCGGAGACGAATCCCCGCCGGAACTCGATGATGGGTATCACCTGGTCGATGCCCACCGGACATTGATAAGTGCAGGCTCCGCAGGTGGTGCACTGCCATATCATATCGAAGTTCAGCATCTCGGAGGGATCTTCCATCTCCGGGTTCTTCAGCAGCCCCGCTCTAATGTCCAGCATCCACTGTTTGGGGTCCAATACCTTCCCGGTGTTGCGCGCGGGGCAATGGTCGAAGCACCTGCCGCACTCCACGCAGGTGAAGGCTCCTAAAGCCGTGTGTTTGGCTAAATCCGAAAGTTTCTCCGCCCCCATCTCCTCTTTCTCAAAATCCAGCGGTTTGATTCGCGCTAGATGGAAATCTTTGAGGTACACGGTGAAGGGGCTGAGTACCAGGTGCAGGTGCTTGCTGCGGATGATGAGCGATACGAAGGCTAAAATCACTACCGAATGAATCCACCAGTTTACCGCGTAATTGACTGTTCCCTCCTCAAATAAATACAAGTCAAGCAGATAAGTGACCATCAGTATCAAGATAAACAGCGCCACCAGCCCCGAACTCCAGGATAAATGTTTCCCCAGCGCTTCCGGCTGCAGAAAAAACCTTCGGAAAGCAAGCGCTATAATTCCGACAATGACGAGTAGGGCGAAGGCCGCCACGATGGTCGAAATTATCCGAAATACAATGCCCTCCCCTAAGAACCTCCAGCCAAATCCTCCGCTGAAATGATTCAAGGTGATGATGACGAAAGTTAAGAATCCCCAAAACACAAACGAGTGCATCAAACCCGCAAGGGGCCGGCCCTTGATGACTTTCGATTGAAACAGAACTTCACTGAAAAACCTCCATATCCGGAGACTTGCATTATCGAAGCTGAACTTCCCCGGAGCCTTGCACACTATCCGCAGCCTCATTCCCACCTGCCGGATAAAATCCCCCATAACTATGATAGTCAATACAGCAAGGATAACTGCCTTCATTGTATAATCCCGATAGTTAGAAGTAAATGGTTATGTATGAGTGTTTATTGTTAAAAATGTATAATGATTTGTTCTTTATTCAGTGAGCGCAAGTTCCATTCTGGCGGAGGAATCCAGACTGAAATCGACTTTGACCGGCTTAATTTTCTGTCCCCTTCTGGTTTTGAGCAGCACCACCACGGGTCGGTTCATATTCTGTTGGTTCTCCTCCGCGACCACGCCCAAATATCCGATGATTTCCCGGTTCAAAGATTCAGCCACTTTAACCGGCGTGCCCAAAGGAAAGACATTGATAATATTGACTAGTTCCTTGACAATCGCGGAGTTCAGGATACTCCCCGATTCCTCTATTACGGCTGAGATGGCGGCGGGCGGAGCTTTGGGAAGCTTCGACATTGTGCCCGAACAATAATTAATATAGCGGTCTGCTACGGCAAGCACCTCCGCCCAGCGGAAAATCATCCCCGTCTTCTTATGTCTGATTTTCAAGGGTTCAACATTGTCTCCCTTGAGCCCTGAAGGAAAACCTGTTCCGTCCTGATTCTCATGATGCTGAAGCACGGTCTGAACCTCCATCGCTGAAAAGCACCTCAATGAATCCAGCATCATATATCCAACGTGAGAATGATTCTCATACAGCGACATCTCCTCCCCCTTCAGCATAAAATAGGGTTTGTCGCGGATATCGTCCATCACTTGAAGTCCGGTATCGTGCAAGAGTGAGGCGCTGGCCATCGAAACCAGCTCTTCCAAGGTAAAGTGAAACCGCTTTCCCAACAGTATTGCTAACATAGTTACGTCCATCGCGTGCGACAGGGGATTGGTGCCCAGCATCGAGAGGGAGAAAGAGCTGATGGAGGGGATATTTTCGTAGTAGAGTTCCTGCACCAGACGCTTGACATTCTTGCGGAAATTTCCTTTGGGTTGCAGATTAGCGAATCTCTCATCCTTGGCGAGCTTGTCGGAAACGATTTTCACCGTGGTCTTTTCGCTGGCTGAGAGCTGCCGCATACCGTGAAAGGTGGCGCTGACTTCCTTAGCCACTCTGCGGCGGGAATCCACGGAAATCGGGTCCTCCGCCTCGATTTCTTCCGTCCCCTCTTCCTGAATATAGATATACTTGTAACCACGGTCCTTAAGCATAGTGACCAAATCTTGGTCAAGCTTGACGCCGCGGTTGACCAGAAGCATCATATTTTCATCATATACCGGGCGGGCGACCACCGTTCCCAGGGTCGCTTCGTCCAAACCGATTATTTTCATAGCGCTCCTTCATAGGGCATCGAGCCCTTCGTAGTAAAATCAGATGAGATTAAATTCTGACACAAAAAATACCAGTGAATTATTATCTCATAAGCGATAGTTTTACTGTCAGCTAAGCTCCCCTTAGAACTTGAAAAATCCGTTGCGATTGATTAAATTACAGATTACATCAATTCACTGATATAAAGCGCAAATGTCATCAGCCGTACGGCTGATCCTTCTTTTTCGGAGGGATTCCGGCTGCGCCGGAACGACTATTTTGCCTGTTACTTCATAAGAATATAGTGTTACTGAGAAACAGTCTTTAACAATATATCCAATATGAATCCGACTGCGTTAATCATCGACGATAACTTCAAGTACACCTCGATGCTGACAGACAGGCTTGTGGGCCGGGGATGCAGGGTCGAGCATACCAACTCGTCTAAAGCGGGAAAAGACCGACTGAACGAGGTTTCCTCAAACCATTATGATTTAATCTTCACCGATATTACGATGGAATCGCAGGTGTCCGGTATTTTTCTCACGCCGGAAATCCGTCGTATGGGTTTTAAAGGTTGTCTAATCGTTTATTCAACCGGATTCAATTTCCCCGCAGTGTTGGGAATCTCCCGCCTGTTCTTTTGGATTTTAGGCGCTGACGGATTAATTCCCAAAGCGGGACTAATTCGGGGAAAACCTCAACTTGTGTCTATGACTAAGAAACCGCTGTTGAATTTTGTCAAGGAAGCCTTGGTTTGAATCGTCGGCGCGAGCGATATGCTCATAACTTAGTTTACTTCATCGCATATCAAAAATAATATATTTTATAAATATACTGCAAGTTCGCCAGAAAATCAAGGATTTCGGGTGAACGGCTTTGGCGCCATCTTTCTGAAAAGCCTCCGGATCGACCTCGCCTTCCGTTTCATTTTTCTTTTAATTTCCCCGGTTTTTGCTCTACCGGATTGATAACCAATCTTCACCAAATCTTCCATCCGATCGAATTCAGTCCAATGATACTCACTGATGTCCGGATGAATCACAACATCGGCGGTGACAAGCATTCTTTTGGTCAACTCTTTCGATTTAATGGCGCTGGCGCGGAGCAGTATGTCCAATCCGTTATCCAGAGGAGGCGCAGGAATCAGGTTGCGGCTGACATCCATCGCCACCACAAATTCCGCCCCTAATTCCCAGGCTGTGGTGCTGGGGACCAGGTCTGAAGCTTCGCCGTCCGCCAGTTGTTTGCCGTCATATTCCACCGGCGGCAGAAAACCGGGGATGGCGCTGGAAGCCATCACCGCGGTAATAACGTCACCTTCGGTGAACACAACTTTCTCGCCTGTCAAGAGGTCCACCGCTATAGCCGCGAAGGGGATAGAGAGGTCTTCAATCCTGCTCGTTTCTATCAATTGTCGCAAAGCCTTGGCAAACTGTTCCGGTTTGAAAACGCCGGGGCTGGACAGCGAATGGCTGAGGATGATCAATTCCCCTATGCGGCGCGCCATATGTTGCCAGAATCCTTCTTTGTCGTCGCTTTCCTTCCTATATGCCTTAAGCCCGGTGGAGTCGAATTCATGGGAATCGATGTATTCTCTGAAACGACTAATCAATATGTCGGAACTGCGGGTTTCCGCGTACATCGCTCCCACAATTGAACCCATACTGGTGCCGACAATTAAATCCGGCGCGATGCCCGCTTCCTCCAGGGCTTTTAACAGACCGACATGCGCCAATCCTCGGGCTCCTCCACCGCCAAGCGCTAAACTGACTTTCATAATTAAAAGCAGACCATTTATTACTTGTTGGAATGTTTTTCACCTATCGGAACAACAGGTCTATTATAATTCTATCGAGGGAGATTGTCAAATATTTTTACTGCAGAGTATTAATCGGCGAAAAAAAAGGGGCTTCGGGATGACCCGAAGCCCCATTATGCGCTTAGAGCAATATGCCGGATGATCGCATTCAATCACTTCAATAATAGCGTCTTTACCGTCTGAACCTCGCCTCCAACCTTCAACCTGAAGAAATATACTCCCGAGGACATCCCTTCACCATTGAACACAGTGGTATGCGCGCCTGCCGCTGCGAAACCTTCATAAACCACAGCAGCCTGGCGGCCGGAGATATCGTAAACGCTGAGTTTAATGAAAGCGTTTTCAGACAGCGAGTAGCGAATCTCAGCGGTAGGATTGAAGGGATTGGGATAGACTCCGGTCAGATCAAAACTGCCGGGCGAAGCGATTTGACCCAAATCGTCGAACCAACCGAAGACCGCCCAGCCCAGATTGTGGTTCAATGCGCCGTCACCAGCTAATTTGGTGAAGTCGAACTGGTCGGAGCTGAGCACCGTGTCAGGCCTTGTCCCTACTTTGCCTACATAGGTATAGTTACCCGGCGGGGCGTAACCGGGAACGTTTTGCAGGATGCCGGTGCGGATAATGGTCTGACCCGGCTGAATCGGCAGTCCGGTGCGCAGAATCACAGGCCCGTAAACCGCCCCGTTGGGGAGAATCACATCGGTCCAGGCGTCGAAATTGATGACATTGTTGGTGTTGTTGACAATCTGAGCGTCGAAGGTAAAGCTGCCTCCGCCGGCGGGAATCTGAATCGGCATTGCGGTGGGAGTTAGAGTGACTGCCAAGTCCCCCATAATCGCGCTTTTTGGAACCCGCTGATAAATCACCGGATTGTCGGTCCAGCTTCCCTCGGTTTGGACAATGCCCCCGGCGTCACGGTCTTGAATGTAGAGCACGTGCAGGCAGTCGTCGACTTTTAAAGCCATTGTCGGCCAACCCTCGCTCATACACTGGCCGGCGGGAGCGGCGGGTGTGTGGGTGTTGGTGATGTTGATTCCTTCGGACCAGGTGGCTCCGTTATCTCGCGAGCAAGCAGCGTAAACATCCCAGTTGCCGTAGCCTGCTGCCGAGGAATCGCCGGGAGTGGTGCACTGCTGCCAGGTGCAGAAGAGGTTGCCCTCGCTGTCGAGGCCGAGACAGGGGAGATCCCAGCATAGATGCCAGGCTCCCGGATCGTTGTGAGCCACCGTACCGCCGAATTGAAGCTGACCGGCGATTTGGGTGTGCCCTGTCGCTTGCGACCAATGCCAGAGGATACTGGCGTCGTTGTTGGCGGTGGAGGGATAATTCAGGGCGCTGTAGGCGATATGCAGGTTGTCGTTGTTGTCGTAAATTGCATTTGCTGTAGTCCAGGCGCGGACGTTGTTGGTCATCGGATGCCCAGGCTGGCCGAAGTTGGTGATGTTGGTCGCGGTGTTGAAGTTCCAGGTGACGCCGTCGTTGGATTCGATGTAGTAAACGTCCTCCTCGGTATAAGTGGTTCCAAGCGGCTTGAGGAATACAATGGCCACCTTGTTGGACACCGGCGAAGCCGCCATAGTATGCGCCACCGAGCTCATTGAGGTGCTCGCCGGCACCGGGACCGCCTGACTGAAGGTGTAGCCGCCGTCCTGGCTCCGGCTGTAGTAAATCGTGGCTGTGGGATTGGGCTGAGCCACAACGTGCACATATCCCTGATGGTCGATGACTCCATGCGGCCAGGTTAGCTGAACACCGGATTGCGGGACAAAAGTTTCGTGGAAAGTTCCCGCTCCTGTAGTGTCGAAACAGCATACGGATTGGTTGACGGTGCCAATAGTGCTGTGGTAGAACGCCTTCCATACATCGCCTACCATTGAACCGGTGCAGTAGCCTGAGCGGTTGGTGTTGAGCTGCACGCCGATAGTGTCGCCGCCGGGGTAGTAGTTACCGAAGATATTTCGGTTGGTGGCGCCGGACTCCATCCCCTTCATCCAGGCGCAGAACATCATCCCGGTGGTGTTCACTCCGAGTTGGCGCGAGGTGGTTCCGTTGTGCTGGTAGTCGTACCAGGTCATCCCCATCAAATGGATAGTGCCCACATAGTCGTCGGTGGGGGAGGTCCAGTCTCCCTTAAACGGCACAGGATTGACTGCCGGGGGCAGCGGGCTGTCGGGCCCGATGACCGGGTCGGGAGCGACGTCAGCAAATAGATAAACCGGGAACGCCAGCAGCAACGCGATTAGAGTTATTCTAATGAACATCTTCTCTCTCCTCAAAAGTTGTTTTTGGTTATGGATTGACTCGAAAAGTTATGCGTGTAAGTCTCTTATGGTAAGCAAAAATCGAATTGATGTCAGATGAAAGCCGGTCCGATGTTTCAAACGGTAGGTGTAAAATGTATTATATGAATTTTATATTATTATGTCAAGATTTCGCAGAATTTTATTAGCGGCAATTTAGATTGACGCAGTTGCTTTCAGCATTGAATCTGTATATATTGTCACTATATCCCTGATAGGAAAACCGAGCGCTTTTCTTCATTTACGGTTTAGGTTAAAAAAAAAAGCTTTTGGGAACACTTTACCTATATGAAGTCAGCATTGACACTGATGTTCTTCCCCTAAGATAAAAAGTTCCCGCGGGGATGACTACTCCGGTTGATTTTACCGTTGATTTGGTCGGGAGTTTTCAGTTGTCAAGGCCGAACCCACAGGGTTCGCTTTGTACAGCCTTGACAACAATCGGAAATATATTGAAAACGGGGCTTTGATGAAGCGTTAAGATTCGTCAAAGCCGTTGACTACATCTTATATTTTGATAACTCCGTGGTTTGAATCTTCCCAAATGATGTTTTCCACCAGAGTAAAGTGGACGAATTCTAGCAGTTTTCTGGAAGTGGCGACAATGGCTTTACCGCTCCCTTTATGCTGTTTCAACCGCAGATAGAAATCGCGCAATATGGGATTATACCTTATCATCACCAGCGTGCATTGAACTAAGGTCGCCCGCATCAGCCGATTGCCCCGCTTGGTGATTCTGCCATAATGGACAGTGTTGTTCGATATTCTAACGCTTGGCACCAGCCCGAAATAGGCGTTCATTTTCTTCTTGTGGGGGAAGTCGCCGATGTCGCCGATAGCGCACAGGAGAATGGAAGCGCTGACAT
>CAYQZD010000007.1:0-59148 GCA_964421875.1 uncultured bacterium
TGTTCCTAATCGATGGTAGCGCGCTGGCTTACAGATCATATTTCGCCTTCCAAAGGACCCCGCTCACAGACTCCGGAGGCCGCAATGTGTCCGCAGTGTACGGATTCTTCCTCACCCTGTTCGCTATTATCGAGCGCGAAAAGCCGGAATACCTCGCTATCGCCTTCGACACCAAAGCCCCCACCTTCAGGCATAAGGTATTCCCCCAGTACAAAGCCACCCGCCAGAAAATGCCTGAAGATATGGCTGACCAACTCCCCGTCCTTCATGACACCCTCGAAGCCTCCCATATACCGATGATTTCCCAGGAGGGACTGGAGGCCGACGATATAATGGGAGCCGCCGCCAAAACCGCGGAAAAGGCGGGAATCGAAGTGATGCTGGTCACCGGCGACAAGGATTTTTTCCAACTGGTCAGCGATAAAATCAAGGTTTACAACCTGCGCAAAAGCGCCGCAGACCCGGAAATCCTCAACCCGAAGGGAGTTACCGAGAAATTCGGAGTCCCGCCGGATAAAGTTATCGAGGTGTTGGCGCTGATGGGGGATTCGTCGGACAATATCCCCGGCGTCAAAGGTATCGGTCCTAAAACCGCAATCAGCCTCATCGAATCCTACGGCTCGGTTCAAGGCGTGTATGAACATCTGGATGAAATCAAAGATAGTCAGAAAACAAAACTGGAGACCGACCGCGGCAACGCCCTGTTATCCCGCGATTTGGTGACCATCAAAACCGACCTTGAAATGGATTTCGACCTCGACCGCTGGAAATTGAAGCTGGACGGTGAGAAATTGGCGGACAAATTTCGGGAGCTGGAATTCCTTTCACTGCTGAAATACCTCAAGGTTCCGGAAAAATCCCCGGAAAAAGTGGAATACCACACGGTAACCACCCCGGAAAGCCTCCAATCCCTGATTGATAAGCTGGGAAAAGCCCCCCTCTTCGCCTTCGACACCGAAACCACCTCCCAACATCCGATGCTGGCGGAATTGGTGGGCCTGTCGTTTTCCTGCTGTGACCGGGAATCGTATTATATCCCCTGCAACGTGTTCACCCTCCCTCCCGGCTACACCCCGGAAAAGCGCCGTTATCGCTTCGGCAAACCCGCCGGCGACGAAGTATGCTTCATCCTCGATGCGCTGCAGCCCCTGCTGGAAAATCCCAATATCCCCAAATCCGCCCAAAACGCCAAATACGACATCGCCGTCCTCAAAAACTACGCTCTCGAAGTCAAGGGATTAACTTTCGATCCTATGGTGGCGCAGTATCTGCTCGACCCCGGCGCCAGAGCCTATAACCTGGACGCGCTCTCGCTGAAATACCTCAACCTGAAGAAAATCCCCACCACCGACCTTATCGGCTCCGGAGCCAAACAAATCACGATGGACCAGGTCCCGGTGGATAAGGTCTCGAAATACGCCTGCGAAGACGCCGACTGCGCCTTCAGGCTTTCCGGCATTCTGCAGCAAAAGCTGAAAGACGAAGGGCTGGAAAAGCTCTTCCGCGAAGTGGAACTGCCCCTGATTGAGGTCCTGTCCACGATGGAGCGGAACGGTGTGGCGCTGGATACGGGATTGCTGGCGGAGATGTCCGGCGAACTGGAAACCCAGCTTGAATCGATTGAGAAGGAAATTTACCGCCTGGCGGGATTCGAATTCAACATCAACTCCCCCAAGCAGTTAGCGGAAATCCTCTTTGAAAAGCTGAACCTCCCCACCATCCGCAAAACCAAAACCGGTTATTCCACCGACGAAAGCGTGCTGAAAAAGTTGGCGGCCTTCGACCCCCTGCCCGCGGAAATACTTAACTACCGCTCCCTGGCGAAATTGAAAAACACCTACACCGACGCCCTCCCCAGGTTAGTCAATCCCGCCACCGGCAGGGTGCACACCTCTTACAATCAGACCGTAGCCGCCACCGGGCGGCTTTCCTCGTCCGACCCCAACCTGCAGAACATCCCGGTCCGCACCGACACCGGCGGACGCATCCGGGAAGCCTTCGTCCCCGGTAAATCCGGCTGGAAAATCCTCTCCGCCGACTATTCCCAGATTGAACTGCGCATAATGGCGCACCTCTCCGGCGACCCTAATATGCTCGAAGCCTTCAAGAACGACGAGGACATCCACCGCCGCACCGCCTCGGTGATTTTCCGGACACCCCCGGAATTGGTCACTCCCGATATCCGCCGCGCCGCCAAAGAAGTCAACTTCGGCGTCCTCTACGGGATGCGCGATTTCGGCCTGTCGGAGCGCCTCGGCATCCCCCGTAAAAGAGCCAAAGAGTTCATCGACAGCTACTTCGCCAGTTTCCCCCGGGTCTTCCAATTCATCGAAAAAACCATCGAGGACGCGCGTAAAAACGAATATGTTTCCACCATCCTGGGCAGAATCCGCCGCCTCCCGGAAATCAACAGCAAAAACCACAACATCCGCCAGAACGCGGAGCGCATCGCCATCAACACCCCCATCCAGGGATCCGCCGCCGATATGATAAAAATCGCGATGATAAATGTCCAGCGCCGAATGGAAGAGGAGAGAACGGAATCGTTCATGATAATGCAGGTGCACGATGAACTGGTCTTCGAAGTCCCGGAAAATGAGATGGAGATGATGAAGAAATTGGTGACTGAAGAGATGGAAAACGCGATGCCCCTATCCCTGCCGGTCAAGGTAGACGCCAGTTTCGGAGATAACTGGCTGGAGGCGCATTGATAGGGGCTGGGGGCTGGGGGCTGGGGACTGGTGAGAAGATTATAGCTCGTTCCCACGCTCTGCGTGGGAATGCAGACCGGGTTGGCGGGGGATTTATTCCCCCGCAAAGGTTGTCAGAGGATAATTCCCTGACCAATCCTTATGTGTCGCAGAGTCCCCGCAATCTGCAACCATCGTAGTCATTCTGGCCGCTAAGCGAGCCAGAATCATTCTTCACCGGAGGGATTCCGGCTGCGCCGGAATGACAAGTCGGTTAAACGCCTTATAACATTAAATGTTAAATCAACCAACGGAGGAGAATAAAATGAAAACACGGACATTTATCCCGTTTATCATCCTGCTGATTGCATCGGCAAACCTGCTTTTAGCGCAGCCCCAGCCGCCGGATACGCTCTGGACCCAAGCTTTTGGAGGAGACAGTCTTGATATAGGTTTCAGTGTTCTACAGACATCTGATGGTGGATTCATAATTACAGGCGAAACTGAATCTTATGGAATAGGAAGTGGAGATGTCTATTTAATCAAAACCGATAATCAAGGTAATGAACAGTGGTATAACACTTTTGGGGGAGTCGGTGAAGAATGGGGTAGAACCATCAAGCAGACTTTTGATAGTGGATATATAATTGTTGGAGTGACTGAATCTTTTGGGGCAGGTTCTTGGGATATTTATTTAATCAAAACAGATAGTCAAGGGAACGAACAATGGCACAGGACTTTCGGTGGAAGTAATTGCGATGAAGGTTACGATGTCCTGCAAACATCAGATTTAGGATACATCCTTGTAGGGGAGACTGGATCTTATGGCGCAGGTTCTTATGATGTTTACTTAATCAAAACCGATAGTCAAGGATACCAACAATGGTATCAAACCTTTGGGGGAATCGATGAAGATGAAGGCTATAGCATTCAGCAAACTACTGATGGTGGATTTATTATTGCAGGATGGACCCTGTCATATGGAGCGGGGGATAGGGATTTCTATTTAATTAAAACCGATGAACAGGGGAATCAACAATGGGACAATACTTTCGGGGGAATTAATCTTGATGAAGGTCATTGCGTTCGTCAAACTTTCGATGGAGGATTCATAATAGTGGGAACAACTTCTTCATATGGCGCTGGTAATATGGATGTCTATTTAATTAAAACCGATAGTCTGGGAAATCAGCAGTGGTATAATACTTTTGGAGGATATGAAAATGATGGGGGATTTAAGATTGAGCAGTTATCCGACGGAGGTTTCATCATTTTGGGACTTACATGGTCTTATGGTGCTGGTGATTGCGATGTTTATCTAATCAGAACTGACAGCCAAGGGAATGAGCTGTGGTATGAGACTTTTTGGGGAAGCGACTTTAACGGGGGCTATAGTATCCAGCAAACTTTCGATAGTGGATTCATTATTGCAGGAGGGATAGGACCTTATATTGCAGGTGATTGTGATGTCTACCTCATCCGCCTCGCTCCCGAAGGCAGTTTAGTCGAAGGATTCGGCAGCAATCGACCCGCCGCTTTCACGCTGCGCCCTGCCTGCCCCAACCCCTTCAACCCGGAAACCGTCATCGCCTTCGAACTGCCGTCGGAAGCGATGGTGAACCTCTTCGCCTATGATATTAATGGGCGGAAGGTATCGACTATCGCCAATAGCCTGTTTTCGCGCGGCTGGCGCCGGGTGAACTTCGATGGGAGCGGACTCGCCTCCGGTATATATTTCATCCGCCTGCAGGCGGGAGAGTATCAAGCGGCGCGGAAGTGTTTATTGATGAAATAAAAATGTAGGGGCGAAGCATTCTTAATATATCAATAATATTCTTAACAACTTATACCTGAATGCTTCGCCCCTACTATAACGCAAAATCTTTCTCTGTATTCTGTTCTCTGTCATCTGTTCTCTGTTTTTTGTTCTCTGCAAATCACCAATCAACCGATAAATTGAGGTAAAACAATGCGCATAGGCGTCGATGTGGGGGGAACCTTCACCGATGTCATCCTAATCGATGATGAAAACCATATTCACTACACCAAAACCCTGACCACGCCGGAAAATCCCGCTCAAGGCGTTCTGAACGGCGTGGCGAAAATCCTGAAAATCGCCGGAGCCGCCGCCGATAAAATCGACTACATCGTTCACGGCACCACCATCGGCACCAACACCCTTATCGAGCGCAAAGGCGCCAAAACCGGCCTAATCACCACGCAAGGCTTCCGCGACGCCCTCGAAATCGGACGCATCCAGCGCCCCCCGGAAGGGCTCTACGATTTCGATGTGGACAATCCCGCGCCGCTGGTGCCAAGATACTTGCGCCTGGACGTGGAGGAACGGGTCGGCGCCGAAGGGAAGGTGGTTCATCCTTTGAACGAGGCCTCCGCGCTTGAAGCCATCGACGCCCTCAAGAAGGAGGGCGTGGAATCGGTGGCGGTCTGCTTTCTCTTCTCCTTCCTGCACCCTGAACACGAAGAGCGCGTGCGGGAGCTAATCGAAGCGCGGCTGCCCGGCGCGGAAGTGTCGCTCTCCTCGCAGGTCGCCCCGGAATTCCGCGAGTTTGAACGCACCTCCACCACCGTTATCGACGCTTACCTCACGCCAAGACTGAAAAGATATATCACCGACCTCAGAACCGGCCTTAAGAATAACTTCCGATGCGGAGACCTGCGGGTAATGCAGGCTTCCGGCGGCTGTATGACCGCGGATTCCGCCGAAGGGCTGGCTGTGAGAACTGTCAACTCCGGGCCTGCGGGAGGGGCTTTAGCGGGCGCCTTCATCGGCGGTCTGCTGGAGGTTGACAAAGTGATGACCGTGGATATGGGCGGCACATCCTTCGATATCGGCATCTGCGAAGGCGGCAAGCCCCGCATCACTTCCGACGGTAAATTCGCCGGCTTCCCGGTGAAAATCCCCATCATCGACGTCCACGCCATCGGCGCCGGAGGGGGCTCCATCGCCTGGATCGACCAGGGCGGAGCGCTGAATGTCGGTCCCCATTCCGCCGGAGCCGACCCGGGCCCCGCCTGTTATGGTTTGGGAGGGACCGAACCCACTGTCACCGACGCCAACCTCCTCCTGGGAAGGCTCAATCCCGCCTTCTTCTTAGGCGGCGAGATGAAACTGTCGCTGGAAGCGGCAGAGAAAGCGGTTCGGAATAAAATCGCCGGCCCCCTAGGGCTTTCCCTCGAAGAAGCCGCCGCCGGAATCATCCGTCTGGTCAACGCTTCGATGGTTAAAGGGATGAGTTCCAGTTCCATCGAAAAGGGCTACGACGTCCGCGATTTCACTCTAATAGGATTCGGCGGAGCCGGCCCGCTTCATATCGCAGACCTGGCGCAGGAGATGTCCATCTCCCGCGCAGTAGTGCCCCCCTTCGCCAGCGAGCTGTCCGCCTTAGGACTGCTGGCAGCCGACACCCGCCACGATTATGTCCAAACTGTGATGCTGTCGGAGGAGGCGGTAAAACCTGAAAAAGTGTCGGAAATCCTAAAGGAACTCGAAGCGGAGGGCTTGAAACAGCTCGCGGCGGAAAACATCCCTCCGGACAAGCGTAAAATCCTCTATTCCGCAGACCTCCGCTACGAAGGTCAATCCTACGACCTCAACATCCCCCTCCCCGACCGTCTGCCTTTGACCGCCAAAAACCTGGTGGGGATGACCCGAGATTTTGAGGAACTGCACAAACGCATTTACCAGTTCGAAGCTGTCGATGAAAGGATAGAACTGGTGAACCTGAGGGTCACTGCAGTGGGTGAATCCCCCAGAATCAAGATGCCGGAGGTTTCAAAACGAATAAAGGGCGTATCGACAGCAGCTAAACTGCCGATGCGTAAAATCTACTTTCATAACTATGGATTCATGGACGCTTCAATTTATCAGCGGGAGGAACTGGAATTGAGCGACGAACTCCTTGGACCCTGCGGTGTGGAGGAGACCACTACCACCACCATCATCCCCCCTGAAGCCGGGGGAAAGTTCGACCGGTGGGGTAATCTCATTATTGAATTCCCGCGGCGCTGAATTATTATAGTGCTTGTAGCAAAACTCTAACAATGTCATTGCGAGGAAGCGAAGCGACGAAGCAATCTATCTGTTATATAACACTTTAAAGATTGCTTCACTTCGTTCGCAATGAAAAATGGGTGATTTTACAACATAAACTATATAAATACAAAACCTTATACTAACCCAATCTCCAACTGTGAAAAATCGAGAAAAACAAAATTCAGGAGATTCCTATGGGAGTAAATAATAACTTGAAAACAGGCTTTCACCGCCTCGCAGGCAAGTGGATAACCTTGATGGCCACAGCCTTGGCAGTTATACCACTGACGCTGCAACGTCCAACCTATGGGCAAGAACTTCGGAGCTATCAAATTACCTGCGACTCCAGTGATTTCGCCTATATTTTAGCCCATCCTGAAGAGAACATATACATCGACTGCGAATTCGAGTATGACGGCCAAACCTGGAATGATGCCCGGTTCCGTATCAGAGGCGAAACCAGCCGCCTCTACCCTAAAAAATCCTTCAAGGTCAATTTCGACGCCGACGACCGCTTCTTCGAACGAGATAAAATGAACCTCGTTTCCGAATGGACCGATCCGACCTTTTCCAGGGAATATCTTGCATATGATATGTACCAACGCTCCGGACTGTACGCTTCAGAAACCTGGTTCGCGCGGCTCTATGTCAACGGAGACTACATAGGATTATACCTCGATGTGGAAGAAATCGACGAACACTATCTCCGATACACTCTTCTGCCTGATGACGCTTCAATCTATAAAGCGGACCGGGATGGCTGCTTCCTTTCCACCACCGAAAATGTCGATAGTCTATGGAAAAAAAGGAATAATGAAGCCACCGGCTTCTACGACCTGTTGTATCTCATCGAATGGCTGGATACCGCCCAGGATGTGGATTTCTTCACCGGACTGCAGGATTATTTCGACCGTGACGAACTGGCAAGGGTGATTGCAGTCAACGCCTTAATCGGCAATTCTTCTACCTATTATCATAACTATCATATGGTTCACGACATCGGAGAGGGCGGAATCTGGCGGATGCTCCCCTGGGATATGGATAAAACTTATGACTATTGGGGCAATTACGTCCAACCTAATTACTACCGTGCAGGGAATCAATACTGGGAGCAGACCAACGTCTTGATTAACCGTTGTTGGCGGGACGCAGAGATGAGCGCCTTGATTCTCCAGCATATGAACGGGCTCATCGACAGCGTTTTTCTTGAAAGTTACTATACTACCGTAACCAGCCAGCTCTGCAGTCTGCTTTATGACGCGGTGCAGGAAGATACCCTCAAGCAATTCACCACCCAAAATTTCCTCGACGAGCTAAACTTGATTCCCACGCGCGTGACCAACCGCATCAATAACTTGACATACCGTATTCAAAACGCTCCGTTGCCCTTCGATTTCCACAGAGCGATTCTGACTCCAAACGGAGTCTATTTCTCCTGGGATTCGACCCATATCCCCTCGGGACAGCCGCTGACCTACACCATCACCATCGGTGACCACTTCCTCTTCAACGGGAACAACCTCACCATTGAGAACATCGCTGACACCTGCCACCTGTTCTCAAACCTGCAGCCCGGAGTGTATTACTGGAATGTGGGGGCGGTGAAACCAAGCGGCGGATACCTCAGGAGCATTTCATTCTACCATACTCTGCGAATCCCCGAAAACGCCTTCAGAGGAACCGTGATCACCGGAAACATCGATTCCGCGGCCGTATGGAACCTGAGCGGCAGCCCCTACTGCTTACCCGAGGGAATAACCGTCTCTGAAAGTGGGGCTCTGAATATCGAACCGGGAGTGCTGGTGGGTATCGGCGCGGGAAGGAATTTCATTGTCAACGGGAGGCTCACCGCTTTAGGGACCGAAGACGACACAATACGCTTTGTTCCCTTGAATCCGACGGCAAGTCCCTGGGGAGCGTTTGTAACTCATAATCCCAATGCTGAGGTGAATCTCGCTTATACTTCCATCATCGGTGGCAGCGAAGGTCCGTCCTGGCCCTTGAGCCCGGCTTTCTTCCAGCTTGAAGGAGGCAGGGTGGAATTATTAGACAGCCATATCGGCTTGGCTCAATTGCGTGGAATATGGTCATTAAATACCGACCTTCACCTTGAAAGAGTCAATTTTGAACACATTCCTCTGAGCCCCGTACTGACGAAAGGAGGCAGCGTTGTAATTCGTTCCTGCCGTTTCGCCCGCTGCAGCGGTTCGATTTTTCACGGTCTCCTGATCGATATTGAGGATATCCAAACCCCTAATTCCTGTGAAATCAGCGATTGCAGAATGTACTATTGTGTTGACGACGCCATCGACCTGGACAGTGTGGAAACCGCGCTTATCAGCAGAAACTACATTACCGGCTGTGATGATAAGGGTATATCTATCGGTCGGCATTCCAACGGGATAGTCATCTCCAATAATATCGTCACCGAATGCAGTATCGGCGTCGCCATCAAAACCAGCTCTAATTCCACACTATACAATAACATCATAGCCTTTAACGATGTGGGTTTCTCCGCGCCTAACGAAAGCGGAGGAGGAGGCGCGGTAAATATTTACAATTCCATTCTATGGAGCAATGTGACTCGTATCGAGCCCAATCCTCAAGCCAGCCTCACCTTCGAACACTGCCTCATCCAGGATGAACCCCTGTATCCGGGAGCGGGGAACCTAAATAACGATCCCGATTTCATCGATGTCTGGAACAATAACTTCGTACCCCAAGAGGAATCCCCGCTACTCGACGCCGGCTATGGAACAGGACACCCTGAACTGGATTATGTCTACCACCAACGCATCGACATCCCCGAAATTCCCAACACCGGCGCGGGAAATATCCCCTACGTCGATATCGGCGTTTACGAATATTATCAAGGAATAGGGGGCGTCAATCCTCATCCGGAAGAACCTCCGCAGCGGCATATTCTCCTGACCAACTACCCCAACCCTTTTAACGATGCCACTAAAATCGAATTTGAGATGAGCCGGTCTGATTGGGTCAAGATAAAAATATTCAATGTTTTGGGAAGAGTGGTATTCGAAAGGAAATTTGAAAGGTTATCTGTAGGACCGCATTCGTTCCTGTGGAACGGAAGAGACAAAAACGGTTTCTCCCTCGCCTCAGGTCTTTACTTCTGCCGCCTGGAACATCGGAGCGGATATACTGTTAGAAAGCTGACGCTGCTAAAATAATGGCGGGCGGCGAGCAGTGGCGTTCAATGCGCCTGCGGCGCATAAATCGCTCGGAATGACATCCTCTTTCTCGTCATTCTTCTCAAGGCATGTTGCCCAAACATTTATGTCGGGTTCGAGGACGAACCCGACTCCAAAGCACCTCTCGGAGGCGGGATTGTCTAAATCCCGCCATTTAGAAAAATAAATAAAAATTGGTTTCGGCAACACGCCTTTCAAAAATGGCTATAAATTACCGATTTTCCGCACTATCTCTATTCGCCAGTAAATTCCTTAACCCCTCCTCCAATTCCATCATCTTATCCAAATCACTGTAAATAAGCGGGTTTGCGTCTATCCCCTGCTCCAGATTGTGCCTGAGTACCTCCCCGGCGATCCCCGGAGGGGGCTGGCTGGTATTCAGGATATAATAAAAGCCTGATATAAGCGCCAATCCCAGTGTGAATTTCCCCCAGGATACAATTCTATGTCTGACCGAATTATTCATAATACCGCCGCTATATTGGTTTGGGCCATAAAATCCCGCCAAAGGCGAGATAAGCCGCTATCAGCGTCAAAACCAGATTGAATGACTGACCTACAACATAGAGGATGATGGGCTTTCCTCCCACCAATTGGCTCGCCAATTCCTTGAAGTTCGATTCCAGCCCGATGGAGACGAAAGCCAGGCAGAAAAACCAGCCCCTGCAGGGATTGGTGACCGCCTTGAGCACCTCCGATTCCACCGTTTTCAATCCCATCAGCGGCGCCAGCAGAAATGAAAATATTAGCGACGCCGCTACGAAACCGACAATGAACTTGGGCATACGGTACCAAATCTCCATCGCCGAAGGTTTGGGCGCCCCGGGTACCCGTTCCACATTGGTAACCCAATAGAGAGCGACAAAAAACGCCATCACCCCGATGAGTATGTTCTGTATCATCTTCACCACCGCAGCCACCTTCTCCGCCTCTGGCCCCAGCATCGAACCGGCTGCCACCACCGCCCCGGTGGAATCGATAGTGCCGCCCATCCAAGCCGCGCCAACTATCTTATCCATCCCGATGGCGCAAATTATCGGCGGCATAAAAACCATCATCAACACCGTGAGAATCAGAGTCATCCCCACCGCCAGCGTCAGTTCCTCCTTCTTCGCCTTAGACGCCGCAGCCGCCGCGATTGCCGCCGACACTCCGCAGACCGAAGTGGCGCAGGCGATGATTATCACCAAGGGCTTGCTCACCATCTTCAGCAGTTTCACGCCGAAAATATACATAAATATGACGACCGTAGGGGTCACCATCCAGGCTACGAACAATCCCGGTCCCCCTAACTGCAGAATCTTGCTGAACAATATCTCAGCGCCCAATAAAACCAACCCGGTCTTGATATACATCTCGGTTTTCGCTCCCGCCAGCAGCCATTTCGGAACACCGATGGTGTTCGATATCAGCAGTCCGATTATCAGCGCCCAAAAAGCATACCCCAACCCGCAGGCCTTTATGCTAAATTGATTGGCTAAGATATAGGAAACTATCGCCAACACAAACACTATCGTGTAGCCGGGGATATACCGTTTTATGTCCCCCTTCATAAAAGCCATCCCGATAATGGTCAATATTCCCAGCCCCAGCCACAAAAATATCAGGGGAACGATGATGTTTCCCTCCACCACTCCGTCCTTCACAATCTGAAACACATTCAGCGGATTGTCGGTCCATTTGCCGATTTTGTAAACCTTATCGACGGCTCCGGTGACCGCGGTGAGGATTATAATAAATCCAAACCAGACCGCCCACCAATCTTCAAGCCTCCACAAATCGGACCATTTGCCCTTGGACATTGAAAGAATCCTCCGTTAAAGGGAATCTTATATTATTGTTTATCCCCCAGTCGATTTTCTGCTTTTGGTTTTCTGTATGCGGTATTCGGTTTTCTGTTTGCGGTTCCCTGTTCTCTGTTCTCTGTTCTCGGACTCTACCATCCGCTGACCGCCTTGTTGATAATATCCTCCGCCAGCTTTTTCACAGCTTCGTCAATCCCCTTCTGGCGGTCGTCGCCGGGCTGCACAGGGTAAGGGTATATTCCGAAGGCGGACAAGTCCTCCTCCACTATCACCTGCCGGTTCTTCAGGTCTTCGAACTTTACCCGCACCCGGATTTGAACTTTGAATTCCGACACTACCTCACCGGCGGAGTAAGTCATTGGAACATCCGAAATCCCCACTATCCTCCCCTCCAATATCGAATCCGCTTGGTCGCGGTCGGCGATGTTTAAATTGCTTTCCGCGTTCACAGCCATTATAAGCGCATCCGTTAGCTGCTCTTCCAGCCCGAATTCCGAGGTTGAGTTCCCAAACAAGGGGACATAAACCGTTTCAATCCCCACCAATCCCGACCCGGAAAAAGAATAATAGCCGCAGCCGCATATCTGGACAGAAAATATTATCGCCAATAAAAAAATGGTCGATACATTAGAATTTATTTTATTCATAATAATACCTGTTAACATTAAAATAATGCTACGACAACCCATACTGCTTCAGTTTCCGGTAAAGCGTCCGCTCGCCGATGCCCAAAGCTTTCGCTGTCATCCTGCGGTTCCCGCTGTATTCATCTAAAGTGCGGAAAATCTGCTCCCGCTCCATATCATCCAGACTCGCGCTGCTGACCTCTAAATGAGATTCCCGATTTAGCAATTCACCTAACATCTCTTTCACTTCCCGCACCTCCCGGTTCAGTTCGAATAAAGCGCCATAGATGAACTCGACATCGATAACGCCTTGCGGACGGCGCGAAACCACCGGGAGATGGTACGAAGTCTGCGGCTGGGGTGTGAGCAGCCTTGTTATCTGTTCCCGGCCGATAGCGCTCCCTCTTTCCAGCGTGACCACGCTTTCGATAAAATTCTTCAGTTCGCGGACATTCCCTTCCCAGTAGGCGTTGGTGAGCAGCTCCATCGCTTCAGCGGTTATCCGCGGCGCTTCGATACTGTTGCGGCGGCAGAAATCCTGAGCGAAATGGCTCGCCAACACCGGTATATCTTTCCTCCGTTCCCGCAAAGGCGGGATAAAGATGTTCACCGCTTTCAGCCGGAAATACAAATCGCTGCGAAACTGGCCCCGAGCCGTAGCTTCGGCGATGTCGCGGTTGGTGGCGGCGATAACCCGCACATCCACCCTAATATCCGAAGACCCGCCCACCCGCATAAACTGGCCTGTCTCAAGGATGCGCAGGATTTTCACCTGAGAATTCAACGGCATTTCGCCGATTTCGTCCAGCAAAATCGCGCCGCCGTCCGCAGTCTCGAAATAGCCTTTCCGCTGCTTGTCAGCCCCGGTGAAGGAACCGCGTTCATGACCGAATACCTCGCTCTCGAAAATCCCCTCCGGTATCGCCCCGCAGTTTACCGTCACCAGCGGTTTCGAAGACCGGGGGGAAAGCCGGTGTATCATTCGAGCCACAACTTCCTTCCCCGTCCCCGATTCGCCGGTTATAAGCACTGAGATGTCGGACGCCGCCACCTGTTTCGCCAGCGCCCGGATTGATTCAGCCGCTTCCGATTCACCTATGAAATATGAATTATTGTCGTGAACACTGTTCATAACATTTCCTGATTCAGTCCAATGTTATGTATTGTGACATTGAGAGTTAGTTTTACATGTCGGATTCGAGGACGATCCCGACTCCAGAATAAAGTGTAATTGGAACAAGGGAGTCGGGATGGTCTCCATCCCGACAACTTTCTTCAGTTATAAAGCCAGCCGCATCCCGTCGAAGGCGTATTCCACTTTTACTCCCGCTATTTCAACCGATGTCGTATCCGTTCCCGGCGGAATATGGGTGAATATCACCCGCTTCATTCCCGAATTCGAAGCTTCACGCACCACCTCTTCGACACCGATATGGGTGCATTCCACAATCATCAAACCAGTCCCAGGTTCCGGCGCTAAATCAAGCGCGCCCATCAAGTCGGCGCTGTAGTAAACCTTATTAAAACCGCTGCAGAAGGTCAGAGAAAAGGAATTAATCCCTATCCCATATTGGTCGACGAATTGTTCCAATCCCTCCAGGTGTCGATTGGGATTGGCGTGAACCGCGAAATCATCGACGCGAAAAACTTCGCTCCCGCCGTATTCAAAAATCTCATAGCTGTACGACAGCTTTTCCCGCAGCAGATAGAGTTGATGGAAGAACGCCTTGAAAGCGCTTCCCGCGCCTTCCGGCAGATAAATCTCCAAAGGCTCAGTCCGCCCCGTCAAATACATATACTGCAACAAAACCGGTATCCCCGCGCAGTGGTCGGGATGGGTGTGGCTGACAACTATCTTCTCGATATGATTGGCCTCGACGCCATTCTGCAGGAGCGAACGGGTCGCCCCCTCCCCGCAGTCTATCAGATACATCCCGCCGCCAGATTCCACCAGTATCGAGGCGTGAAACCTTTCAATTTCCGACAATCCTGAAGCTGTCCCGATAAAAATCAGGTTCAAACTAATCCCCTTTCAACGCCTGCTTTTAAACTATCCCGCGATTTCACGACTTTACGATTTTACGATTTCACTAATTCAACAGTTCACTGGTTCACCGCCCCAGCGCCCGCCATCCAATATCGCGCCGGAAATACATATCCTTGAAATTAATACCATCGATCGCGCCGTAGGCGCGCTCCAAAGCCGCCTTCAGCGAATCCCCCAGACCCGTGACGCCCAGCACCCTGCCGCCGCTGGTGACCACATCATTCCCGTCAATCCTGGTCCCGGCATGGAATACAATCGTGTCCTCGTAATCCCGCTCCAGCCCGGTTATCAGATACCCTTTGGCGTAACTTCCGGGATACCCCCCCGAAGCCGTTATCACACAGGCGGCGTGGCGCTGCCCGCTGTAAACTTCCAAGCCCGGGTGGTCCTTCAGATAGTGCCTGACTCCCTCCTCTTCGGTCGAAGCGAGCATCATCTCCAGCAGGTCGCCCTGTATCAATGGTAAAACACACTGGGTTTCAGGGTCTCCGAAACGGCAGTTGAATTCCAGCACTTTAGGCCCGTCGTCGGTGATAATCAGCCCGCAGTAGAGCATCCCTTGATAAATCCTGTCCTTGTCCCGCATAGCTTCCAATATCGGCCGCGCAATGCGCCTTTCCACCTCGGACAAAAGCTCAGCCGTAGCGACCGGCGGCGGCGAGTACGCCCCCATTCCTCCGGTGTTCAAGCCGGTGTCCCCCTCCCCAATCTGCTTGTGGTCCTGCGAAGGAGGTAATGCGATGACATTGTTCCCGCCGGTGATGAAGAAGCAGGAAAGCTCCTCCCCCTCCAGATACTCCTCAATCACCACCGTAGCGCCGGCTTCCCCGAATTTACGGTTCTCGATGATGTCCCGCAAGGTCTTCACCGCCTCCGCGCGGCTTTCTGCGACGATTACTCCCTTGCCCGCCGCCAAGCCCGAAGCTTTGATAACCACCGGGAATCTACTCATCACCGGCGATTTCAGCGCCGACGCCACATCGGTGTGCGCCGTAAACTCCGCGGTGGGAACCCCGGTCTCCGCCATCAAAGATTTAGCGAAGGCTTTGTCCCCCTCAATCATCGCCGCCTTAGCCGTAGGCCCGAATACCTTTAAGCCCTCGGCGTTGAAACGGTCCACTATCCCCTCCACCAAGGGCTGTTCCGGACCCACTATGGTGAAATCCACCCCGGCTGACTTGACGAAATCGATGACAGCTTCGAAATCCCCCCCATTCACCGCAGGGCATTCCCAATTCCGGGCGATACCGGCGTTCCCCGGAATGCAGTACAGTTTGCCGCACAAGGGCGACTGCGCGATTTTCCAGCAGAGGGCGTGTTCCCGCCCCCCGGAACCGATGACTAAGATTTTCATAGCATACTTAAAATTTATGATGGTATAATTTTATGTTCGATAATAATTGCCAATTTTAATACAGGAAAGCCACTCCGTAGGAGCGTTCAATTGAACGCCCCTACCTAAGACTAAAACATGCCATTGATATATAGCAACTTGAATTAACGCCTTGACTCTATCACTTTAAAAATATCATTAAATTCTGTCTCAGGATTACCCCAATTCACGAAAGGATCTCTTCTTGCTATACTGAATAGTTGAATATGACCGCATTTATTACAGACCTTATAGACGAAACGATTCTTATCTTTATTCCTATTAGTAGCAAAACCAAACAAATTGTTAAGTATGAAATCAATCTCATGTTCTTTAGGCGTATAATAGTATCCCAATCCACAGAAAACACACAACTGAAGCACATTATTGCCAACAGGATTAAAACTCTCAAGAAATAGTCTTTTGGTCAGTTCTAATCTTGAACGGACAGAATTAATGCTGTTCATCCTTTTACTTACATCTAATGTAATCAATCCATCTAAAAGTCGATTTATATGTTCCTCAAATATTCTCATCAAATAGTGCGTTGCTTTTCCTGATTCATCACGGGATAATGCAAAACGACATAAATCATAACCCTCTTCTCTATGTTTTTCCCTTGAAAATATTATTCCTTCCGAAAAAATCCAATAAATAACCTTTCCCAGCGAATATAAATCATGGTATGGTTTTACCTCTTGAACAATACCATCCTCTAATTCAGGGTGCATATAATTCATACTACCAACCGCTTCTTGCGATAGCGTTTGTCTTTTGCTATTCTCAACATAACACAATCCGAAATCACCGATTACAGCCGGACCTTTTTCATCCCGCAGATAAATATTATCCGGTTTCAAATCTCGGTGGATTATCGGCGGGTCGTGATGGTGCGCCGCAGCCAAACCGTCTATTATCTCTTCGATTAATCTGAACTTTTCTTCCGCAGAACCGTGCCAAAAGGGATTTTTCACTTTAAACAACGATCCGCCCCGGCAGTACTCAGATACATAATAGGGCTTTTTGTCTTTAATATCATAATCGATTATCTTAAGAACATGTTCATTGTCGATTTCCATCAACGCTCGGATTTCGTTTTCAAATCTTTGTAGCCTTTTTAGATTTTTTAACCTTTTTAAAACGAATTCCCCTTCATATTTATTATTCCTGTCTTTTACAATGAAAACCGCCGCTTGTCCACCTGCAGGAAGTTCCCCAATACTTTCCCACCTGTCCCCGTAAATTTTCGCGCACATACTCTGACTCCCTATTATTTTGAATTGATTGGATTTTCTTCATCGAATTCCCAATTTCCGGGATTGTCCTTAATATACTCACGAATCGCGAATAATTCCTTTTCACTTCTGATAATATGGTCGTGATAATTGCGCTGCCATTGAAAATACTCGTATCCGTTGTCCCGACACCATTTGGTGACGGCGGCTTTGTATGTTCTTACGATTACAGATAATGTATTTATACCTGGCGAAATCTTCGAGAAATAATTCTCGTCTATCTTATATCCAATCTATCTGTAGGGGCGTTCAATTGAACGCCCCTACCCACCTGAACGCCTGAATTTTCAAGAACTTGATTACTTATAAAAATAATCCCATGTACATGATTAGGCATCACTATAAATTCATCTAATTCAGTACCGGAGAAATGCTCCGGAATCTTAAGCCAGCACTTCTTCGCCATTACGCCAACAGCGGACAGTCGCATTTCCCCTTTAACAACCTCCCCCAAAATACATTTGCTAATACGAATACATATAGTCACAAAATAATATCCTGTCTGTGAATAATCGTATCCCTTAAGCCTTACAGACTTACGATATGGTTTATTCATTGGAGTCTTCACCCTCCATCCCCAATTCCCCCCTAATCCTCCCTATCTCATCCCGTATCTCCGCCGCGCGCTCGAACTGCAGTTTCGCCGCCGCCTCCCGCATCGACTTCTCCAGCTCTTCCAACACCGCCTCCGCCTCGTACACGGTGGTGAAATCCCGCCGGGACTCCTGAATCACCTCAGCCAGCTTGCTGCGGGCGTCAGCGGCGGAGGTGGTGAGACGCACCTGCTCCACCGTCTTAACGATGGACTGGGGAGTGATACCGTGCTCTTCGTTGTACTTCCGCTGAATCTCGCGGCGGCGGTTGGTTTCGTCAATCACCTTACGCATCGAATCGGTGACCCTGTCGGCGTAAAATATCACCCGCCCCTCCACATTCCGCGCCGCCCGCCCCGAAATCTGCATCAGCGACCGCGCCGACCGTAAAAACCCCTCCTTGTCCGCGTCCAAAATCGCCACCAAGGACACCTCCGGCAAATCCAGCCCCTCCCGCAGCAGGTTTATCCCCACCAGCACATCGAACTCCGCCAGCCGTAAATCGCGCAGAATCTCCACCCGGTCCAGCGAATGAATCTCCGAATGCATATACCGCGTCTTTATCCCCATCCGCTTCAAATACTCCGTCAAATCCTCCGACATCCGCTTGGTCAAAGTCAGCGCCAGCGTCCGGTCCCCCCGCTGAACCTGACCGCTGATTTCGTCGATGAGGTCGTCGATTTGCCCCGTGGTGGGGCGGACTTCCACCATAGGGTCCATCAAGCCCGTAGGCCGGATTATCTGCTCCACAATCACTCCGTCGCACTTCTCCAGTTCGTAATCCGCCGGAGTGGCGCTCACAAACACCGCCCGGTGAATCTTGGACTCGAACTCCTCGAAATAGAGCGGGCGGTTATCCAGTGCCGAAGGCAGCCGGAAACCGTACTCCACTAACATCTCCTTCCGCGAACGGTCACCCCGGTACATCGCCCGAATCTGAGGGACGGTGGCGTGCGATTCGTCCACAATCAGCAGAAACTCCGGGGGGAAGTAATCGAACAGCGTGCTGGGAGCTTCCCCCGGCGCCCGCCCCGCAATGTGCCGCGAATAGTTCTCAATCCCACTGCAATACCCCACCTCTTCCATCATCTCGATGTCGAACCGGGTGCGCTGCAAAAGCCGCTGCGCTTCCAACAACTTAGCCTCGGACTCCAGCTCCTTCACCCTCTCGTCCAGCTCTTCCCGAATAGAAGCTATCGCCCGTTTCAATGTCGGTGTGGTGGTAACGAAATGCTTGGCGGGATAGACCGCGGCGGTGTTTTTCTCCCGCATAATCTCCCCCGTAACCAGATTAATCTCGGTGATGCGCTCCACCGTATCCCCCCAAAGCTCGACCCGCACCCCGATTTCATCGTAAGCAAGGTGGACCTCGATAGTGTCCCCCCGCGCCCGGAAAGTCCCCCGGGGAAAACCGACATCGTTGCGCGTGTAATGAATATCCACCAAACGCCGCATCATTTTCTCCCGCGGATACCTCTCCCCACGCTTGACAAACAACAGCAAATCCCGGAAATCCTTGGGCGAACCCAATCCGAAGATACAGGACACCGAAGCCACAATCAGCACATCCTCCCGCTCCATCAAAGCCGCAGTCGCCCGCAGCCGCAGACGGTCGATATCCTCATTGATGTCGGATTCCTTCTCGATATAGGTATCTGTCACCGGAAGATACGCTTCCGGTTGGTAATAATCATAATAGCTTATGAAATATTCCACCGCGTTGCGCGGGAAAAATCCCTTGAACTCGCCGAATAACTGCGCCGCCAGCGTCTTGTTGTGAGAAATCACCAAGGTCGGCAATCCCACCCGGGCGATGACATTCGCCATCGTGAAGGTCTTACCCGACCCGGTAACGCCCAGCAAAGTCTGAAACATATCGCCGCGTGTAAGCCCTTCAACCAGCGAATCAATAGCCTGCTGCTGGTCGCCTTGCGGCCCAAATTCGGATATTAACTCGAAACCTGCCAAATCTAATCTATATCGAATTATTAGTGGAATACTATCCAATATATAACAACATTAATCCAAAAATGCAACTTTCTCCTGCCATTTTGACAGAGACTGAAATCTAAAACCCCGTAAAATAATATCAGGCAAAATTGATTTTTATGAATTGAAATATTATATTGTTTGGTTAAATTAATTGGAGTTGTCAATCTTATGATGCAGCAATTGCGGCGCAGTATGCCGCTGATACTCTGGATTCTCGTCATCGCCTTTGTCGCTACTATCATCTTTAGCTGGGGGATGGGGGGATTCCAGGAAAAACAGAAGCCCGGCGTGGTCGGAATTATCGGGGGAAGGGAAATCACCCGGGAATTCTACGATAACCTGGTGCAGCAGGAATTGGCCGCCAAATACGGCGGTGAAGAAGGAGAAGAAAGACCGGAAACCGCCGAAAGAGATCTCCGAAACCAAATCTGGGATACTATTGTCGAAGAAACCATACTGCAGAGAGAAATCGAGCGTATGGGAATCGTGGTCTCGGACTCCGAAATTGTGGGTATGGTCTTTTCCAACCCTCCCGAATACGTGATGCGACACCCCTATTTCCAGACCGATGAAGAGTTCGATATCACCAAATACCATCAATTCCTCCAAGACCCCAGGAACAGAAACCAGGTGGTGATGTGGGAAACCAGTTACCGTCTGATGCTCCTCAAACAGAAGTACATCAATATGGTGCTTTCCACAGTTGAAGTCACGGACGCGGAACTCCTGAGGCGATTCGAAGAACGAAACGTGATGGGCAAGGCTAAATTCCTAATGTTCGCCGCTGACAGTATGAAGATGGACAGCGCCGCCGTCACCGAAGCCGAACTCGAAGATTACTACTTCGCTCACCTCGAAGATTTCCTTGTCCCCGAAAAACGCCGAATAGCTTTTATTAATAAAAAAGTGGAAACTTCCCGCGAAGATTCCAGCGAAGTGCGGAACATAAGCGCTGAAATCAAGCAGGCTCTCGACAATGCCGAGGATTTCGGAGAACTGGCGGCGCTCTATTCAGACCACCACTCCGCCGCCGATAGCGGTAAAATCGGCTGGTTCCCCCGAAAACGACTGGAAGCGACCGGCGATTCCGCCGTATGGGAGACCAAGCCCGGCGACTACACCGGACCCCTGGAAACCAGATTCGGCGTCACCTTCTACTTGGTGCAAGGCCGCGACATTGTCGAAGGGGAAATGCAAAGCGACCTTCGGATTATACAGTTGAAATATACTCCATCAAACGAAACCCGGGACATCCTTGTAAACAAAATGTTGAGTTTCTCCGAGGAGATAAAGAACGGAAACTTCCTCAATATCGCTGAAGCATACGGCTTCAAGGTTGACACTTCAGGCTACTTCGATGATGGTGGTTTTATAACCGGAGTGGGCAAAGTCAAATCCGCCGCGGATTTCGCCTTCAATAATCCCGTGGGAAGAACCTCCGAAATCTACCCTATGCGTTACGGATGGTTCGTATTTAAAATTATCGATGCCATTGAAGCGCACACCCAGACGCTGGAGGAAGTTCGAGACGATGTCTTTAAAGAAGTATATCGCCGGAAACAGATGGAAAAGGCTCAAGCCGAATGTGAAGAATTCTACAAGGAACTCCCTGAACCCTCAGCCTGGGAAAAAACCGCTCAAAGACTGGGATACAATGTCGTCGAAACTGAAAACGCTTTCCGCTTCGGCGATTACGTCAAGGACGCAGGCAGAGATCTATCTTTCACCGCTGTGCTTTTCCGAGCCGAACCGGGCGATATCGTAGGTCCTTTACGGGGAGAAAATGGATGCTATGTTATCGAACTCACCGAAAAAACCCCGGTTGATATGGAAGTGTTCAACCAGGGCAAAGCGGAAAAGCTTCCAACACTGTTGCAGAGCAAACATGAGACCACTTATAAAGAGTGGCTGCAACAGAAAAAGAAGGAAATCGGTATTGAGGATTTCAGGTATCTATACTATTCAAGACTATAATTATTTTCTGATGCAAAAGACACCAATCTGTCATTGCGAATCCGCCGTACGGCGGATGAAGCAATCTTTAAAGTGTTATATAACTAATAGATTGCTTCGTCGCTTCGCTTCCTCGCAATGACAATTTCAGAGTTTTTCTACAAGCACTCATTATACCTAATCCGGACGAGCCGGAACCAAAAAGAGATTAATAGTGAATAGTGAATGATGCATTGAATACCCTAGATCCTTTACCCTAAACCCTTAAAACATATATTCATAGCCAATATTCTGCCAAAAAAAGCACGAATTTTAGAATTAAGGTACTAATGATCCAGTATGATAAGCCCATCTTATGATGGGCTTTTTCATCTCTTAAATCGAGGAAGCTCAATTCAATAACCCGGATAATAGTTACTATTCCTAACCCGGGATCCGGGAACTTCAACTCCTCAAATTGGTATAAACTATTGGTAAACCGGTAGCGTTGCTAAAATGATAAGCGTCGGTCGCCGCCTCAGGGGAAAAATTAAGTCCCTCCCCCCCCGAAGGCCCGCCGACGCTTTTTTATTTCCAAACGCTCCCTAAATCTCAGGTTTTCCACACAAAAACCGCCTTTTTTCGTTAATCTATGCAACTTTTAATCCTTCAAGGATGTCTATTTAAGTGAAGACGGAGATAAAAATGGAACACATCCTTGAAGGCATAGAAATCCTAACCCGGCACAATATCCCCTATATGGTAGAAAGGGGTGAATCACCGGAATCCGGCATCGTAAAAATGCCGGATAAAACCATAGACAACCTGCGCGGCCTCGGCTTCAGAGTCGGCAAGGAAATTATCCAGGGCGGGCAGGTGGTTTTCTTCAGAGGGAAACTTTTCGGAATGACCATGGGTTGATTTCTCTCTCCTCACCGACCCAGGGGGGCTGTTTTGGCGGACAGCCCCCTTTTTTTTATGTACTCATTAACCCACTCAAAATCTCTTCTTATAATCACCTGGAACAATTCCAAAAAGGATTGTCCTATTATATGTCACTCATGCGCAAGCGGGAGTCCAGTAACATATATAATTACAATAAGATGGATTCCGGCTGCGCCGGAATGACTATTTATCGTGTCGCAGGGTCTCCGCAGTCTGTCCGATAATACCTGATTTCGTAATATGTCATTCTGAACGCAGTGAAGAATCTCTTGTTTATAAATGATTTACTAAAATGCAGATGCTTCGCTTCGCTCAGCATGACATATTATCGGACCGACTCTCCGCACCCTGCGACACATGCCTATAAGTCAAATATCCGCCGTTGACTGCGGACATTCTATCTGAGAATAACAATAATCACATTCTGTCATTGCGAACGAAGTGAAGCAATCGGGTGATTTATAAAAATATAACGATTGCTTCGTTCAGCCGTATGGCTGATGTCCCCGCAATGATATTGTCGTATATCCTGTGGAGAGTCGATAGCGCCTATAAACTATCGGGGAAATAGCCCCTTCAAGAATGATTAAACAAGTCAGAAAATCCTCACATTTATCTCAGACTACTCTTGACTTTTTCAAAATTTTATTTTTATTTAATATTACAAATGAAATTTATTGTCGATTACGGAGGAAAAGGTGGCTGAAGAAACTAAAATCGGATGCGCCAGGCCCACGGGGGGCTTGGTGGGAGAAAAACCGGAAACCAGAAAAGATGCTATTGAGGAAATGAAAGATAAATCAGAGGTAAAAATGGCTCAGGTTCAAGTAGGAAAAAAAGCCCCCGATTTCAAGGCGCCAGCTTATCATCGAGGGAAGTTCATCAATGTCCAGTTGTCTGAATCCCTGGGTAAATGGGTGATGCTCTGCTTCTATCCCGGAGACTTTACCTTCGTTTGACCCACCGAACTATCGGCGGTTGGGAACCGCTATTCCGATTTGAGGGAACTGGGAGTCGAAGTTGTCTCCGTCAGTGTGGACAGCGCCTTCGTCCATAAAATCTGGGACGAAGAGGAACTGTCGAAAATGGTAGAAGGAGGCATACCTTTCATAATGGCTTCAGATGCAGGAGGACATCTGGGGAAAGCCTACGGTGTGTACGACGAGGATGCGGGAGTCGATGTGAGAGGGCGATTCCTCATCGATCCCGACGGAGTAATTCAAGCAATGGAAATTATGACCCCGCCCGTGGGAAGGAATGTCGAGGAAACCATCAGACAGGTCAAAGCCTTCCAGCATGTCCGCGCCACCAAGGGCGCAGAAGCGATGCCCGCCGGCTGGGAACCGGGTAAAGCCACATTAAAGCCCGGTCCTGACCTGGTAGGAAAAGTCTGGAAAGTCTGGAAACCTTAAGAAACACTCACCTTCCTGCGTTACTATGAAAAAGGGCTCATCCTGATAGAGGATGAGCCCTACAATATTCCGTAAAGTTAACAAAAGCATATTATTCCGTCCATTCCACAGAAGCCGCTCCCATTCCCACCTCAATCTCGATTTCGAGCCGGTTTCGAGCGTCCTCATCCCAGTTGCGGCTTATGTATTCCCCCTTTCTAACTTTCTGAAATCCCTCGACATCGACCGAGGAGAAAATGGAACCTTCGGTATTGATTCGAGTGGGAACACCTTCCTGTATCAGAACCACAATCGAACCCAGCCCCACCTCTATCTTCGCCTCTATCGGTTGGTCGTTATCGCCGGTGAAGTACAGTTTGGACGAACCAAGCCCCCCGCTGAAATCCAGCTCCTCGCAATTGGCGTTGAGCAGCCCATCCGCGGTGAATTGACCCAAACCCGATTCTATTTTAAGTCTGCTCAGACGCTCCGGATTGGGCTTGTTGAACTGCATTTCAAGTTCTGAAAGCCCGGCGTCCACGCTTAAATCTGCAATCCTCAACCCGGAAAAATCCAAAAAGCCCTCCCCTAAACCCAATTCCAGGTCGATTTCCAGTGGAACCTTAGGTGAAAACTCTAATTCCCAGTCATTAACTTCATCCGACAAATCTCTTAGATTGACACTCCCACGCTTCTTACTGACAATATCAAGATAACCCGTCTTACCATCGCTATAATCGATTAACGGCTTGAATTTATCTGGATCGTATTCTACCAACGCTTTCAATAGCGTTCTTGACGAACCGGGAATAACTTCCAGTTTCGCCACCGATAAATCCATATCCACCCGCACCATCTCCGCTTTGCCCAGCGGTATCTCTTTCTTGTATGTCTCCTTAGAACCGGAGTAAGCTGAAACCGCCGTTAACATCGCCGCTATGACAAAAACTGCTATTCGTATCATCGTCTTCTCCAAAGTTCAATAGTTGATAATATTCCTTCTAAAACGGCTGTGAAAGCCTGAAGGTCGCCACCCAGGGCTTGTCGCCGGAATCGGTCCTTCGAGCCACATCGAACCGGGCATCCTCCCAAAGGATAAGCCCAAAACCTACATCGGATTTGTAATGTTCGCTCTTGAATTCATCGAATATATCGGGGTGAGTCGAACCAATATCAGCGAACAACACCGGTTTCATAAAATCGAGAAACCAGAGGTACGATGACCCGCCCCGCTCGAACATCCGATATTCCAGGTTGAGCAAAGCCATCTGCGAGCCCGTAAACTCCTTGTGCTTGAATCCGCGCAGTGTGGAAATTCCTCCCAAAGTGAACAGCTTTTGGGGCGGTAGTTTATCTTCCGAGGAACCCAGTTTCATTCTAATATCCAAACCTTCATATCGACCAAAGTCTATATTTGCGCGGGCTTCGAAAATGTAACGCTTGAACTCAAAATCGCCGGACAATTCGCCCCCGGCAGACTCCATCGAACCGGTCAGCCGCAAATCTCCGCCAAACATCTTCAGCTCCCCCGAAGCGATAACCGACCGCATCTCCCCCTCGAAGATATTCGAACCGGCAGGGTAACCCGCTTTCTCTAAAAACCAGTAATTATCCCGGAAAACCTTGTCGCCCCCAAAAAGCGCCCACCTGGCAGTGTTCTCGGCTTTGTCATATTCATCCACCAAATACTTCACCTTCAACCGGAGCTTCGAACCTAATGTCTGACTGACGTGAGCCCCAAATCCGGTCCGGTAATAATAGTCGCGGAAATCCTCATGGATTAAAACCGCAGCCAGAGAATTCTCCAAATTCCCGATTATCCATTCATCCTCGGTGTCGGTCAACTTGTGCCCCTCCACGCCGAACTCAAGAGTATTCCTCTCGAAAAACCACCGGTCCAATTCCGCATAAAACTGCCAGCGGTCGTTGGCAAAACCGTAACCCCCGTAACCGTGCAGTATTAAATTGGGCACAAGATCCCGCCGCCGGTTCTTGGGAAACTTCAAACCGATGACCACTCCGTCAACCTTATTATAGCTGAAATGTCCGTCGATGTCGGCCTCTTTATCCTCAAACTCTCGCCAACCTTCCTCCATATCATCTTCAAATCCCTCAAAGTCTTCGGACATCGGCTCACCGAAGGATAAATCCATAATTCTGCTCTCGGTAACATCGCCCGTAACCTTACCGAATTCATCGATGAATACTTTACCTCGGGAGGTGACAAGGTTGCCGTTGATAATGCCGGCAGAATCCACAAAAGCGTCTCCCCAAAATACCACCGCGTCGCCGTTGATAACGCCTTTGACCCGCAGATTACCCTGCATTACCACCACATCACCGTCAACGACTTCATCTACTGCGACCACCATATCGCCAATGAATTTCACCCGGTTACCGCTACCCTTGTCCTTCTCCTCCCCATAAGCTAAACCCAAAGCGGCTAAAACCGTGAATGTCAAAATAAACACTTTTTTCATGCTGAAAATAACTTTGTCGCAACCTCGCGAACTATTATTTTCACATTTCGTTGAGGATGGTCGCGAAAGAGACCATCTGTGATGGCTTATCATTATCGCTCCACAGATTAAACTGTATTATGTAAATATCATTCAAATTATTGGAAAAGCGCGCCTCAGGGCTATCGCTTCCTGATGTTGATATCGCCGTTGGAGGTCTCCAGCTTTATCCGATTGCCTCCGCCGTTGATCTCCCCGGTGGCTACTATAGTCCCCTCAACCCGGCGGTGCCAGGATTTCTTATCGCTGTAGCCATCCTCGTGCACAACTTTCAAGGGGAAATCCGAGTATATATTGTATTCATCCCAGCGCGCATTGCGGATATATATCACCGCATCGACTGTCCCTTTGAAATTCTTGGGCAAAACCAGTTCCAGAGAGCCGCCGGAGGACTTCAGCTCGATGTTTTGATCCACCTTGGAATTATACTCGAGTATATCCACTTCGATGTCGCCCCCGGAAGTTCTGGCTTCAACACAACCCTCAGCGCCCTTAACCTCGATGTCGCCGCCGGAAGTGGTAACTAAAAGGTCTTTGGATACTTTATAAACATCGATATCCCCCCCGGAAGTGCTTGCCTCCAGCTCGCCCGAAACATTCTCCACCGTTATGTCGCCGCCGGAAGTGCCGACATCCACATCGCCCTTCACCTGCTCCACCTCGATATCCCCGCCGGAAGTCCCGGCTTCAATCAACCGCTCCGATTCCACATCGCGGATAACTATGTCCCCGCCCGAGGTCTTTACGCTGCAGGTCCCTTTCAAACCGTAAAGCTCAATGTCCCCGCCGGAGGTTTTAGCGCATAGACCGCCGGTGATTCTCCGTAAATCGAGGTCTCCTCCGGAGGTTTTCAACTCCAGGTCGTCGCCGCAGTTTTCGCAGGTGATGTCCCCGCCGGAAGTAGTCGCTATCAATATGCCTTTTATATTATCCAACTCCAGGTCTCCCCCCGAAGTCTTGCACCTTATCTTATCTTCACAATCGACAATGGTAATATCTCCTCCGGAAGTGGAAAAATAATATTCTCCCCGCAGTTCCCGAACATCGAAATCGCCCCCTGATGTGGACATTTCCCCGGAAAAGTCCCGGGGTAGTGTTACGCGGTAGTCGATGTCCACATATCCCCGGTAACGACCAGGACCGATTGCGCTGATGACCTTGCCCCGCTTATCGATCCGCAGGACAAACTCATCGACAGCATTCCCTGCCTCTTCCTCTGTATAAACATCGATATATACCTTCTCTATGATGCGAACCAGGTTTTTGTCCCAGGAATCAACGGTCACATCACCCGTTATTTCATCGAGTTCCAGCTTGCCGTCTTTTGGAGCCTTTATTTCGTGCGTTTTCTCCATCCTGAATCCCCTGCCGTTGCGAATCAAATCCCCCGCAATGGCAGAGAAGGAAATAGTTAGAACGAGTACCATCCCTAAAATCCATAAGTTCCCAAAGCGGAAAGGAAAAATCTTAGACTTCATTTTATCGTCTCCTTATTGACACTGGTGAATACTCTTATTAAACTTAAACTTGAGTCTTATGTATACTGGTCGAAATTAGCAGTCACTATTGTTCTTCTTCACTAACTGGATTCTTGCCCAGCTTCCGTATCGGTTTCCCCGACAAAGAGGGATTTTCCCGGTATCCCTCCAGAGACCTGCGCGCCAGCAGCTTCACATACTCGTTGGAATCCAGTTGAGCGGCGATCGACATCACCTCCCGCACCATATCATCACCCACCATCCGATTCAATCCGTCCATCGCCTCAATCCGTATCGCCGGATTGCTGTCGGTCATAAGCGTCCGCATATAGGCGTCGCGCATCTGAGCCGTCATCGGATAGTTGCGCAGCGTCTTCGCCGCCTTCAACCTCACCCCGGGATTCGAATCGTTTAGTAGTGTAAATACTAAAAGCTGTTGAATCAGTGAATCGGACTGGCCAGCCAAAGTCTCCACTGTCCGCGAACGCAAACCGTCATTCTCTTCGTTGACTAATATATACCCCAGCAAATCCTTAATCACCTGATCCTCGGGATTGCCCCTGATCTGATAATTCCGAAGCCCCTGAAAGGAAACCGCCAACTGCTGGTCGGGTAAACGCTCCAGGTTTACATTTTGCAGCTTTCCTTCCTCTATCATCGATTGAATGTCTTCGGTCTGAATCCCCCGCTGCTCTTCAACCTGCGCAACCTGGTCTAGGTTAATCCCCGGCATCAGGGAAGCGCCTGGCGATTTGCACTCGAACCGCCCTATCGTAAATCCCAACACTACCAACGCCGCCGAATATGCAAACTTCAAAACCGGAGAACGGAAAATCGAAAACATCCTCCCCCAGTCAATCGTTATCAAAGTCTCTTTCTTGATATCCGCCTCCAGACGAGCCAGCATCCGGTTTCGGGCGCCTTTGAGCCATTCGGTATCGACTTCAACCGACGGCCGTTTCTCCATTAGGGTAAATAGCTTTTGGGCTTCCTCGTATTCGACCGCGCAAACCGGACACTGCTGGAGATGAACTCTCAAGTCCCGCTCCTCGGATTCACTGAGCTCGTTATACAGAGCTAAGTATATCTGTTCCCTATACTTTTCACACTCCATTTGCCGCCTCTCCTAATTGATAGTAAGGCCCGACTTTCTTCTTCAATGTCTGAACCGCGCGGAAAAGATAGCTCTTCACTGTTCCCTCGCCAAGACTCATTATCTCCGCAATCTCACGGATTTTCCTGTCCTCATAGTGTCTAAGAATAACCACCGCCTTTTGTTTCGGAGGCAACTCATCGACCGCGCCGCGCAGCACCTGAGATATTTCATCATCCATCACCGGCCTATCAGCCCCGGTAGAACCATCCGCAGGAAGATTCAATATCACATGAGGATTCTCATCGATGCTGACGCCGGTGCGTTCACGCTCACGCTGGCGTTTCTTAATATATGTAAAGCAAGTGTTCATTGTTACTTTGTAAAGCCAGGTCTTGAATTCGCTTCTGAAGCGGAAGCCTTTCAGCGACTTGAAGACCTTGATGAAAATCTCCTGATAAATGTCCATTGCGTCATTACTCGAACCGACAACCGATAACGCCAGGTTCATCACCTGGCTGTCATAATTCTCCACCAATTCCCCGAACGCTCTGGTATCCCCGCCTTGCGCTGATTTTATTAAGCTTATTTCTCTATCGGTCACCGACTTTCCTCGTTTTCCAGATTATTAGACAATACACAGCTATGAATGGTTGCCTGAAATGCGTTGAATACTTAAAAATATAAGAGGAATAATGTGGAGTCGGGTTCGTCCTCGAACCCGACATCTGAAACTAACTATCAGCGCCCCGCCATATTAGAAGATTTTCAGGATACCGGAATCCTCGGCCGAAAAACATACACTCCAACGCAGCCTAAAATTATCAACCCCCCGCCGATTAAAGTTCTCTGATTCGGGAACTCCGACAATAGTAAAACCGAGAGGATTACAATGTATATTGGCTGAATTTGACTGACTAGCGCCGCCTTGGACACTTCAATGTGCCGCAATGCGTTAAGGAAGATAATCCGCGCCGCCAGAGGCCCGAATACCGCTATCCCCGCCACACCCCACCAATAACGCCCCATACCCCAGTCAGTCTTACCCCCGATTAAGGCCATCGCCGCTAATAATATCCCCGCAATCGTGTTCCTGACCGTGTTCAAGTACAAAGGCGGAACGTGCCGCACCGCCACCTTGGCGCAGACTTCGACCACACCAAAGCAAGCGGCGCTGGCTAACATCAACCAGAATCCCGCAGACATTTCCAGAGAAACCCCGCCCTTGATGATAAACGCGCCCGCAATGACCAAAAGCCCGGCAACGCTCTCAACAAGGCTGAACCGCTCTCTTAACAGCGCCATCCCCAGCATTACCTGCACGATAATGCTGGTGCGGCTTATGAAACCGGCGTTAGCAGCGTCAATGGTGGCGATTGCCTGATAAAAAAGCCCCAGTGAAAGTGCGGAGGTCAACGTGAAGCAGAAAGTTAACACCCAGCCTTTGAGCGAAATCCCGCTCAGCCAATCCAAACCCTCCCTCCCTAAAACCCACACAAGCTGAATCAGTCCCGCCATCAGCACCGCTAACCCACCCCGAAACAGAGCCTGTTCCTCATCAGATATCGTCCATTTTGCGATGATGAAAACTGCCGCGGTAGCTAACGATGATAGCAGCACCAGAGTAAAACCCAGAGAACTTTTCTCGCTCCTCGAGGCTTGGGGCGGTTGGCGAAGCGCAATATTCAATTGAATCGTAGTATTAATTTGGTTGTAAGTTGGTATAATATACTATTTTTATTCACAAATCAAAACCGATGCAGACTCAAAATACCATTGAAATATCTCTATCGTAATTCAAATTACTCGTGCGTCATCAATAACCTTTGTCATAAGATGCCACTGCACGAAATAAAAAAAGGAGCCCCGCAAGGCTCCCCGAAGAAATCCGTTAATTATTGACTTTTTTCCATTATTTCACTATATTATTATGTTATCTTGAAAATAGCGGCAACGCTAATCCGCGAGCCACAAATTTTCATACTTGATGGTGCGAGGTCGCGAAAGAAACCCTCGAATGAGGGATTATCGCCGGAGTGGTGAAATTGGCAGACGCACCGGTTTCAGGGACCGGCGGCCATTACGGTCATGTGGGTTCGAATCCCACCTCCGGCACCACGCCCCGCAATTGAAGCTGCGGGGATTTTCTTTTACGTCCAAAACTCAATTCACCTTATCCTCCCAATCTCCCGCTAATCTATAGTCAATCTTGAAAAAAATGACGAGAAAAAGGATGTCATTCCCGCGAAAGCGGGAATCCATCTTCTTGTATTTCTGTTAGATAATTGACTCCTGATTCCGCAGGAGTGACAAATTATAGGACAACCTCTTTGGGAATCGCTAAAAATAAAGCGGGCGGATTCTTTAATCCGCCCGCTCCGAATCCTGAATCCCGGCTGTTAACTGTCGTTGTTCACCCCCATCCCCTCCCGGCTGCGCCGAATAATCAGTCGGTCGTACAGCACCAGGATGAAAGCGGTCAAGAATCCCAATCCTCCAAACATCAGCCACATCAAATCCGGGCGGCCCATATCCCGCGCTATCGCGCCGTAACCCTGCCCCGACAAAATCCCTCCGAACAGGTTCCCCAGCGCCACCGCCCAAAAATAATACCCCATATACAGCGCCTTCTTGTCCATCGGAGCGATGCGGCCGATATACTCCTGGCTCTTGGGGGAAGCCATCATCTCCCCGAATGCGAAGCAGACTATCGCTCCCGCCACCGGCCAGCCGCTGTGCAGGAACGCGGTGGCTCCGATGCCGATGGAAGCCACAATCACTCCACCCACCATCGCCGAGAAGGGATTCCAGCGCGCGATGATGAAGGAAACCAAAAGCTGGAACACCACTATCGCCCCGGCGTCGAACTTGATGAGGTATTCCGGATTGACCTGCTTCCCCATCGCAATCAGATCGTGAGCCATCGCGTAAAGCTGCTCCTGAGAAACGGTCTGACCGAAAGCCAAAGTGCGCTCAATCAAGAGTTCAAGCTGGAAAGGCTCCACCCGTATCCGCGCCGCCAGCAGGTCTTCCACTAACTGATTGAGTTCCGCAGACGACAGCATCGCTCCCACCTGCGGAATGTGCTCACTCAAAACCCGGACTATCACATCGGGATTTATATACGATATAACGCCGAAAAAGCCCCACAAACTGGGAAGCATATCGCTTGTGTCCACAAAATCCCGGATGTACTCCGGCATCGTTATCCAAATCTGATTGAACGAAGTCCAGAAACCGGAAAGTATCAGCAGATACAAAGCGAAGCGCCAATTCCCCATCTTCATCGGAGGCAGCGGAGCGTTCAAACCTGCCCTGCGCAGCGGAATGTCCACCAGCAGATTCGCCGCCAGCCAGATGGGGATGATGATTATCACCGTCCCCCAACTCAGCCATCCCTGGCTCGCGGTCATCATCAGAAAAAGAATGACGAATACAGTGATGAAAAAGCGGGTGTTACCCAGTACCTCCACCATATCGCTGAATACTCTATTCAGCGAACGTTTCTCACCCGATTTCGCTTCGGTCGTGGGTTCCTTGTAGAAAAGCAGCAGCCAGATGAAATTGACCCCTATCCAGCAGGAAGAAGCGATGAAAACGTAATCCCAAGACCAGCCCCGGATTATCCCCGCCACCACCGGACCCATCAAGCCGCCCACATTTACCATCATATAAAAAATGCCGAATCCCATCGAGGCGTTGGACTCGTCGGTGGTGCGAGCCACCGTTCCCACCACCACCGGCTTGAAAGTAGCCGCGCCGAGAGCGACCATTAAAAAGGCGAGGAAAAAGGTCTCGTAAGTGTTGAACTGTCCCAGCAGAAAATACGCCGGAACCATTATCAGGTAAGCGACGAAAAATGTCTTCTTGTAACCGAACCGGTCCGCCAGCGCCCCTGTGAGTACCGGCAGAAGATAGAGAATGAAGGTTATCACTCCCTGCAAAGTCCCTCGCTGCTCGGAAGTAAAACCCAGCCCCCCTTCAGAAGTGGCGCCGGTGATGTATAAAGACGAAACGGAGAAGAACCCGTACCAGGCCATCCGCTCGAATATTTCCATCGTGTTGGCAATCCAGAAGGCCGCCGGGTAAGGACTGCGCTTCGGTTTCACGCCACCGGCGGCTCCCATAGTTTCACTCATACTGGCTCCTTAAAAAAGCTATCCGGATTCAATGTTCGTTGTCGATGCTGTATGACAGGGATTCCCCGTCCGATTCTTAGGAATCGCTGCCGCTCCCGCCGCGGGATACTAAACGGCCCACCGAAGACCGCTCTACCTCAATCTTCACATCCTTGGCGATTTTGACGACGAGAGTGGTCTCATTGTCCTTGACGCCCACAATCTCACCGTGAATCCCCCCGGCGGTTACGATTTTATCGCCTTTCTGCAGACCCTTCAGCATCGCCTGCTGCTGCTTCTGCCGCTTAGCCTGAGGACGAATCATCAGAAAATAGATGATTAAAATGATGGCAATCCAGGGTAAAAATCCGACGATTCCCATACCCCCGCCACCGCCTCCCTGACCGGAAGGTTGAGCCATCGCTAAAAAATGAAAAAACATTACGTCTCCTGTTTTATATGCAATTACCGATATTATATATCAATTAGAGTTTCTGAAAGTGTGTATATAGTCATTCCAAAAGGGCGTGTTGCCTAAATCCCATTATCGCGGTGTCGGGTCCCCGCACCCGACACTAACTAATTATTATTAATGCATATGCTGTCGACTACGGAGAGTCGAAAGCACGTAGAACCCATTTGGGCAACAGCCCCTGTAAAGAATGACGAAAAGAAGGATGTCATTCCCGCGAAAGCGGGAATCCAAAGCCTTGATTATTATTGAATTATGATATTTTCTAAAATGTCAGTGTCCGACACTCTTTTCGAATATAGCATTATACTCAAGAATCTACATCCGTGCTATTCAATAGTATAATTTCAATAAAACCTGCTTAATCCGTTTAATCCGCCATAGGCAAACAAGTCCGCTGTGAATTTTTATCTTTAATTATCAAATGCTTGAAAATCTAGTTCAGACTGGTAAAGTTCTACCTCTTCAATAATCCTAAAACAACTCAATCCTAACAATACCACTAATCTGCATCAATAATCCGATTACCAAAATCGCAACTATGGTATATCTCTCACTTTTAAATATTTTACGAAAACCGTAAACCTCAACATCGGTGGAACTGGGAGTTGAATCAATCCTGCTCTTACCTACCCAGCACGGAACCTCTTTGCGATATTGGCGGTAATTATCGCCGAACTTCTCTTCCAAAACATATTCCTCCCAGGCGATAATGGGAATGTACTGCGCTATGAACAGGAAAAAGAAGATGAACGCCACACCAAAAAAACCGCTGGTCAAGCTCAATCCCAGTCCAATCAAGCCATTACCGATATAAATAGGATTCCGCGTATAGCGGAATGGACCTTCCCGAATCAACCATTCTCCGGTCTTACCGCTGCGGGTCCGTGTGATACTGCGGGCGTATTTTATGCTTAACATCCGCAGCCATTCTCCGGCGATAATCAGACATAAGCCGATCAAAGGACAGATGAGTTGCGACCTGGAATCTCTCCAAACGAAAGTTGCCGCGAATAAGAATAGCCAAAAAGGAATCGGTGTAAAATCTCTATGCCGAAAGAACCACTCCCCAATCTTAATTAGAAAACGCTTGCCATTTTCCAACCGTTAATCCTTGAATAAATTTATCATACATTCGGTAAATCGTTGTTCACATCAATAATCACGCAAAAAATCCCCCCTCCACTCGAAAAAATCCCCCTTCACAATATGCTCCCGCGCCAAGCGCATCATCTCCTGAAAATAATAGGTGTTGTGAATACTCGCCAGCCGCAAGCCCAGTATTTCCTCCGCTATAAAAAGATGGTGCAGGTAAGCCCGTGTAAAATTCTGACAGGTATAACAACTGCAGTCCGGGTCCGGAGGCGAATAATCCGTACTATGACCGGCGTTGCGAAGATTGACCTTGCCCCCGTGAGTGAAAAGCTGACCGTTGCGGGCGTTCCGGGTGGGCAGCACACAGTCGAACATATCGTAACCCATACCCACGGAATAAAGCAAATCCTCCGGAGTCCCCGTCCCCATCAAGTAGCGGGGTCTCTCCTCCGGAAGCAGTTTCACACTGAATTCCGCCAATTCCCGGAAAGCCGCCGCCGGCTCACCCACCGAAAGCCCCCCCACCGCATAGCCGGGAAAATCCATCTCAACCAGCGCCGCCGCCGAAACCGTCCGAATCTCGCTATAAGTCGAACCCTGCACTACGGGAAACAGAAAACGCTGATAATCATATACTTTGTCGGCGTTTTTGAAATGGTTCAAACACCGCCGCGCCCAGTCGATAGTCCGCCGGTTGTCCTCCGCGGCTTGACCCGGGTCGCAGGGATAGGGCGAGCAGACATCGAGGCACATTATAATATCAGCCCCCAATCCCAACTCAATGTCTATCACCGATTCCGGCGTAAAAAAGTGATATGAGCCGTCGATATGAGACTGAAATCTCACCCCCTCATCAGTCACCTTGTTCAAACCTGCTAATGAGAAAACCTGATACCCGCCGGAATCGGTCAACATCGCTCCCCGCCAGTTCATAAAACGGTGCAGACCCCCCGCCTGTTTCACCACCTCTACTCCAGGCCGCAAATACAGATGATACGCATTGCCCAAAATCAGCTTCGCCCCCGCAGCTTCAAGGTCGTCGTGAGAAAGTGTTTTCACCGTGGCTTGAGTCCCCACCGGCATAAATACCGGCGTGGGAACCTCGCCATGGTCAGTGGAAAGCGTCCCCGCCCGGGCCGAACCGCATACACCATCTACACGGAAAAACATCTGCCTCCCAAAACGCGCGGTCTCCCCGATAAATCATCCCGTATCTCTATGTCTTTTAATACCGGGCTGAGAATTTCAGCAGTCTCCACTGCCCGCATCTCCGCAATCTCCAGCAGCGCCCAGCCCCCCTCCCGGCAAACAAGATGAAGAACCTCCGCCAGCCGCCGGTAAAAATCCAGCCCGTCCTCCCCTCCGTCCAAAGCCCGCGCGGGCTCATACTCTTTCACTTCCCGCGGCAGTCCTCCCATCTCCCGCCGGGAAACATAGGGCGGATTGGATAAAACCAAATCGTAATCTCCACCGGTATTCTCCGCAAATGAACCATTCATCACATCGGCTGAAATCAGCCGGATTCCATCCCTCATTCCGTTCAATTCAATGTTTTCCGAAGCAAGCTCCATTGCCTCCGCAGACTTCTCCAACGCAGTAACCTCGCAATCCGAGTTCGCCGAAATCGCCATCGCAATCGCTCCCGTCCCGGTTCCAATGTCAAGAACTCGACCATAATCCTTCGCTTCAACAATTTCCAACGCCCATTCCACTAAAACCTCCGTCTCCGGCCGGGGAATAAGCGCTCTGGGGTCGGTCTTCAGCCGAATCCCGTAAAACTCCGTCTCCTCTATGATATAATGCAAGGGCTCGCCCTCAAGCCGCCGTGCAAGCAGCCTGTTCCCCTCAACTGTCTCCGGCGGTGATAGGATTCGCGATTGATCGAGGAGAAGATGGGAGCGATTCGTTCCCAGCGCTTTACACAGGATGGCTTCGGTGTCGCCTGCAGCATTGTTCACCCCCGCCCGCGTCAGCAGGAGGGAAGAGACCAACAGCCAGTCCCGCACCGTTATGGGCTCACGCGCTATCACACTACGGTCTGTAAATTCTCTAATTTCTCCGCGTTTCCAGCCTCGCGCAGCTTATCCAGAAGTTCACCCATATCGCCTTCCATTACGCTTTCAAGGCGGTATAGTGTGAGGTTGATACGGTGGTCGGTCACCCTCCCCTGGGGGAAATTATAGGTGCGGATTTTTGCAGACCGGTCTCCGCTCCCCACCATCTGCCTCCGTAAAGCAGCCTCTTTTTCTATCTGCTCCTTCATTATTATATCGTATAGGCGGGCGCGGAGCACTTTCATCGCTTTCACTTTATTCTTATGCTGGGATTTCTCATCCTGGCAGGAAACCACTAATCCGGTGGGAAGATGAGTGATGCGAACCGCAGAATCGGTGGTGTTGACATGCTGCCCCCCGGGCCCCGAAGACCGGAATACGTCTATCCTCAGCTCCTCAGGGTCGATTTCCACTTCGACCTCCTCCGCTTCAGGTAAAACCGCCACCGAAGTGGCGGAAGTGTGTATCCGGCCCGAAGACTCGGTCTGAGGAACCCGCTGCACCCGATGCACCCCGCTCTCATACTTCATCCGGGAATAAACTTCATCCCCGGAAATTGAGAAAATCACCTCCTTAAAACCGCCCAAATCCGAGGGGCTGGAGGACAGAATCTCCAGTCTCCAGCCCTCACGCTCAGCGTAGCGGCGGTACATCCGGAAAAGGTCCCCGGCGAAAAGACCCGCCTCTTCCCCGCCGGTTCCGGCGCGGATTTCCACTATAATGTTCTTCGAATCACGAGGGTCCGGGGGTAAAAGCAATAGACTGAACTCTTCCTCGCGCTTCCGGTATTCGTCTTCCAGCGCCGGGAGCTCATCCTCTGCCAACGCCTTCAGCTCCTCATCCTCGGAAGAAGTCAAAACCTCCCGGTACTCGGAGATTTCAGCTTCGAGGCTCTGCAGGAAGTCGATGGCTTTAACCAATCCTTCAAGGCGGCTGAATTCCTTGGCTAACCTCGCGTATTCTGTAGGCCGCGATGCCGCCTCAGCCATCAGGTTCTCTAATTCCTTGAACCTGTCCTTTATCTCTTTAAACTTGTCGTTCATCCCGGTATATCATCCCGAATAATCTGCTTCGCGGTAGTCCACTCGCTAACATACCATATTTTGTTTAACATACGTATGAAACACTTCTTTAATTAAAACATTTATCTTGAAAATAGCGGCGGGGTAAATACGCGAGCCGTGAGTTTTCATTCTTATTTGTGCGATGATTCGCGAAGAGAAGCCATCGAATGATGGTTTCTCAATATCCCGTTTTACCACTGCCTGATACAATTTGTTCCTCTGTGCAATACTTGACCACCGGCAGGCTCCGTCTTAGGGTAAAATCTCCTCTGACAGTATTGACCATTTAGCTTCTTCTTTCATCAAATATAAACGCCGCTTCTCACGGTATGAACCGGAACCGGAGATTCTCCGCAGGTCCACCACCGCAAGAATCCCCGCCCCCGCCTCCAAAATCTGCATCTCCTTGAGATTCGCCCTGATTGAGCTGACATTCTCATTAATACGCCGGTTATAATCCAGCCAATTAACCTTATTCTTACCCTTGGCAAAAAACCTCTCAGAATAAAAGCCCGAATAGAGCCGGGGATTCCGCTCGTCCCAGGCTTCACTCCAGCGATAAATAAAATCCTTGACTTCCCGAGCCCTCTCTGCGGTTTCACCGGCGGAGGAATAAGTGACCTCATCGAGAATGATAATCGGGGTCCGCTGGATTATAACGAAGTTGGAAAGTTCAAAAAAGTCCTCCGAGGCCAAAATCACGTTCCCCTCGGTATTCAGATTCTCCGGAGGAGTAATGGGATAACTCGCCAGATGAATCTCCTTCTCCTCGAAACCTATGATGGAATCCAATGGATTCGGATAGTTGAGGACAAAGGCGGGATTGCTGCGCTCTTCCCCGTATTCATCCGGCGCTATCAAACTCACGGCAAAGTAAATCCCCGTCGGAGTTGAAACCAGGGTATCTTCACTATCAATCTCGACGTTCACCCGGCACCGATAGCTTTGCACCAGGCTTGGCTGAGAATTATACAAATCGAGTCTGCCTTTTGCCTTATCGACAACTATATAAAAAATGTCCTTCGCAGGATAATAGGAAACAAAACACAATGGGAGCTTCCCCGCGCCGGTTCCCGATCTACCGCCAGTAGCGCCCCCTCCCATTATATAATCTCTAAAAATAAACAAAGCCGTTAAAATGATGATTCCCACCGCAGGCCAGAGGATGAACGGCGCGAATGAACGCTTCTGAGAATAACTGATTTCAAACTCGTCATCCGCAGAAACTTCCGCTTCAGACTCCGCCATCGTCTCCAATCCGTTCGACACCTCCGTCTTTTCCCGACCCATTGAAATGACATCCACCTCCTCCAATCGTGAATCGGGAATTTCAATCTCGGTTTCCCGGTCGGATTCCATTTCCCCAAACTCTTGCTCCCCGCAGGAATCAGCCGCCGAAGTGAAGAGGGTAAGGTTTTCCAAAGGCGAGGTGTCGAGGGTGACAATGTCCCGGTCGAGTTTGTGACGCATAAGTTTCGCTTCGAGCCGCACGCTGTCTATCATCTGATACACTCCCTCCGGGAGAGGCAGTCCGGTGAGAATTACCGACAATCTAAGCGGAGAACCCGGAGGCGACCTGAATAGTCCAAAATAACAGCCGCAGCCTCTGGTTAATCCGCTAAACGCTTCCATCCATTGTGCCCAATATTCGACTCTTTCATTCTGAAAAAATTCCTCAGGAGCCGATAGTATCAAACCCCCGGTCTTGGCCTCGCTGTAACTGATTCCCTCGGGCCAGGGCGATTCTTGGTACAACAATCGTTCAAGCGTCTCGACACGGTCCGCTATGTTCTTTACTGTGAAATTGTCGATTGAGCCAAAAACCTGAATCCCCCCGCTCGAAAGGATACGCCTGATATCTTCACCGTCGAAAGACTGAAAAGGGAATACTTCGGTATCCAGATTTATACGGTTGAAATAATCGAATCCCTCAGCGATATAATCGTTGGATGGACCAAGAAATCCTTCCAAATTTGAATCCGGGAATAGATCCAAAAGCGCATCGTTGCGGATGAGAATGAGACCATTAAGCGGCGAATGGATTAACTCGTGCAAAGCCAATACCGCGTTGTAACGGTCCAAAGTCCCCTCAAATTCAAAGGGTAAAGCCCCGATTGCGCTGACAGGCAAACCCAGCTCGGAACTGATTCCACATAGCTTACCTAAGTTGCCTCCGGTCCCTCCGGCCAATCCTCCGCAAACCAAAAGCCGCTCACTCCGGGGAAATTTCCTCCGCACAATCTCTAAAATCTTCGGCGCGTTAGACCGGATGATCCTACCGCCGGTCTCACGGTCTCGACCGGCGCCGTCCCCGGCCTTCGGAGAAAGAATGAATCTGCTCTCGTCGGGAAGGTCGATGGTCTTAAGGTCGCTTTCCGAAGTGTTGAAAGCGATGCATTCGTACCCTAACGACGCAAAGGACTGAGCGATGGCGCCGCCCGCCTGCCCCAATCCTATAATACCCAACCTGAGGCTTCTCCCAACCTCCAAATCAACTTCTTTGTCTTGATTGGAATTATTCATAACTTGATAAATTATCCATAAAAATGGATAATTTCAAGTATCTAATCCTGATAATTCAGGTTGTTGAATAATGTTTGAAGAAATACTCCGTAATCGTCATCGCGAGAAAGTCCGCTGAACAGCGAATTCGAAGCCACAAAGATGAGACTTGGGCAGCGGAAACTAACTAATCGGAAAAGAATAATTGGAAAGGTGTAGGAATAATTGGAGTGAAAAGAGTGAATAAATCTGACAGAGAGGTTTCGCTGAAGGACTAAACCACAATGATGTTCCTAATTTAGGTTCCCGTCCCATCCCTCGACTTCAAGACGTTTCCGGGCTCCTTCAAGTGTCAATCCTTCAACTTTAACCAGGTGGTTTATTTTTTTGAGGAATTCTACGTCCGAACCGGCATAACGGCGCTGATTGCCATCCGTGCGCAAAGGCTTCAGAAAATCCTCAAACTGATATTCCCAAAAACGGATGGTGGACTTGGGAATTCCTGTAAGGGCATTGACCTGACTAATGGAGAAGAGATGTCTGGTATTTATATCTTTGACCGCCATCTCAGGCATTAAAATGTTAATTGTGATAATTAGAGAAACATATCGCTAACCAATGATAATCCTTAGGGAACATACTTACACACCACCTTGATTAAATACTTTTCCCCTATTTCTTATATCGACAGATTCACCTGAACCTTTACCGGTTTCACCCAATTTTTTCCGGTAAAACATCCTGACTCCATACCGATAATATAAATAGCGCCGATCCGTTTACCCTGAAAATAGCGGCGGCGTCTATAAGCGAACCGTGAATTTTCATTTTAAGTCGCGCGATGGTTAGCGTGGAAAACCCATCGAATGATGGTTTTGTTGATATTTATAAAGATATTGTTATATTTACTCTGAAAATAGCGGTAGCGCTTAAAGCGAGCCGAAAATTTTCATCCTCGTTGCGAAATGGTTCGAAAAGAGAATCCATCGAATGATGGTTTAGTTTGATACTAAGCAGGCAAAAATACAAAGTTACAAATCCAACAGAAATTCTTCCTGCGTTATGTCTTCGGTGAGACGGAAAACTGATTATACCTATGAAAGAGAGCGTTAATGAATAGAATCGTCATTCTGAGCGAAGCGAAGAATCTCCTTGTTAAATATAAGTTTAATGTAAATTGGAGATCCTTCACTGCGTTCAGGATGACAATCGCAAGTGTTTGAATATAATAATATTAAGTTAAAGTGAAAGTTGTTTGTCAACACTCTCTTGAAAATACCGGCAATGTCAGAAAGCTATTAGATGATCTCTACACTGTACCGCTAATTGAGGATAGTCGTGAATAAATCCTCAATTGAGCTCAGGTCGGTTATTTAATCGAAACAAAAAGAGGACAAAAAAATGGCCTCGGATATCAACCGAAGAGGATTTCTCAAAGGAGTGGGCGCCGCCGGGATTAGCGCAGGGCTGCTCCGGGAAACCGGTCTCCTCGCTGCCGAACCCCAGAAAAAAAGACTGAAAGGCTCCCCCTTGGTAATATCCACCTGGAAACACGGACTCGCCGCAAACCTCGAAGCCTGGAAGGAATTGGAGAACGGCGGAAACGCATTGGACGCTGCGGAAAAAGGAGTGAATATCTCGGAAAATGACCCCGAAGTGATGAGCGTGGGCTATGGAGGACTCCCCGACAGAGAGGGGAAGGTTTCGCTTGACGCCTGTATTATGGACAGCAAGGGAAACGCGGGAGCGGTAGCCTTTCTCCAAAACTATGCCAACGCAGTCTCCGTAGCCCGAAAAGTAATGGAAAAGACCAAACATATTATGTTAGCGGGTGAGGGCGCCGAAGCCTTCGCGGAAAAGTACGGGTTCAAGAAACAAAACCTGCTCACAAAAAAAGCGGAGGAGAGGTGGAGAAAATGGCTCGCTGAAAAAGATAAACTCAATGCTGATATCCATGATACTATCGGCCTGCTGACACTGGATAACTACGGCGAAATGGCAGGTGCCTGCACCACCAGCGGACTGGCATGGAAAATACACGGCCGCGTGGGAGACTCCCCTATTATCGGGGCAGGATTATACGTGGACAATCAAGTTGGAGGAGCCGCTGCCACCGGCATTGGCGAAGAATGTATCAAGGTCTGCGGCGCTTTCCTGGTGGTTGAGGAAATGCGGAGGGGAGCCTCCCCCGCCGAAGCCTGTAGGGAAGCGATAAAAAGGGTGGCGGCAAGGCATAAGGATAAACCAAAATGGCAGCTCGCTTTCATCGCGATGAATATCAGCGGTGAGGTCGGCGCTTATTCCCTGGTCAAGAATTTCCAATATGCCGTGATGAAGGAAGGAAAAAACCGCCTAATCCCTTCGGAACATTTAATCTGACTGACAACTTAGAACATCCCTCGATAGGCAGTCTCCTATGAAAACCTTATAGTCTCATCATCAATAACTACTTATCAGAGTGATAGCGTTGAAACAAATAATTAAAAAACTGCTTCCGCTCATCGTTTTCACCTTCTTCGCCGGAATCAGTATCCTTATCTGGCTGAAGGACTTCGAACATCAAAAGCGCCTGATACGAGAACATACCGAAGGTCTGGCGCATCAAGTGGCGTTCAGACTGGAAGACGCCTTCGAACAAAGACTGAAAATCCTGCAAACCCTGGCCAGCGAAAGACTCGGCTGGTCCGGATGGGTGGAGAAGTACTTCACCTATCATAGCTCAATCATTATGGCAAGTTTTACCGGATTTCAAGCTATTAATTGGATTGATTCGGAAGGAATAATCAGAAGAGTATATCCGGAGGAGCCTAACCGCGCCGCTTTGAACAAAGACCTGCGTCAGCACCCGGAAACACGCGTGAGAGATACCTTTAATCAAGCCGAAAAAACCAGAGTTTACGCCATCACTCCGGTTGTTGAACTCTACCAAGGGGGGCAGGGTGTCGCCAGTTACTGGCCCGTCATCACCAAGAAAGGCGCTCTTGCAGGATACCTGAACGGTGTCTTCAAAATTAAACCCCTGATTGAAGCCTGCCTGCCGCATGATGTTGAAGGTCCCCTGCATTTCATCCTGCTTGAAGAAGGACGGATAATTTACTACAGCGATGAGTCTATGAATTCTTCAACATCTGTAAAATTACTCCAGGGAAACGATGAATATGTGTTCATAGAACTGGAATTCTTCGAAAGAAAATGGACCCTTTGTATGGCGCCGGTTGAGAACTTTCTGTCCGGCGCAGAAAGTACTCTTAAAGATTTAATCCTCGTCTTCGGATTGATCCTATCTGCCGGATTAGCCCTCTTTATCCATCTCCTATACCGAAAAATGGAGCAGCTATTCCACGCCAAGCAACGCGCCGAAAACGCTGTGACACGCTGCCAAATTTCGGAACAAACCACTCTGGAAGAAAAACGGTTCAACGACAACATTATCGCAGCAATTCCCACCGCAATCCTGGTATTGGACAAAGAACTAAATATACTGAAAGCCAACCGCAGTTTCTTCGAACTATTCCCCTCCACAACTCCGGAAATCGTGGGAAAACCGTACTGCAGTGTTCTCTGCTGTAACGAGGAAGCGGAAAACAGAAATGAATGTCTTATTTTAAAGGCTTTGGAAAAGGTCTTCGCCCAATCCGAACCAACCTTCAACCAAATCGTCGAACTGGAAACCGGTAAAAACCGAAAAAACTGGTTTAAATTCTCTGCAGTCGGTGTCAAACGAAAAAATAGCGAAGCACTGCTGATTCTTGATAACATCAGCGCAATAAAAGAACTGGAAGAGGACTCCGAACAGCGCCGTAAATATATGGAAGCCATCTTCCGTTCAGTGCCCGACGCAATCATCACCCTCGACAGCAACCATTCTGTAGTGGAATGGAATCCCGGCGCGGAAAAACTCTTCGGCTATGCCCGAAAGGAAGCGGTAGGTATAAACATTGACGAACTGGTCGTATGCCCCGATAAATTGGAAGAATCACGCGCCTTCACCAAATCGGTCCTGAATGGCGGAGATATTCATCCTATCGAAACCGTCCGCTGTTGTAAAAACGGCAGACGGGTCGAAGTGATTGTTGCCGGTTCACCCATTCGCTCCGATGATAAAGCCGCTGGAGTAGTGGCTGTATATAAAGATATCTCAGAACGGAAACGAGCGGAAGCAGCCATAATAAAAGCCAAACAGGAATGGGAACGCACCTTCGATGCAGTCCCGGACCTGATCGCTATCCTCGACAATCAGCATCAAATCCTCAGAGCGAATCGGGCAATGGCAGAGAGACTAAACACCACTCCCCAAGAGCTTGTGGGAAAAAAATGTTACGAACTGGTGCATAAATCCCACACTCCCCCGCCGGGCTGTAAAATGGAGAAAATGCTTCGAGAAGGAAAATCCTATGATTATGAATTCCATGAAGACCAATTAGATGGAGACTTCTATGCCACTGTCACACCACTGGTGAACCAGGACGGCGAAATTGAAGGGTGTGTACATGTTCTCTACGATGTTACACGCCGAAAACAGGCTGAAATCGAATTGCATAAAAGTCAGGAAAGATACAAAACGCTGATTGTCAATCAGGGAGAAGGCATCGGCGTGGCTGACCTTGATGAACGCTTTACCTTTGTAAATCCTGCAATGGAGGAACTTTTAGGCCGGCCGGAGAAGGAATTGTTAGCGCATAGTCTATCCGAATTTATGGACGAAGAGCACTTTAAAACCATCCTGCAGCAAACTAAAATTCGGAAACGTGGCATAAAAAGCGGATATGACATTGTCATAACTCGCTCGGACGGAGAGAAAAGGATAGTCCATATCACCGCCTCACCCTTGTGGGCTGAAAACGGAGAATATTCAGGTTCTTTCGCCGTCTTCAGAGACATCACCAATCAAAAAAGGGCCGAGGAAGCAAGAGACCGTTCCTTTAGAGAAGCGGAAGAATTACGAAACCTGATTGTGAAGCTGAACACCACCTATACGATGGAAGATATGCTGCCCCTGATATTAAACTCTGCCTTTTCTATGACCGGACTGGAAAAAGGCGGAATCTTTATTATTGATGAAGATGGAAAAAACGCTCAGCTGAAAAACTATAAAGGAATCACAGAAAAACAAGCCGCATCTTTGGAACAAATACCGCTGGAAAGTCTCCAGGAAAACCTCTTAAACGAGTTCGTTTCTTTTGTAATACCAAACAAAGCCGACCCCTCATTCATCCATCAAATCGGAATAGAGCATGAAATAAAACATATCTACATTGCGCCCCTGCGCTTCAAAGAATCTCTGGTGGGTTTTATCACTCTCTCAACATCCACCGAAAAGAAGCTTGACGCCGGAGGTATCTCGCTGCTGAAAACCCTGGGGGCGGAAACAGCGGCGATTCTCTGGCGCCTGCAAACCGAGCAAGCCTTGAAAACCTCGGAATCCTTCAACCGAGGCATCGTAACACATTCCCCGGTTGGCATACTCTACCTGAACGCCGAAGGAAAAATCATCTACGAAAATCCCGCAATCTATCGAATGTTGGGATTGCCGGAGGTACGGTCATCATCATATATCGGTAAACACTTCCAGGATGTCCCCCTGTTTCGCAATGTCAATGGCGGAGATATTTTTGCCCGAGTAGTGGCTGGGGAAGTGGTCGAGGGCGCGGAAGTGGAATATAGGTCTCATTCCGGACAAACCCGCTTTCTGGAAATCTTCGCCTCGCCCCGATGGGGGGTAGAAGGAAAAGTCATCGGAGCAGTAGTGATGTGCCTGGACCTGACCAATTACCGAACCCTGGAGATGCAATTGCGTCAAGCGCAGAAAATGGAAGCGGTGGGAACCCTGGCTGGAGGCATCGCACACGACTTCAATAACCTCTTGACTGGTATTATGGGAAACGTCGAACTCCTCCAACGGAAACTCCAGTCGAAAGATCCTATGAGGGAAGACCTCGAACGAGTCCAAAAAAGCGCGGAAAGAGCGGCGGAACTCACCGCACAGCTCCTCGCCTTCGGCCGTAGGCGGATGGAACAGCCCAAACCGGCCAACATCAACGACTGTATCGATGAAACCTTCGAACTCTTCAGCAGAACCATCGACCCCCGAATTGAAATCGTCTCACAAAAAGAATCCCAACTCTGGGTGGTGAAAGCGGACACCGGACAACTGAACCAGGTGCTGATGAACCTCCTGGTAAACGCCCGCGATGCGATGCCCAACGGGGGAAAAATCACTATGAAAAGCGAAAACTACTATGTCAGCGAGGAAATGGCCAGGGATTATCAGGACGTAAAAAGTGGTGAATATGTCCGAATCGCAATCGCTGACACCGGAGCCGGCATCGAATCCGACCATATGGAACGAATCTTCGAACCATTCTTCTCCACCAAAACCCACGGAAAAGGAACCGGATTGGGATTAGCGATGGTGTATAGCATCGTTAAGGCTCACCTTGGATGGATCGCTGTCTCCAGCGAACCGGATATAGGGACTACCTTCGAAATTTACCTGCCTCGAGCCAGAGAAGAGCTGATACCGGAAGAACCCATCACCACCGATGAAATCAAAGGCGGAAAAGAAACCATACTTCTAGCCGATGATGAGGAAATTGTCAGAAACCTGGGAAAATCAGTACTGGAAGAATTTGGCTACAAAGTGGTCTTAGCCACCGACGGAGTGAATGCCATAGAAATCTACCGGCGTGGAAAGAAAAGAATTGAACTGGTTATCCTCGATCTGTCTATGCCCCGCAAATCCGGCAGAGAAACCCTCAAAGACCTCCTGAAACTTAATCCGGACCTGCCGGTCATTATCTCCAGCGGTTTCGATAAAGGTGGACCGGTGGAAGAGTTGTTGGAATCGGGAGCTAAAGGATTTGTGCAGAAACCGTATCGAATGGAGCAGATGCTGCAAACCGTGAGACGAGTGCTGGACAGCAGAAACAAAGGAAAGAATGAATCTGAATAAAAAAAGGGGAGTAGGTTTATTCCCCCTCCCCGTAATAACGTAACAGTTCACCGGGCAGAGCGAAGGCCGCCCGATGGATTCCGCTATTATAATAATTCAGCCTGCCATCCAATTCCATCGCCGCTTCTTCTCTGAAATCCTCCAGCGGATGCCGGGACTTTGAAGCTATGATAAATGTCCAGAGAGCCGAAGGATAGGTTGGAATGACTGAAAGGTAGGGCAGCGCTACCGGAAAAATGGTCTTTAGCTTCGCCAACATCCCCCGAGAAATATGACGATCGTAGAGAGGGGATTCAGCTTGAGCGGTCATTATACCTTCATCAGTGAGCGCCTCAAACACGCTCTGGTAGAACGGTTTTTCAAACAACCCCACCGCAGATCCCACCGGATCGATGGAATCCACCACCGCAAGGTCGTAGCGGGATTTTACTCCCTCAACGAAACCTATACCGTCCTCAAAAAACAAATTGACCCGAGGGTCGTCAAAACCGGAAGACAATCCCGGTAAATATTTCCGGCTAACCTCGACCACTTCCCGATCGATTTCCACCAAATCGACCGATTCGATGGAAGAATGCTTCAATAGTTCACGCACCGATCCCCCGTCACCGCCGCCAACCACCAGCGCTCGCCGCGGATGAGGATGGGTGAAGGCTGAAAGGTGAACTATCATCTCATGATAAGCCGCTTCGTCCCGCTCCGTCAGCATCACCAAACCGTCAAGTATAAGTATTCGTCCAAACTCAAGTGTGTCTATCACATCCACCATCTGATATTCCGACTGGTGATGATACAGATGCTCTTTGACCTTTAACGAAAACCGCACGTTCTTCGTGTGCTCTTCAGTGAACCATAAGTGCAATTCTAAAATTCCCGGTTATGTATTGGAAAAAAGTCCTGGGGCTCGTGTCTCAAGTCTCCAGAAATCGATTTCTCTTCGTTCCCGCGCTATAGCGAGGGAATTCAGAATATTATAAATTGTCATTGCAAATCCGCCGTACGGCGGATGAAGCAATCGGGCGATTCTGCGATTATACTGTTCTGACAGGTCTTTAGCGCAGTATAAATCCGACTTGCCTGAAATGACTTTATGTCAAGCTACTTTAACAACATTAACTTCCGAACAACCTGTCTATTGCTAATCCTCAAACTCGCAAAATACAATCCGCTGGGCGCCCCCGACGCCTCCCATACCGACCGATGCCTCCCGGCGCGCCTGAATCCATCGACTAAGACCGCAACCTCCCGCCCGGCGATGTCGTAGATTGCGAGCCTGACTTGACTTGCAGCTTGAAGCTTGAAGCTGAGAGCTGTAGAAGCGTTGAAAGGATTAGGATAGGCGGAAAAAATTATGAAACCCTCCGGAACCTCACCCGCCGGGCGCAGCGACACCGGATTCTGATGAAAATAATAAGCCCCGATATCCGGCACCGTCCCGTCCGGATCAAGCGGAGTCTCCGGACTCCCTGCATCAATACACGTGGAACCATCCTGCAGGCGGAAATCCCCGCCCAAAGGATTTTCCAACAACGGATCCATAAATATATTATAATACTCATCGCAAGAATCGCCGTTAAAGTTCACCAAGGCTAACACCCCAATTTCAGAAGGGATAGTGTTCCCCCGAACATACCCGGCTTTGTTCTTATAAAAGGAGCAAAACTCTATCCGCGCCTCCGGAGAATTGTTGACTCCAATACCGGCGGGACCTCTGTTGAAATTAATCATCGTATTCACAATCATTACCGACGAGAAACCCACAAAAATCCCCCCGGCGGAGTAACCCGCCTCATTCCCGTACACCGTGCAGTTAATTATAGTAGAATTGGAATTGTCGTTGCAGCTTATCCCCCCCCCGTACTCCCCGGTGTAATTGTTAGCCACCAAACACCGCTCGATACGCCCCGTGGCGCCGTGATTGTGGCAGATTCCCCCGCCGCCCATACCGCTGCCGCTCCCCGCCATATTGCAATAGTTACCGGTTACCACACAGTTCTTGATTATCACCGGACAGCGAGTGCAGTAAATCCCCCCCCCGTTGTGAACACACCAATTGTCGGTAACCACACAATCGAAAATTCTTATCGGAACCTGAGTCGAGTTCCCCGAACAGTATATCCCCCCACCCCAGTTGGCCCGGTTGCCGGTTACCGTGCAGTTAAAGATGCTCACCCCGGTGTGATAAATGTTCACCGCGCTGGCGAAAGCCCCGGTGAAATAGCAGTAAGCCAGCCGGCTGCTGTCGCTGGAACCAGCCTGGAAAATAACGCTGCCCCAGCCCCCTTCAAAATTCGGGTCGGGTAAGAAAAAAATGCTGTCAGCCTCCGTCCCCTCCGCCCGCAGATAACCGTAGATGTAGAACCGGTGACTCCCCTGAAAAATAAAGACCGCCCCCGGCTGAATCACCAGCGAGTCCTCCTCAAGAACCGAGATGGTATCGATGACATGATAAATCTCCGCCTCCAGCGTCCCCGATTGAGGCCCTCGCAGAGGAATCTGAGCAGAAGAAACTCCTAATAGTATGTAGAATACTAATATGAGTACGGAAAATGAAATTGTTCTCATGGATACATCAAACATTGTTTTAATTAAAAATATTTCAACTTGGTGACTTTAGTCTTTTTCTTATTTCGACTACCAGTGCCTCCATTCTTTGCGCGGATTTGCGATAACTACTATAAATATCCACAACATCTTTAAAATATAAGTATTTAATTTTATTTTCCATAAACATAGGAGAGCCAATGTATGGTGATTCAGTCAAAACTTCATCTAATTTTCTCCTTCTTGAAGACGGACATACAATTATAGTCTTTCCTGACACTCTAATAGATATCTTTAACAATTCAATAAATCTCTCAATCGCAGAGGTTATAGAGGAGGTTTTCTCAATTTCAAAGGCATAAGCGGGAAAACCGGCTGCGTCGAACCAAATCAGATCTATTTGCTCTACTTTTTTTCGGCTATAGGGTTTTAGTCCAAGCCCTCTCGGAAGCTTTGAAATGCTTATATCAGTTAGTTTTTTCGCGTAATTCCCCGACTTTCTCTCATTTAAACCAACCAAAGTCCTCAATCCCACATCGTTACACAACAAGGCAAGTCTATGGATAATTTCATTATGCTCAATATCATCTTCGTTTTCTACAAGCCATTCAGGCAATTTATATTTAATTGGTCGTTTATACAAATCTTCTTTATCAAATAATTCTCTTTGCAGTTCTTTCCTTATTCTATAATATTTGCCCTCATAAGGTTCGGCAATCTTGTTTAATTCTGTAATTAATTTTTGGTCGGATGGCTGGTCGCCGTTTTTTAACAAAGGAATGATATTCGCCCAAATCATTTCCAGTGTCGCTTTTATCCCTTTACGCCGGCACTGATTTAAATATGATTCGATGTAGAAACGAATTCGCAAGTCGATTGGAACAAAACCGCCTAATTTAGTATTTGGAATAATGCTCCATTTTCCAATTTTAGCGTCAAAATCAAATTTATCCGCTAATAATGGAGTAAAATCGGATATTTTATCTTTTAGTTCTGATAGAAGCCCATTCTCAATTAGTTTCGGTATTAAATCTTCATAAATTTCATCTGTGCCAGCGCCCCCGTCCCTTGCGGCGATAGATAGTTCAGCCGAATTCAAAATAAAGTCCACTGTCTTAATTCCCACTTTAGTAACAGCCAAAGCTCGCGGACGACGCTTTTTTACAAAATTGATAACCATTTCACTAGATAGAACCTTGAGTGGATTTTTATGTTTATGATAAGACACTATTCCCGCTTTTACCACCGCCATATTCACATACTCGAAACCGCAGGATTCGGCGGCTTTAATGATTGTATCCCAAAATAATGGATCTTTATGAACGAACACTAAAGAAAACCACCGGTCGAATTTTAAAATACGGAATATTTCGTAAATACTCTGGCGAAGCAGTCCGCAGTATTCATTTTTTGTTTTCTGCAAATCACCGCCTTCAATCACTTCCGCTTGTTTGTCCTCATCATCCACCTCAAAACCCAGCCAGGCGTTCCACATCGTGGAAAGCCCTAAATAATCGATATTCGCGCCGTAAGGAGGGTCAGTGTAAATATAATCAACCGATTCTTCATCTATTTCATTTTTAAGATTTGCCGCGTCGCCTCGCAATATTTTAATATTATCCGATGAATAATAATCACTTATTTCAAGATTTGTCTCACGCTTTGCCTCTATGAACTTCTTGAATTTACTATTAAATTCATTTAATGAATCAAGTTCTACCGGATTAGGTGGTATCCAATATCGGTATACTTGTATTGGAGAAGTATTTCCTCTGGATGGTATCCTACCTTTGGTGCTGCTAAATAGCAGATTGCATTTAGTAATAGTTGCTGAGAAAACATACATTAGTAAATTTTTTATAATGTCATCATTGGTTTTCATTATTGAAGCTCTAATCTTAGATAGAGACCTCAACTGCCGGGGACTGTATAGTTGATGAACGAACCTTCTATCCGCATTTAGCGGCAAACGAACATCTTTTGGATACCAATCTTTAATGGGAAGTTTTTCCACTTCCTTGTTTTCCATTTTCGACAGCTTCGATAAATAAGGCGTGCACTCTCCTATGACCCTTTCATACTCCTTTGTAAGAGCATCTATGTCAACCGGAGCGACCGCGATACATTCAGCGATGAAATTCGCTAAAGGATTAAGGTCTATATGAACCGCGCGCCTTCTGAGTACTAATGCTTCAACAGCGGTAACTCCTGAACCGCCGAATGGGTCAACCACAAGGTCGCCTCTTTGAGTAAATCTCTTGATATACTCTTGGACTACATTATAACTCCGTCTTGTAAAATATGGGTGCACGCCATAGTGCCTGCGAGCGCCCTGTTTTTTGGGCGGAACCGGGCCTGTGATAGGTTCAATTCCGAGATAATCAAAATTTTCTTTATTCAATCTAATTTCTCATTTTCTAGAAGTAATCTGATATTATTTCATTAATATCAACTTCTTAGTATTATTAGTCTTGCCCACATCCATCCGCGCCAAATAAACCCCGCTCGCCAATCCCCTCCCCTCAAAAACGACCCGATGCGTCCCCGCGCTGTAATATCCCTCCGCCAACACCGCCACTTCCCGCCCGGTAATATCGAAAACCGATAGTTTAATCCTACTCGCATCTCGAAGCTCGAATCTCGCAACTATCCGAGCGTTAAAAGGATTGGGATTAACTGTCAGCATTAAATGAGACGCCGGAACCTCAGCTATATCAGTACCATCATCCCATCCCAATAGCTCCCACCCCCGGTCTCCGCTGAAACTGCACTCTCCCGCAGATTTGACAAAGAGAAAGGTGTCCGACACCGTAACCACATTGGGATAAGTCCCCAATGACGCCACATAGAGATAATTCCCCGCCGGAGCCTGTCCGGGAACGCTCTGAGTCAAGCGGCGGCTTATCGTGCCGGCGGGCGGGATACTCAGTCCGGGCCGGATAATCGTGTAATAATTGAATCCGTTGGGCAGAACCGCATAAACCCACCCGTCCGCCACCAGCGGATTTCCCCCCAGATATGAAATCTCCAAATCGTATCCGAAACTCCCCCCGTTCCCGGGGATTAATATCGGCGGATTAAGCGGCGTCATCGTCAAATTCAGCAGGTTGGGATTTCCCGAAGTGAACTCGTCCGCGCCGATATCGGGATGTATCGGGTCGCGGGTGTCGCCGTCGATATCGACCGAAATGCCGGGAATGGGAACTCCCATATTGTCCACCGGAGAATTCTGCTGGGTGTCGATATGCAGGTCGCCCATATTGCTTATGAAGCAGGGCTCATCGCTGAGGCTGTTTGAGTCCAGCCCCGAAACCGACTGGTAAGCCGCAAGCGTTGAGTGATAAACATTCAGCCAGCGGACGACGGACGCGCCGTTGGGAGCATACAGGTCGTTATAGTCGGACACCATAGAGGCGGCAGTCGATTCGCCGTTGACATAATATACTTTATTGGAGTAGGCGCTGCCGCCGTTGTAAAGAATGTTGTCCTTGAAAATATTGTTCTCGGAAAAACTGTTTTCACAGGCGCAGGGACCCGCTAAGTAAACCGAATTGTAGTAGAATTCATTACTGCCTCCGTACATACACCGAATCCCGTTGGAGCGGGCGTTCATAGACATATTGTTGTAGGTCTTGCACCGCGTCGCCACAAAAATATAAAGCCCGGTGTAACCCCCGTCGGTGATATTGTCATACACCTCGCAGTCGACGCTGTGAAACACCGCCACCCCGAAATTCTGCATCGTGGAAAGAAAATTGTGGACATAGTTCCCTCGGATGGTGCAATGACGGCTGGAATCCCCCCCCGTAACCCGGTAAACCTTGATACCGGCGTAGTCAATCTGGCTGATTTCGAACCCTTCGATGGTGACATACTGCACCGAAGTCAGGAAAAATCCCATCCCCTCGGTGTAGCCCGTCCCGCTGACATTGGTAACCACCGGCATCGCCAATCCCGGCGCCCCCCGTATCACCAGCGGATTGTTCGGACCCATCCCGGCGATGTCGTGCGAAATGTTCACCTGCCCGTCATAAGTGCCGGGATAAACGTTGAAAGTCACCGGCCCCGTCAACCCGTCAGCACGCAGCGAATCCACCGCCGCAATGATAGTGGGAAAGTGGTTCGCACCCCCGCCAACATCGAATTCACCGGTCATCGCCCACACCTGAGCGCAGATAAGCGCCCCACCGGCGATAATAGTTAAAAAAATCCTGAGTTTCATTTCATTCCTTTCCGATTAGAGTCTGAAATAGAAATGAAAGCAATCACCATAGCAATTCTAACAAAGCTGACCATACATTATCAAATGCCATTCTTCATTTGAAAGGCTATAGATTATGGTGGAGACATAGATTTTTTCAGGAGGCGGAATACTATGTAAACCAAAACAAATCGCGAAAATAATTGTAATTCCTAATAATAATTGCCAACCTTGATTCAGTTCCCATTCCACCTGATAATACTCAATCCTCCTGATATCACCTAAAGAAACCGCCGAAACTTCGGCGGAATCATCCCCGGTAGCGCTGTACTTTATACCTGCGGCAAAAATCGTGTCGGTTTTGGCGGTGAAACCCTCCCGATAATAAATGAGAGAACCGTCCTTCATCGTCGCCCTTGAAGGTCTGACAGCTATGAAAGACGCACTCCTGCGAATCTTCTTTATCTTAATCTTGTCGCCGGGGACAATTACTCTCACGCAGGACAGATTCATCCCCATAGTGACAAATATCAGAACAATCGAAACCGCTTTTCGCCACATTCTTCAGACCCTTCACACGATTACACAGGATTAATTTGGTTCTTCACTGAATCGTGTGAGTAATTTAGATTAATCAAAAACTAATCAACGCCAATTGTAATGCTGACTTGGGTGATAAAGACAATCACATCGTCGTCGAAACAACGTATGAGCGCTGAAATCGTGCGGAATATCAGCGTAATCAGCGTAAATCATTTCTTCATCAGCGGTTCGGAAAAAACATGGTAGAGACCATCCACAGTTATTTACCCATACAAAATAGCGAGGAGCCATTTACTTCACCAACAGCAATTTCCGAGTATCGATTTTTCCCCCGGCCTCCAGCCGCGCGAAATAAACACCACTGGCCATGCCGGAGGCATCGAAAAACATCGAATGATGCCCCGCAGGATAAAATCCCTCCGCCAAAACCGCAACTTCCCGCCCGGTAATGTCGAAAATCGACAGTTTTATCCTACTCGCATCTCGCATCTCGAAACTCGCAGCTACCTGAGCGTTAAAAGGATTGGGATTTGCAATCAACATTGATTCATTCGCCGAAGCCTTTGTAATCCCCTCCTCGACATCCCAACCGAAGAGCTCCCACCCCTGATTATAACTGAACGCGCCTTCCCCCGCCGTTTTTTCAAACGGAAAGCTGTCGGAACCGGCTACGCTGTCGGGATACAAGCCAACAAAACCCGCATACACATACCTTCCCGCCGGAGCATTGCCAGGAACGCTCTGTGCCAGTACCCTACTGAGCGTATCGCCCGCGCCAATGGTCAAACCCTGCCGCAATAACAGCGGCCCGTATTCACGCCCGTCAGGCAGTGTCGCCATCGTCCAGGCGTCGAAATTGAGGGGAGCGCTGGAATTGTTCCGGAGTGAGGCTTCGTAAACAAAGCCGCCTCCGTTAGGAGGAATAGTTATTGGCGGATTATGAGGAGTCAAAACAATGGATACGGCGCTCTCTTGATAATGGAAACATCCGCTGTGCGCCTTATCGTGCCTGAACATCGGCCAGCCGGGACCGGAACCCCTCCCGGCGGTGAGTGCGTACCCCCGGCCATGATTCAAAGTTGGATTCGAGGAAGTCCCGTAGCCCCCGATAATGAAGACGTCCAGCGAATCGTCATTGTTGAAATCGGCGATGACCGGAGCGTGGTCCATCTCGAAAGTCCGGCCATAGTGAAGCTGCAGATTGTGCGCCCACACTACTCCCCCGTCGCTGCCCCTAAGCGCCCTGAGTATTCCGTCATCCGACCCGAAAACCACATCGAGAATACCGTCGCCGTCAACATCGGCTATCGCCGCCCCCCGAAAGATGCTGCCTCCAGTGGAGTGAGTCCAAAGCAAAACGCCCGTATGGGAAAGAACCTTCAGCGATGTGTATGAAGTGAATACGATTTCGAGATGACCGTCATTGTTCAAATCCGCGATTGAAGTCGGCGCGCCAACATACAAGACGCCCTGATATTCCCATAAAAGGCTGCCGTCTTCGGCGTTGAATGCGTACACATCACCGTCGTAACAACCGATGACGATTTCCGGTCTCCCGTCCTCATCGATATCGGCGAAAGAACCGCCGTGATACATATTGTCCTCAGGCAGACTCGAAAACCAGAGCGTCGAACCATCGTTCCCCCGCAACGCGTAAACCCGGTAATCGCCAAGCCATTGAGCCACTACCACATCCAATTGGCCGTCGCTGTCGCAGTCCAAAATATTAGGTCCGGACTGGATATAGCTGTTGGCGCCCAGATTGACCTGCCAGCAAATACTCCCATCCTCGCCGTTCAAGCAAAATACATTCCCGTAAAAAGTGCCCAGTATAACCTCCGGACGACCGTCATTATCCACATCCGCCACCGCCGGAGGAGAATCGATGCAATTCGGATAGCCTGTGGAAGTCTGCCACTCGATACTTCCCGTCCTCCCGTCGAAACAATAAACTCTGTAAGGTGAGGACGCCGGAACCACCACCTCCAATTCGTTATCTAAATCCACATCGGCGATTACCGGGGAAGCGTCGTTGCAGCCCCCGGTGCTGTAGGACCAGTGCAATGTCCCGTTTTCCCCATTCAAGGCGTGGATGCGTTCATCGTTGAAATAACAGCCGAATACAATTTCAGCATACCCATCGCCGTCGATATCGTCAACTGCCGCGGAGCCGAATGAAGGAGCGTTTAAATCATACCACCAGAGGACGGTCTGGTCGCTGCAAACATCGCCTTCAACCGCAAAGGATGAGAAAGTGATGAAAGTCATTAACCAAAAACAAAGCTGAAATCTCTTCATTCCTTCCTCCACCGAGTCAAAACCATATTATAAATAATGACTACTTCAAGAGTAAAAGCTTCGCCGTATCATAAAGTTCCCCGGCCTCCAGCCGCGCCAAATACACCCCGCTCGCCAATCCTGTCCCATCAAATCCTACTTCGTGCCTCCCCGCAGGATAAAATCCCTCCGCCAAAACCGCAACTTCCCGCCCGGTAATGTCATATACCGACAGCCGGACATAACCGGGACGCTCGACAGTATAAGAGACCAGCGAATGCTGGTTGAAGGGATTAGGATAAGCCTTCAGCGAAAACTCCCCCGGAACCTCGACCCCACGCTCCGCCGCAGAACTCAAATTCTCCACCGTCACTACCCAGGATACGGTATCCGCGTATCCAATCACATCCTCCACAATCATCCGCACTGTCTGCACACAGGGATGACTGAAAGTGACCTGAAAAAAACCCGTATCCCTTGAAGCGTAAACCGAATCCCCCACCTCCAGCCGGTAGCTCAACGGATCTCCATCCAAATCGGATGCGGCGCCGCTGAATGTGATAGTGGAATCGATATCAACCGTCAGTGAATCCTGCGGAGGAATACTGCTGTCCCAGATGGGGTAATAACTCCTTTTGGCGGCGTCAAAAGCGTTCACAATCCCCCAGCCGAAATCGTTGTCAGGGTAACGCGCCTGGGAAGCGGTCATCATTAACGCCTCCCGCACCTTCATCGGAGTCCAGCGAGGATGTGCCTCCAACAGCAAAGCGACTACCCCTCCCACCAGAGGAGTCGAGAGCGAAGTGCCATTGGCGTTGCGGAATCGAGTATTATCCCGAGGGTCGGCGCACCTGGTCCCCACCCCTAAAGCGCAGACTTCGGGCTTTATCCGCCCGTCATAGCTGGGACCGGGTGAACTGAAGCCGGCGATAGTGCTGTCGATTTCCACCGCCCCCACCGAAATCACGCTGTCCGCGTCCGCCGGAGCAATGATGTGCCCCCAATTCGAAGTCCGCTCGTTCCCCGCCGCAGTGACGCACACTATCCCCCGCGAAACCGCAATATCGACTCCGATGGTGGTCACGCAGCTATCCCCGTTCAAATCGGGCCAGGTGTACCAGTCGATATAACCCAGAGAGGTCGAAACCACATCCGCTCCCAAACTGTCCGCCCATTCCAAACCCGCGACATAGAAATCTTCCTCTATGGGCAGCTCATAATTAGTCGCCTCCGTCTTGCCCATCAGAAATGATGCGCCAAATGCAGGCCCATATAACTGACCCTCAACCGCAGATCCGCAGGCCGAAAGCGTATAGGTTCCATGGTCATGCTGATGCTCTGGGTCGCCGGGCTCATTATAAACTATGGAATCGCCGTTGATGAAATCCCAGGTGGCAACGATGTTCATACCCTGAAAAGCGATGTGAGAAGTACGGCAGCCGGTGTCCAGCAGACAAACCAGAGCCCCGGCGCCGGTAATCCCCCGGTCGTGAAGTTCTACGACATTGATTTGCGCAAGCTGCGGCAGGGAAGGTCCGTAGTTGTAATCCGTATTATCGCTCCGAACCGGTATGAACGAATCGAAACCATAGTCCGACACATCGATGCGCCGTCCCCGCCCCACCGGTTTGACCGCCCTCACAAACTCCGCCGCCGATATTATTTCTACCTGCTCCAGAGTAGCGTCCACGCTGACTCCGTTGAACCAGCGCGTCGCCACTCGCAAGCGCGCTCCCGTAGTTTCCACATAGGCGATATATTCCCCCTTCACCGGCAAATCCAGCTCATCTGCTCCGCTAAGGTTAACCTTCGCCCTGCGCCGAATGGTTCTATCCGGTAAAATCCTCGAAGCCCGCTCCACCCCATCGGAAATTTCAGCCTCCGACAACCCCCGGTCGCTGAAAAATACCCACACCGGAGCGGTCTCACCGGGATGCAACTCGGCAAAGGTCCTCGCCAATCCGCGAGACAGCATAGATTTATCCGCCGGGCGGACTTCACCCTGCAACTGCATACTGCAGATAGCGATGAGACAAATTATGGCGGTTATTATAAATTCTCTCCTCAATTCCGACCTCAGTTTAGTTAGTACTCGATTCTGTATTAAAGATAGATAATTGATGTCTCACTTTACATTTCTTAAAGTCGCATATGTGTGTACAATTCTATATCATTATTATTCAGCAATAGTATTACTTTACCTAAATTAAGTCAGCTTATATCACTTCTGTCATTCCCCTATGTTAAAAAGTTCCCGAGGGATGACCTACACCATCAATAAA
>CAYQZD010000008.1:0-58506 GCA_964421875.1 uncultured bacterium
AGTGGCCCGAACTGGGCATATCCCAAGGCGGCGGCGGTCAATACCACCAGAAAAGAAGTGATAACAGTTTTCATTTTGTGTCCTCTGTTTATTGTAAAAAGATTTCGGCGCTTCGGCTAAATCGTGACTCTCGATGAGGTGTCATCGATATATTTATAAATTATTTTATTAAAAGCAATTTTCGCGTCTGCGAAAATTCCCCCGCCTGAAGCCGCGCGAAATAAACACCACTGGCCATACCAGAGGCATCGAAAAGCGTCGAATGACGCCCGGCGGGATAGAAACCTTCCGCCAGCGCCGCAATCTCCCGTCCCGCGATGTCGTAAACCGTCAGCCTAACCTCGCACGCTTTCGGCAGGTCGAAGCGGAGTGCTGCGGCGGGATTGAAGGGGTTGGGATAGGAAGGATGAAGGGCAAATTCCGAAGGCAGGATTGCAGTGTTTTCTTCATCATCGTCCCAGCCGGAACAAGCCCAGCCTAAATTGTGCGCGGGAGGAGCGTCGCCGGGGAGTTTGATTACATAGAAACTGTCACCGGCGTAAACTGTATCAGGATAACCCGCTTTCCCAATATATTGGATGTTGCCTGGTGGAGCGTTCGCGGGAACATATTGAGTAATTTCAGGAGACTGAGTTATTCCCGGTTGAAATCCTACTTGAGTCCGCAATAACAAAGGACTTTGAACACACCCACGGGGAAGAATGGCTTCAGTCCAGACATCTATGTATAACACCCGAGAGAGCAGATTATCAACTCCAATATTGAAAATGAAGTCGCCTCCACTTGCTGGGATGTTGACTGGAATTACGGATGGAATCAAGCGTAACCTTAAGATACTCTGGTCGAAATAAAACGTTCCGATATCGGCGATGGTACAATCCGGGTCGAAGGGGCTGGCAGGGTCTCCGGCGTCGATGCAGGGGGAGTTCCACTGGAGTCGATAATCACCGCTGTCGGGATTGACGAATAGGGGAACAAGGTAAATATTGTAGTAAAAATCGCACGAGTCGCCATTGGTGTTCACTCTGCATAACTGACCATAATATGGTGGAACCACACCGCCAAAATCACCACCTTGATTATTCGAAAAGTCGCAATTATTAATTGATTGAACTGATGGAGCGGATAAATAAACGCCGTTGGTTCCTCTTGAACCTTCAACTATGGAATTATCGAGATTAAGTCTTGAATTAAAAGTATAAATGCCTCCACCAATTGAATCGGTGCAGTTATCTGAAATTGAACATCTATCAATATGAACAGAACCGCTGGAAACACTGATACCACCACCAGTTAATAATGCTGTGTTGCCATAAATAAGGCAACTTCTTAATTCAAGGCTTGAACTATTAAATACACCTAATCCACCACCATTTTGTGCAGTAGTATTACTGTAAATTCTGCAATTTTCTACAGTGGCAGCCGAATTATGATAACAATAAATCCCGCCTCCGGAACGCGTAGATGAATTATTGTAAATTTCACAATTTATAATAATCGGATTAACTGAATAATAACAGTTTATTCCCGCTCCGTACCAATCGGAATTGTTACCGCTGATAGTGCAATTATCAATAATGGGATCAGAGTACCGATAACAGTGAATTCCACCATCATTATTATCAGTTACGATACAATTTTGTATTAATGGACTGGAATAATATTCACAAAAAATACCGCTCCCATTCCACTGGCTATAATTACTATGGATATAGCAGTTGTTTATAATCGGGCTTGAGTAGTTATCACATAAGATTCCAATTCCAGAATTATGTGAAACCTCACAATTCGCAATTACAGTACCAGTATCATTGTTACATCGAATAGCTATATATTCACTATTACTAACACGACAGTATTCTACTCTACTTGAAGTATTTAACGATGTTTCAAACCATATAGTGAATTCAGGATGAGTATTTAAGTTGGGTAAAAACTTAATACTATCATTTTCAGTGCCGATTGCGGAAAGACAACCGTTAATGGTGAATACAAAATCGCCATTGAAAAGTAGAGTTGCACCAGGCTGAATTATTAAAGAATCACCTTCGGCGACGCAGATATCGTTTTCAACAATATATTGAATACCTCCACCTTGTAGAACGCCGCTGAGGTTTCCCGACAACCTGATCTGTTCCACTACATTCAACTTAACATGAATTGTATCAGGGCTGTTCGCCGCTAACCTCCCCAATATTACTATATCGCCGGTGTATGTACCATAAGTCAAACCGGTGATATCCACCGATACAACCACTGTTCCGGTATCTACTGTTTGCCCCACTAAAGGTATGGTCTCAAGCCAATCGATGGCTTCATTCACGATGTAATATAAGGTATCAATTCCGGTGTTGATAACTAAGAAATCCTGGTCAGGCGGATTTCCATATCCATACGCAGCATTGAAAATCAGGCTATCCTGCGGAACAGAAAGGACCGGACCATCTACTGTAAGGTTCACGGGAATAATCTCAGGACTGCAGGAGGCTCCGGGCGCGGTAATTAGAATTCCGTTTCTGTACATACCTGTTTCCATTCCCGATATATCCACTGACAATGTCAAAGTATCGGTCGGAGGCACCGGCCCGCCTGACATCGGGTATACTTCCAACCAGGGAATGTTTTCTCTTATAAAATAGTCGAAGCTTCTAACTCCATAGTTCGTTATCCTTAAAAACTGATTTTCCGGATTATTTCTTCCCGCTATTGCCTGAAATTCAAAATAATATGGTATAGCGCTAAGCATTGGCTGATGAATGGATAACCGATTATGATATCCCATATCTACAATCCCGCGGTCCGGTAATCCATCAGTCCTCGTTGAACCGATGATTAGAACGGAATCCGGACATCCTGCATCCACGCAAGGAGATTGATTTGGTTGCCCGGTTTCAATGTGTGATAAAAAGAAGCGGGATAATGTTGTGCTGGTAAATAGCGGGTCTGCTACTATATTCCCAATGCCTGCGTGTTCTGCTTCCAAACAGGAAAAACTAACCCGGGAAACAGGATTTATTCTTGGGTGGATATTGTTCCAGACTACTGAATTTGCTATGTACATATTCAAGTTTAGAGCGCTACCAAGCAACACATATTCACCGTAGTAGCCGTTACCCATATTACCAGTTAATCCAGTTGAACCGCTTACAACGCTACCTCCTTCTCCGCCGGCTCCTCCTATCCCCGCACTCGGATACAGGTGTTCAAACACTGTACAATTGTTAATCCTTGTTTGTCTTATTCCCTCAACACATACAGCGAAGCCGCCGCCGGCGGTCGCAATTCCCCCGTCACCGCCATTGCCACCGGTTTCAAAGCCCCCGCCACTCCTAGCATCACCGCCATTACCACCATCTCCGGCTGTGGCATCACCAGTTCTGTTATCATACATTAAATTGTTGGTAAGAATGGCAAAAGACATAATACAATAAACTGCCCCTCCCTTTCCCGTTCTGGCATCGCCGCCACCACTTCCATTTCCGCCAAAGGCATAAGGTACTGGCGTAAAAAAATAAATAGCGGATCCTCCATTGCCACCGGAACCGCCAGTGGCGTCGCCGGTGTAGTTTCCATAGAATATATTGTTGTAAACCATAGCCGAGGAATAGTAAAGATAAATTGCACCTCCATCTCCACTTACCACGTATCCGCCGGGAGCTCCATCACCACCCTGAAGTGGATGACTACTAATAGCTGTGCTATGTTCGCCTCCATTTCCGCCTCTACCACCTATTGCATCACCTGTATGGTTAGAGCATATAACATTATCGATTATTAGAGGGCTTGAATATGCACAGTATATCGCTCCTCCATGCCCCGAAGTAACGCTTTGACCGGGAGTTCCGTCATCTGGCGGATGTGGGTTGAGACTTATTAAAGCGTTGGTTCCATTGACACCTCTTCGATTATCCGTTCTGTTTCTCGTAATCAAGCAGTGATTTATCAGTAATTTTGATGACTGATATATGAATAATCCGCCTCCGTTTTTCAAAGGACCTTCGCTGTCTCTGCCTAAACCCTTTTTAATTACACAATACTCCAACTTAGTACTATCTAAAATATTGGAATTGAGGTCTATTATATGCACTCCATCCCACCCCTCCGCCGTATCCGCCGCCGTGAACACAATCGAATCCTCCTCCGTCCCCGAAGCCGCCAGCCTGCCGTACACAGTCAAGGGGAAATGTCCCTGAAAAATCACGCGACAGCCGGGTTCGATTGATAGTGTGGAGTTCTGGTCGATAATGATTTCACCCTGAACCAGATAAGGCGAGCCGGACGCAGGCCAATTGCCGGACACATAACCGCCGGGGACAATGGTCTGAGCAAATACCGCAATCGGAGTAATAATCAGAAAGGCGAATATCGGAAGGAAACGCATTTCAGCCTCCGCTGAATGTTATTCGTTTATCGGAGGAATCGTGCTATAGGCAATATAAGGCGGGGAAAGGTAAATGTCAAGACAATAGTTGACAAGTTAGCAAGTTAACAGGTTGGCAAGTTTTTCCCCCTGTTTATCCCCCCTTTTTCGGTGGGTTAAGAACCATACCTACAAATACTGAACAATCTCTGAAACCGGTTTGCGCTGGCGGTGTTTGTCCGCTAATCCCCGGTAATATTCCGGGAGGTGGGATTCATCGGGGGAGGGGTATCCCGCGGCAATCATCACCAACGGCTTGCAGTCATCCTCGAGGCTGAAAGCACCCTTGATTTTAGCGGGGTTGAAGCCCGCCATCGGCCTGGCGGCAAGATGGTGATGCGCCGCGGCGAGCATTATATTCATCACCGACATCCCCAGGTCGAATTGATGGTATTCCCTGCCGTCGGGAAGCTGGCAGTCGTCCTGCGGGCGGGAGTAGGCGACGATTAGCAGGGGGGCTTTGACCGCCCAGGCGCGGTTGCCGCCGGCTAAAGCTCCCCTGCCCTTCTCCAGAGCTTCAGGGCTTTGTAGAAAGAGGAAGCGCCAGGGCTGCTTGTTGTAGCAGGAGGGAGTGAGGCGGGCGGCTTCGGTCAAATCCTGCAGCGCTGATTCGGGAATCGGCTTATCCGGTTCGATAGCGCGTCCCGCCCAGCGGGCGTTTAAAAGTTCGATTACGGGATTCACTTGAGATTCCCCCTGTGTTTACAATTATTGCTTGCGGCGGGGAAGGAATACGGCGATGGCGAGTAAAATGACAACGGTTTCGAGCAGGGCTATTACGGTCCATTGCTGTTTGGAGGAATATGCGGTAATGATGTGTTTACTGACGGGGCTGATATAGAGGTCGTCGAGGTCATTCGCGGCGGAATCGGCGACCTGCGCCGCGAATTCGGCGCTCCATTGATGTTCGGAGCCGGCTATATAGCTGCTAAAGTACTTTTCAAGTATTTGATTTTCCCGGTGGCCGATGATATGGTCTCCGCATTTCAAGCGTTTATCGCGGCGGAAAGTATGCACCAGGACTTCTCCGTGCACCGGATTTTTTACGATGTCCAGCAGTTCAGCGTAAGATGAGCGGTAGAGCCGGGGGAGGATTTCTTCCTTGAAAAAGGCGCTGTCGGGGTAAGCTCCGGTCAGTTTGTGAGTCGGGAGACGGGAGAAAAACACGCCGATTTCAGGGTCTTCGATACGATGTCCGAACTCGCTGATTCTGACGTTGAAGATTCCGATAGAAAGGATTATAAGCCCGGCTATCGGCAGAGCCGCTTTCAATCCCGCCTGCCATTCCGCCGGGGTTTCAGGTAGGTTCAAACATTTCCGGTGCCACAACAGCCCTAAGGAGCCGGAAAGCATATTGAGATAAACGTCCCGCAGTTCCCCCACCCGGTTAATCAGCACTCCCTGCACGAACTCGTCGGCGACTCCGATCATTGTAACAATCAGCAGGGCGTTCAAATACTGCGAAAGGTCTTTACGGTCGACCCGCAGGGCGGAAATTATCAAATATGCGAGCAGTCCGTATTCCAGGAAATGAACCTGCTCTACCAGGATTTTTATCCTGCTTAAGGAATAAACATAGGCGCCGGTGATGAGGACGAGGTAGGCGAAATCCTGCCAGGGCTGGCGGCGTTTTATCATCCTGGTTACAGTGATAATTAGAACCAGAATCAGAATCACCGCCACTGCAATGGGGATGAAATAACCGGTGAATTTTTCCGTGAGCCAATCCCTCCAGATCGGGGCGTAAGGCAGGGTGAGGAATATCACGGCGGTCCAGGCTGCCGCCGCCATCCAGTAAAGTAGTCTTTTAACGGGGCGGGACTTGCTCATTCCAACTCCACGGTTATATCTTGTCCGCCAAGAACAAATATGACAGTTCCGTCATTATCGGTGCGGTAAACTTCGGGAACCATCCTCCGGATGCGTTTCATCGTTACTTCTGAGGGATAACCATATTTACTGGGCCCGGTTGAGACCACAGCGATTTTGGGGGCGACCGTTCTAATGAAGGCTTCGCTGCTTGAGCAGTCGCTGCCGTGATGGGCGCATTTTAAGACATCGCTTTTCAATGAATCACCGTAGATTTCCGCCATTTCCCGGTCTGTTTGGTTGTCGATGTCCGCGGCGAGGAGGATTGAGGTTTCGCCATATTCGAGTTTCATTACGATGGAAGCGCCATTGAGACCCCGCAACACATTTAAGGATTCATCCGGCGGAGGATTGAGTACTTGCAGATTGACGCCGCCGAGATGGAATTCGTCGCCGCGCGCGATGATTTTCAGCGGAATCGCATTCGCCTCAGCGGATTCTTTGAAGCGGCGGTAGAGTTTAGTGTCTTCGCAGTATTCACTGGTCCAGATTTCCGCTACAGGAAATTCTTCCAGCGCCGTAAGCAGGCCGCCTACATGGTCGGGGTGGGTGTGCGTAAGGACAACATAGTCGATATTGGCGTATCCCTTATCCCGGATTGCGCCGGTTACAATGCTTCCGGCTTCAACCGTCCCGCCATCCACCAGCATAGTGTGGCCCTGGGGAAATTCGATAAAGATGGCGTCGCCGTGCCCTACCGCCAGGACAGTTACGGTCAAGTTTTCAGCGGCGGCGGGAATGACGGCAGTTATAAGCAATACAAAAGCGGCGATGATTACTGATAATCGTCGGCGAAAAGGGGAATTAGATGGGGAAGGAGGTTTCATTTCAGAAAGACTATTTTCCTGGTTTTAACGATAGCGCCGCCGGCGGCTCGAAGGTAATAGACCCCCGAAGCGAGTTTATTACCGTTCCAGACAAACCGCGACTGCCCTGCGGGGAGGAATCCGGAGTGAATCAACGCCGCTTCGCGTCCCAGAGGGTCGAATACTCGGATATCCATTTTTCCGCTTCGAATTAGGTTGAGGGCAAAGACAATATTCCGATTAAAGGGATTGGGCGCCGGTGGTGAAAGACTGAAGGTGAAAACAGAACCTGAATATTCCCCCACTCTACCCTGAGTAAGAGAGGAGTATTTATCCGCAGCGGCCTGGGCGTTGTTCATAAAATCATCATAATCGTCCCCCGCTAAAATAGCGAGGGTTACGGTTTCGATTGGGTCCAGCCTCAGGTCGAAGGGACCTAAGCCGATGATATGGGAATATTCATGGCCGATACCGGTTGAGGTTCCCATTGTCCCATTCATAAAACTCCGCAGACGAATGTCGGTGAAGTTGTAATTATAAGCTTCATTATCGACGGCGGTGTGGGCGGCGACATTACCGCTTAAAGCCGCCATACCATAATAATATGAACCGCCCCCGAACATATACCCTGCATTGTATTCCGGATTGAATCCTGCGGAGTTTGACAAGCTGTTTTTGATATCCCAGTCCAGAAATAAACCGATGTAGCAATTGGGAAGCATCTCGTCCGAATTGTTGTCGATACTGTATTCAATGAAGAAGAAATCGTCATAGGGGCTGTCAGCCCAGGCATAGGTTTTTTGCTCCACGGTGATATCGACTATTCCCACTCCGTATATCGCATAATAATTAAGCAGACATTGACTTTCTTGGTCGGCTTGATTTCCCGGAGTGGTAAAGTTCATATCGCCCAGACTTTGCCATTCAAAAGGCTCCTTGACGGAACTCGCAGTGAAGTTTTCCCCGTAGGATAGGAGCAGACTGCCGTGATAGAGGGTGTTGGGGCCGTTTGGGGGATAGCGGAAACCGGCGCCGTTCTGCGCTTCCAATGTCGAGTATGGATGCCGCTTATAACCTACCGCGCCGACGTTGGAGATGGTGCAGACGATATTTCCGGCATCGTGAATCACATAGGGCGGATTAGCTATCATAGTAAAGGGGAGGGAAAATGTATGACCGGTGGAAGTTATAATGTCAAGTAAAAAACCTATTCTTTCCGACTCGCCCGCCGAACCAAGTTCGATTCTTAAAGGTGTGTCAATATTATCGCCGGTTCCACCGGAGGGGATATAGCCAAAATAGGCTGAATCCTCCAATATGGTCACCGCATGATGGCCGCAGTTCAGCCGGCCCGAGACCATATAAGCGTCCTGGTATTTATTTTCCAGAGTAATTATCAGGTCGAAGGTCTCACCCGATTCGGGATTACCATCCCCGTCGCCGAAATCTGAATCATCCACGATTAGGGAATCGAAGTAGACGCCGGGAACAAGTTGAGCCACTGCCTTATAAGCGTTGACTTTACCCGCGCCCAGCAGTCCGAGATACTCGGGATTAGCGTTATAGATATCATCACAGGAGTTCACCATTTTGATGGTGAGCATCTTTGGAGTGAAGTCGGGATTCTCCGCTAAAACCAGCCCGGCGGCGCCCGCCGCCAAGGGAGAAGCCATGGAGGTTCCCGAGGAATAGGAATAAGTGGGCCTTCCTTGGTCGTCTATCACTGTGGAGTAAATATATTCCCCCGGAGCCGAGACATCGACCCAGGTGTCGTAATTACTCTGACCCTTGGTGTCGTCCTGCCGCAGCGAAGCCACCGCCAGCACGCCTTCGTAGGCAGAGGGGAAATGGTTGATACCGGTGACATTCTCATTCCCCGCGGCGGCTACTACCAAAGAACCGCCGTTTAAGGCGTAGGCGACCGCGTCCTCCTCGAAGGAGCTTGCGCCTTCCCCGCCCCAAGAGCAGTTTATAATTTGAGCGCCCATTTCGTGAGCGTAAATAATCCCCAGCGCCCCTTCGGTGATGGAGTTGCCGCTTCCCGCCTTGACCGGCATAATGGCGCATCGGGGAGCGATCCCCGCTACGCCGATGCTGTTATTCATAGAGGCGGCGGCGATGCCTGAAACGTGGGTGCCATGATAAGCGTAGCTCGAACTCAGGTCGTCGTCGACCGAAGGATCGTTGTCGCGTCCGATGAAATCCCAGCCGCGGATGTCGTCGATAAAACCGTTGTGGTCGTCATCCACGCCGTTGGCGGGAATTTCACCTGAATTGCGCCAGATGCGTTCCGCCAGGTCGGGGTGATCCCAATCGACTCCGTTGTCCACAATGGCGATAATCACCCAGCCCGCGCTTTGAGTAATGTCCCAGGCGGCGGGAGTGTAAACGCTGCGAAGCCCCCACTGGAGGGGATAATAGGGGTCGTTGGGTATCATTTCGCTGCGCATAGCGCCCGCGCTTTTACCCTGCCAGGGTCCGCCGCAGGCGCGCCTGACAGGGGCGGGTTCGGCGTATTCCACGCCGGAGACAGCGGCGATGCGCCGCGCCAGAGCGGGAATATCGGCCTCGGGGCTAAGATGGAAACGGTAAATGCGGTTCAGTCCCCGAAGGTCCGGGCTTCTTAAATGATGCAGCAGTTTCACCCGCTGGCGCAAACCGTTGACAGTCAGGATATCATCCACAGCGGCGATACCGGAGAGGCTGCCGGTCTGGCGTTCCGGTTCATAGCCGGGTTCGAACTTGATGTCGATTATACCGGAGCGGAATCCCCCGCCAAAAGCGGAGGCGCAGACGGTTGTCAGGAACAAGAATATAAGTAGTTTTATCGGATTCATAGCGTTTTATCAACGGAGTTGTTGTTAATCAGAAACTTGTGCTTAAGAAAGTGTAAGAGAACCAATGCGTGCCAGCCTCGAATTTGTCAAGTCTTGCTCTGTAGCAGTAATCCAGCGCCAGATTTCGCCAGGGGTCGTGGAATCCGAATCCCAGGCTGAGCAAGTCCTGGTCCCAAGCCTCAGTCCATCCGGCGCGAAGGCTCAAGCTTGGTTTCGGAGTTATTTCCGCGCCAATGCGGAGACGAGGAGCTTTGTCTTTGAAATCTTCCCAATTATCTACTACCGCATCGGTTTCCAACTTCATAATGGGGAAAATCAACGCCGCGCCCGCTTCAAATAGCCGCGGATAAGCGCTCATATCTGGGTTGGTAAAGTTCCGGGCGACGAAGGCGAGATTCAGCGCCCCCAACTCCGCCTGCACGCCGAAGTCGAGGGCAAGCTTGGCATTGAAGTTATCGGACTCGCGTTTCTGGGCGGCGTATTTGACCGCGATACCCGAGCCTATCCGTTTGGATAGGGCGTAGGTCAAGGGCATAATAACCTGATAAGAGGTATAATCCGCCCCGCCGATGCTATGTTTCATTCGCAGCATTCCCAGGCCAACCTGTTTCCCCTGTATCACCGGTTTAGCATAGAAAAAGCCCCAGTTGCGCATCAGGGGAAATCCTTCCCACCCGAAAGAGAGGTTAAGCGAGATACTCCGCAGCGATAACAACGCGCCTGGATTGTGATAGAGTCCCAGGGCGTTGTCGCAGGCGGCGATATAGGCGTCTCCCATACCGCCGGGCCGGGCGCCAACGGGATAATCGTAGGCGATGGCGGTTGAGACAAAAAGTAGTATTAGCGCGAGTCTAAAAAATTTCATTATTCGGAGGTATCGACGGCGGAGGCCGCGTCATTTGGAGAAAGGGTAATCCTATCTATTTTACTGTTGAAAGAGAATCCGCCACTAAGATAGAAATAAATAAGTAAAAATGCCAGCGCCAGCAGTACAAAATACCAGGCGTTTCTGCCGGCGCCGTAGCGGTGATAGCGGATTTTACCGCTGAATTTCAGTCTTTCCTCCCGCTGCGGCGCAACATACTTGGGCTGGTATTGAAAACGGCGGTGTTTGGGTGGTTTGAAAAACATCTCAGAATCCGCAGATTTCCGCGATGACCGAGTCTATCGCCAATTCCACCTGGCGGGAGGGGACGGTGTAATTGTTACAGATGAAGCTAAAAGCAAATTCCTTTCCGGGAGCGTAAACCACTCCGGTAAACGCTCTCACGCCGGACATACTCCCGCTCTTGGCTTTAACAACGCAGTATTGGCTGGGAGCGGTCCTTTTCTCCAGCGTGCCTTCACCGTATTGTGGAAGGGCGCTGAGGAAATCGTCGGCGAAATCTGACCTTTGACAGTGGGTCATCAATTTAACCATCGCTTCGGCGGAAACCCAGTTATGACGAGAAAGACCGCTGCCGTCCACCAGATGAATGCTCTCAGGGAGTATCCCGGCGTTTTCCAACATCTCCCAAACCACCTGAAGCCCGGCTTCCGGGGAACCCTCGCCGTATAGTTCACTGCCCAGAGTGCGCAGGAGTTGTTCGGCGAAAAAATTTACGCTTTCGACATTGATAATTCGACAGATTTCAATCAAGGGTGGGGAATAATGAAGGTAAAGCGTATCCCGGAGCAGTTCCGGATTTGAATCTATTAGCGGCTCGCGCACGGTTTTAAGCTCTCCGTAAATCTCAATCCCTTCAACCCGCAGAGTCGACTTAAAGCTGCGGAGGAAGTGCATTGCAGGATCATTCACCGGTATCATCAGTGATTTCCGGTCTTGGCCCACTAAACCGCCTCCGAGGTATAAAATGCTGTCGGGAATGTGCCAGTCCCAGAAAACTCTGGACCGTTTCAGTGGATTGAAGATTCTCAAATCGGAGACCACCCGGATACCGGGATATTCCGGGATAGTCTTAAACAGCACTGTATCCTTGAAGATGGGGATAAATACTTCGATACGCAGGCAGTTTTCATTGAAGCATAGCCCTGAAGCCGGCGCGGCGAAGGAATACCTCAGGTCGCCCCATTCCCAGGTCGATTCCAGGGCGCGATCGGCGCTGAAAACGGTGTCCACTCCGATAAGTCCGCCTTCCACCGCGGTTATCCCCAGCTCCTTAAAACAATCAACCCAGCCCTCAAAGGCAAGCAAAGGTGAATCGCTGTGAAAACGGGCGCTAATCGCGGGGTCTCCGGAACCGATAATATAGAGGTCTCCGGTAAGACACCCGGCGGAATCGATTTCGCCGTCGGTAATCACCGCTGTGGCATAGCGGTAGTCGCTCCCCAGAAATTCCAGGGCGGCGGCGGTGGTGAAGAGCTTCAGGTTTGAGGCCGGGATCAGGGTTTTAGCGGGATTGCGGGCATAGACGGTGGCGCCGGAGTGATTTTCGATAATTTTCACGCTCCAGACAGCGTTGCTCCCGGCGGTGTTGAGGAGGCAGTCGATGCGGGATTTGAGACCGGCTCCCGATTCTTTTTGAGCGTCTCCGGGTTGGAATATTTTAGCGCAGCCGTTCAGGAGTATCAAGGCGGTGGCGGTCAGCGCGATGTATTTGAGCTTAGAAGCCGCCAAGGTCAACTCCGGCGAAAAGTTGGGAGAAAAAACTGACAAAGGGGCGGATTACCCACCAGATGACCGGGATGTTCAAGAGATACCCCCCGGCGATGAGGGCGATGAAGATGATGGGACCCCACCGCTCCATTTTTGCGTATTCCCGGGCGGCGTCGCCCCGGAGCAAGCCTGACAGCACTTTAGAACCGTCCAGCGGGGGCACCGGAATCAGATTGAAAGCCGCCAGCACCAGGTTTATCAAAACGGTATAGACCAGCATAGTCATCAATATACCGCCAACCGATAAATCCAATATTATCCTCTGATGAGGTATCATACGAATGATGAGGCCGCCTACTAGCGCTAAAATCATATTGGCGGTAATCCCGGCGAGCGAGACCCAAATCATATCGCGCTGAGGATTGCGCAGGTTGTAGGGATTGACCGGCACCGGTTTCGCCCACCCGATATGGACAACAAACAACATCAGGGTTCCTATCGGGTCGAGGTGTGACAGCGGATTCAGGGTGAGCCGTCCCGCGCGGTAGGCGGTGTCGTCACCCAGGCGGTAGGCGACATAGCCGTGGGCGTATTCGTGGACAGTCAGCGCCAGCAGTATCGGCGGCGCGATGACGATGAAAGAAAAGAGGTTCAAGAGTTTCTCGTTGCTCGTTGCTCGTTGCTCGTTGCTCGTTACTCGTTGCTCGTTACTCGTTGCTCGTTGCTCGTTACTTGTTGCTGGTTGGAATTCAAGGGCTAATCAATTGCGGATATTACCCCCTTGGATGGAAACTCATCACCACTTCGCGCAGGTGCGAGCGGTCAAGGTGGGTGTAAATCTGGGTGGTGGCGATGCTTTCGTGCCCCAGCAGTTCCTGCACGGTACGTATATTAGCGCCCCCTTCGAGGATATGGGTGGCGAAGGAGTGGCGCAAGGTATGCGGGGTGAATCCTTTGCCGGGATAGGCGCGGTCAAGGTAGCCTTTGACAATCGTATAGGCGCCGATGCGTCCGAGGGGAAGGCCGCGATTGTTCAGAAAAAGTCGTTCCTGTTGCGCCCGGTCAGGTCTGATGAAATCAGGGCGGGCTCGCATTAGATAACGGTTCACCGCTTCCTGCGCTTTACCGCCGGCCGGGACGAAGCGGACTTTGCCGCCCTTACCCTCCACCCGAACGACGCCGTTCTTCAGATGCAGATGTTGGAGCGTGAGATTCACCAGTTCGGAAATTCGGAGCCCGCAGCCATATAGCAGTTCCAGCATTGCCAGGTCACGAAGTCCTGGCGGTGTTTCCGCCGAGGGCATTTCCATCAGCCCTTCGATGCTCTCGGAGGGAATGACTTTAGGCAGTTTCCGCACCGGCTGGCGGGCGGTGAGGAATTCCGCGGGATTGCCGCAGCTGAGACCTTCGTTCAGACAGAAGCGGTGGAAATTGCGCAGGGCGGATGTTTTACGCGTAACCGAGGAGGACGCCAGCCCCCTGCCCTGTAAAAAACTGATAAATCCCTCTACCTGGGTATCGGCGATTTTTTCTATATCTTCTATCCTATCCTCCTCCATAAACTGCCGGTATTGTTCAAGGTCCGTTCCATAGCCGGCGATAGAAGCCTGGGACAATCCCTTCTCCAGCAAAAGATAGTCATTCAAAAACTGACTTATGGCTTCTTTCAGCTTCACGCTGCAAGTTCCCCGCTTAGGTCAGAAATGGATTGTGAAGCCTCTCCCTGCCAATAGTGGTAACGGGTCCGTGACCGGGGAAGACTTGTGTTGAATCGCCTAATGCATAGAGTTTGCTCTTAATACCGCCAATAAGCGTATCATAAGAGCCGCGTGGGAAATCGGTGCGGCCGATGGAGCCGGCAAAAAGAGTGTCCCCTGCAAAGACCATATTGTCCCTGGCGAGACAAACGCTGCCGGGGGAGTGACCGGGGAGATGGATAACTCTAAACTCCAGCTCCCCTACCCTATGGATTTTGCTTTCCTCGAAGTATCCGTCAGCAGGTGGAGAATCCACTGCCGGCCCGAAAAAGACCGAGAGGTTTTCCCGGGGCACGGTCAGCATATCGGCGTCCTCAGGGTGGATATAGATTTCCGCGCCGGAGGCTTCCTTAACTTCACGGTTGGCGGCGATATGGTCGGCGTGACCGTGAGTATTGATAATCTGCTCTACCCGCAGATTCATCGCCTTGGCGGTTTCGATTATGCGCTCGGCTTCGTCGCCGGGATCGATAACAGCGCCGATTCCGGTTTTTTCACAGCCGATGATATAGCAGTTGACATAGAGTGGTCCGACTTCGAGGCGTCGGAGAAGCATTTTGTTTCCGGACAAGTGATTTCCCTCAGATTCTTCAGTTTCCAGCGTTCCCGTCACAGGCTTGGACGCAGAGGCCGCAGATTTGTTCCCCCACTATCCCCTTCTTCACCAGGGACATCATATAGTGGTAGCAGATCTGCCGTTTGAATGCGACCGGGTCGTGGGAGATAGCCTGCGCGGGACAGGCTTTTATGCATTTATCGCAGTCGCCGCATTGAAATGCTATCATCCGTCCCGGTTCCGGCAGGGGGAGGTCTGTGAAGACGGTTACCAGCCGCACCCTGGCGCTATGTTCAGGGGTTATCAGCAGACTGGATTTGCCAATCCATCCCAGACCGCAGATGGCTGCCGCTACCTTGTGAGACAGATGCCCCTTTGTCGAGGTCACGGACACGGTTACCGGCGCAGGCAGAGCTTTGAAACCCGCCGCTTGAATTCGGAGGGTGATTTCAAGCGCTTCATGACCCAGGTAACGATTGACTTCGCGGTAGTGGTCTTGATAAATCAGTGTGGGCAGGTCTCGCAGTGTATCTATGATAGGCCTGCTCAGAGGTAAAGCCATCGAAATCGCGAAGGGCAGCCCCCGGTCGACCTGAGGATGCAGAAAAGACTGCCGTCTGATGTCTTCGACGTAGCACCAACCGGTCTTGAAAGAATGGCTTTTCAGCGCTTCCGCGTTAGCTTTTGGATTATTGGAATATTCCATTTTCCTCCCCGGATATAAAATGTATCGTATGGAATTGTTGTCAAAATCCTTAACATCACGAAGCTTGTCATATTTCCGCAGCGTCGCGCATCGCTTCTATCGCGCCCGCAGGATTATCCGTGTGAAAGATGGAATTCCCCGCCACCAGGATATCCGCTCCGGCGCGGGCAAGGCTGCGAGCGTTCTCCATCTCCACGCCGCCGTCGACCGAAATCAGGAACCGGGCCGAGACTTCTTCACGCATAGTAACTATTTCCCGGAGTTTATCCAGTGTATCGGGAATGAACAACTGGCCGCCGAAACCGGGATGCACCGACATAACCAGCAAGAGGTCGATGGAACTCAGGTAAGGTCTCAAGGCTCTAGCCGGGGTTTCGGGATTCAAAGACACTCCGGGATGCGCACCGCTTTCCCTGATGCAGTTCAGGATTTCCATTGGATCCTGCGCCGCTTCGAAATGGATGGTAATATAGTCCGAGCCCGCTTTTCTGAAGGGCGCGATATACTGTTCAGGGTGAACAATCATCAGGTGGGTGTCAAGGGGAATATTAGTGAGCCGGTTCACCGCCTCCACTATCATTGGCCCGAAGGTGATGTTTTCCACAAAACGTCCGTCCATAACATCCAGATGGAGCAGGTCCGCTCCGCCACGCTCGGCTGCTTTTATTTCATCCGCCAGGCGTGTGAAATCGGCGGATAGTATTGAGGGGGCTATCTTTATATCAGACATTAACGTTTCTTTCCGGCGCTGATTTTCAGATTTACTCTACTCATATATTTCACTTCGGTTCCGGGTCGGGGGAATTGCTCCACCACCAGTCCTTCCGCTGCGTGGGGATGGTGAATTTCCTCCACCCTTCCCAATAATAATCCGGCATCCTCGATCAACTCCTCTGCGTCTTTTGACTTCAAAGCGTAAAGTTCCGGCACTACAAATGACGTTGGCAGCGCGCCGCGGCTGACGGTAAGAACGATGCTGTCATCACGCCGTAGTAAGGTATCGGTGGGAACCGATTGCTCCTTCACCACGCCGCGGGGGTAATAGTCTGAGAAAACCCGTTTAATCTCCGAGACTTCAAAACCGCGTTCTTCAACCTTGAACACCGCCTCCTTTTCCGGGACTCCCACTACGTCAGGGACCGGGTAAAGCCTTTCTCCGCTTGAGGTCACAAGTTTAATTTTACGTCCTACCTTGCTCACATTGTAAGGCGCGGGGAACTGCTCGATAACCACCCCCGGCGGGTGATTGGAATCGAACCGTTTTTCCGCATCAATCGCCTTGAAACCGGCTTTTTTCGCAGCCTTCCGAGCTTCCTCCAAGGGTAACTCGTACAAATCGGGCACTTCCCGCTCCGCGTTGTGCCGGGTCGCGAGAGGCATAATGACCAAATCGAGCAGAGCTGTCAGCACCAACCAGGTGGCGAGGATGTTGCCCGCTATCCCTACCCCCAGCAGAATTTTCTTCCAGGCGGGCAGACGCGCTCGCTTGTTTTTTTCAGTTTCCGCCAAACCGCATCAATCCCGATATGAGCGTAGTATTAGCAGCCGCACCAGCTGCATCAGCGCCATAGTGGCGGAGGCTACATAGGTCCAGGCGGCGGCGTTCAGCACGGCTTGGGCGTGCTTGACTTCGCTTCCCTGCAGATAGCCCCGCCCCTGAAGCAGGGCGATGGCGCGGCTGGAGGCGTTGAATTCCACTGGAAGGGTTACCAGATGGAACACCACTGCGGCGATGAAGAAAAGGATGCCGATGTCCATCAGAATTCCCATCGTCTGGGAGAAGATAAAACCGATGATGAAAAGCGGCAGCGCCGCTCCGGAGCCGAAATTTGCCACCGGCACAAAGGCGTTCCGAAACTTCAAAGGTGCGTATCCCTCCTGATGCTGGATAGCGTGTCCTGCTTCATGGGCAGCCACACCCTGGGCGGCGACGGAATTGGAGCCATAGACCGGTTCGCTGAGATACAGCTCCCGTTTCTTAGGGTGGTAGTGGTCTGTGAGTGTTCCGGGGGTTTTCTTAACCGGAACATCAGACATCCTATTCGCGTCCAGTATCCCTCGGGCGACATCGGCTCCGGTGAGCCCGGAGGCGGTAGTCACGCGGGAGTACTTGGCGAAGGTGCGTTTGACCTTGGATTGGGCGTAAAACGCCAGAATCACCGCCGGTATCAACAGTATGAAAGTCGGGTCGAAGAAAGGATACATATAATCTCCGGAGACAATAGTACTCGGAACTATGATTGACTACATAAGTATTTGATATTAGGCAATAAAAAAGAGTAACAGAAGCGTCGCACAATCGCTTAATCCCTTGTTCAGCGGATTTGTAATGACAACGGAACATTCATCGTATCATTCCAATTCTACCTCATTTTTTCTCAGTCCGCAGATAAAGGCTTCGCAGGGGAGGCATTTCTTCCCTTCAAGCTGGAGTTCTAACAGTCTCAGATTTGCTTCGGAGCCGGTCCCCACCAGCATCGATTTTTTTCCGCAGACTCCTTTGCCGGGCGGAAGGGATTGGCCGCCGGCGATTTCACAGGATACGATTTTCAGCCTTTTGCCCTCGATAAAGGTGAATGCTCCGGGATAGGGTGAAAAAGCCCGAACCCGGTTGCGGATTTTCTCCGCGGGTTCAGTCCAGTCGATTCTCATATCCTCGGGGCTGACTTTGGGAGCCGGAGTGGCTTTTGATTCATCCTGGGGGACAGTTTTGAGGTCTCCCTTCGACACCAGGTCGAGGCTTTCCAGCAGCAACTCCGCCCCTTTCTCTGCAAGATGGTTATGCAGGGTCTGGTAGCTGTCGTCGGGATTGACCGTGACTTCACGCTGGCGCAGGATATTCCCCGCATCGATTTTCCCGCCGATAAAAAAGGTGGTTACGCCGGTAATAGTCTCACCGTTCAACAGAGTCCAATGGATTGGGGCTGCGCCGCGGTATTTAGGGAGCATTGAAGGATGGAGATTGAGGCACCCCAGCGGCGGGATTTTCACCAGCGCCATCGGCATTATGGGGAAGGAAGCGACCACAAACAACTCTGAGCCCAAACGCTCGACCTCCCGCTGAAAAGTTAGGTCCCTCAACTTGGAGGGGAGGAGCACCGGTATTTGTGGAGCATAGCTGTCCATAAACAGCTTGACCGCAGTGGGGCTTTCCTTCAGACCGCGTCCGGCGATACGGTCGCTTTTAGTCACCACCGCCAGCAGTTGGTGCCGTGAATCGACTACAGCCTTCAGCGCGGGAATAGCGAAAGCGGAAGTCCCGCAAAATATCAGTTTTAGGGCGATGTCAGGGTCATCTCTCAACAGGCTCCCCCGCGGCAAGCCGTTTAAGTTTTCCCTTAAGCAGGGCTCGTTTCAAAGGGGGAATCCTGTCAACAAAAAGCACTCCGTTCAGGTGGTCGATTTCATGCTGGAGCACCCGGGCAAGATAACCGTCTGTCTCCATTTCGCGAGTCTGCCCGGTATAGTCCTGAAATCGCACTTTAATTTTTCCCGGACGGACTACATCTTCACGAATACCGGGTATGGAAAGGCAGCCTTCCTCGTAGGTCCACTCTCCCTCGGAGGCGATGATTTCGGGATTGAAGACCGCCATAGTGAAAGGCTCTTCATTCTCGCGGCGGATCATCACTACCAGCAGGCGGATGGATTCCCCGATTTGGGGAGCGGCGAGTCCGGCGCCGTCGTCGGTGCGGCAGATATCGAGCATCTCTTCGATGAAGGGTTTCCAGTGTTCGCCGAAATCCTCAATCGTTTTCGCTTTCAGCCGCAGAACCGGGTCGCCGTATATTCTAATTTCTCTATGTTCCATATTGTCTTAAATCGATATTCAGATATTCATTATTAGCGGCGCCTTAAAAATCCTTCGAGTCGCCAGTAAATGACAAGAATGCACACGAAAATATCGCGTATAATTCTATTATTCAACTATTAAGAGAGGTTACTCTAAAGCTCCCCCTCTTCATCCAAACCTGACGATGAAAGAGCTTAACTTCGCGCTACTTCTTTTTCATAATGATTTCGTCTATCAGGCCGTAATCTTTGGCTTGTTCGGCAGAGAGGAAGTAATTACGTTCGGTGTCTTTAGCGATTCTCTTAATAGGCTGGCCGGTGTGTTTAGCCAGGATTTCGTTCAACCGTCCGCGGGTTTTCAATATCTCCTTGGTGTGAATCTCCATATCGGTCGCCTGACCCTGAATACCGCCCATCGGCTGGTGAATGAGCACCTTGGAATTGGGCAGGGCTGAGCGTTTACCGTCGGAACCGGCGGCAAGCAGCACAGCGGACATAGAGGCGGCCATCCCCAGGCAGATGGTCTGGATATCGCACTTGATGTACTGCATCGTGTCGTAAATTGCCATTCCGGCGTGAACGTATCCGCCGGGGCTGTTGATGTAGAGGCTGATGTCTTTTTCCGGGTCGTCCGCGTCAAGGAATAAGAGCTGCGCCACCACCACTGAGGCGAGGTAGTCATCGATGCTGCGGCCGATGAAGATGATGCGTTCTTTCATCAAACGGGCGAAAATATCATATGAGCGTTCGCCCTGGGCGGTCTGTTCGATTACGATGGGAATCTGGCTGATGGTATTGGACATACCTTGTGTATCCTTTAATAATTATAAATAAATGATAATTGGCGATGTTTTATCTAAACTATACATTTTACTTATATTTTACCATTTTATCAAGTTTATTGTTCCGGTGACAGGCTCCTAACAGCATATAAAAAAAACCTCCCTTTGCGGGAGGCTTCTGAAACCGTAATATTTATCTACTACCAGGTATCATTCATCCTCTTGGTGGAGGGAAGGGACCTCCAGCATATGATGGTCGTCGGTGTCGATGTCGAAGTTCTCCATCAGGTAGTCCAGCAGCCAGAATCCGTGCCGGGAAAGGTAGTGAATGATGTTATAAGTTCGCTCCTGCAGGCGGCGGCGGGGATAGAGCATACTTTGAGCGGTGCGAAGACTGTTGACCAGGGATTGGTTTTTAGCGGTTAGTCGGTTCATCGTTTTCTGCTTGATACTCTCCATCTGGTAATGAATCTTGCTGAAGGGTTTGTCCAACTGGCCGGTCATCGAAGGGTCGATTTGCGCCAAACGGTCTTTCAACCACAGGATAAGTTCATCCACTCTGGCTTCCGCATCCCTGAAAAGCTTGTCGTATTCGCGGTTGGAAACGTCTTCCATTATATCTTTCACAACATCGCCGTATTTACGGAACACATCCTGGGGTTCTATACCGGCTTTCTCAATGTGGCGCTGGATGCCGCTGTCGATTAAAGTAGTTGAAACACGGGGCCAGATGATAGGCATTTCAATTTCAAAAAACTCATACACTTTCTTGAGCTGAGCGAAATAAGCCAATTCCGAGGGGCCGCCAATATAGGCTACATTGGGCAGAAGGAAATCCTGGACAATGGGGCGGAAAGCGACTTTAGGGGAAAAGCGTTCAGGGTGTTCTTGAGCCAAAGACACCAGTTCCTGTTCGGAAAGTTCCATCTTTTCTTCACCGTTAGCCAGAACTTCCCCTAAAACAGTCAAAGGGATACGGTTGTTGTCTTTCAGAATGAAGAGATTGAGCAACTCGGAACGGACTTTTATCTGTTGTTCGTAATGCTCCTTTTCCAGTTCCTCGGACTGCTCCACCATCAATTGATTAATGCGCCCCTTCTCCTCTAATTTGTGGGCGATGATGGGGGCGGCAAGGCGCTTAAGTTCCGGATTTTCAGAATCGACGATTATCAGCCCCCACCTCCCCAGCAGGCGTGTCAGCATTTTCCCGAAGGCTTCCCCCAGTGCTGCGCCGGGGGAGTAGGCTTCGTCCATCAGGCGGGTCACCGCATCGTAGAAGTCATTGGCGGGGAGTGTCTGTTTAATCCTGCGGGCAAATTCCTCCACATCATTCCCCAGCTTCAAACCTCCCACAGGCTGCTGATTGGTGATATCGCCGCCGTAGGTGAATTTTTTCGGTTCGTGGTTGACCGGGAGGTAGATGTGATTGACAATAGCATACTCGTGGTCGGAGCTTTCCATCCAGAACATAGGGACCACCGGCAGGTTCAGCGTTTCACTGATTCGTGCGGCGACTTTGATGGTGGTAAGGGCTTTGGCGATGGTGTAGAAGGGACCGGTGTAAATATTGCACTGCTGGCCGGTGATGACGGTTAACGTTTCCTCCTGTTCCAGTAGCTCCAGGTTAGCCTGGGTTTCGTCAGTCATTCCGTAGCCGCGGTTGATTCCCTGAAGCACCTGCGCCAAAGCGCCGCGGCTGTAGTCCCGGTGCAGAACGTTTTTCGCCAGCCGCGCCAGGTCCGCTTCATTGCGGTGGTGGCCGTTATAGAATTGTCTCAGACGGGGGCTGTCGTCGAGGTAATCGTAGTAGAGCGCCGGTTGGTCCGGGATATTTCTGAATGGGATGCGATGCAAGGGAAATACTTAATTCTGAATTATGAATACTGAAAGCCGGATGTTTGACTACTTGTCTTACTATTGGTTAAAGCTATTTGTTTCCGTCTTTTCGAACCAAACCTTCATAATGGGAGTCACACACAGGGTATTAAGCGGGGCTTCAATGTCAATATCAGAATATTTGTCGATAGATGCAAATTATTCGGTGGAGAATAGAGGCTTTAGTTTATCAATAATTGTGATTACTGGGCCAGCGATTTTACCAATTGAACTCGCAGTATCCCCAATGTCACGCAATGCTCTCATCAGTCGCTTTTCACGAGGTTGTGAACGGTTCATTTCATCAATCAGGATTTTTGCATCTTCAGCTAGCGATTCAGCATCTTCAGTCTTATCAGAAGGAAGCTTGTTCCCGACTTCGGTTATCTGCTTCAGAAGGTCTTCAAGTAAAACCTTAACTTGTGGGTTAGTTTCAAGGTGTTGGATAGTGATAAAACTGTCCCTGATGGTGTCGGCGATGGTGATGGGAGCTTCAACACTCGCTCCATCCCCAAAGATTATAATGTTATTTGCCATGTAAGTGGTGCCCTCATTATTTGAGCGATATCTATGTCTATGATAAGACAAATCTTCGAGATGTTCACCATATTTCGATCTTATTTCTTCTTCCATTTTACGAATGTCTATAACATCATCGATAAGATTATAAATATTGACCATTTTGTAACTATTTTTACAATAGATACTGTATTGTTTATCCTTCAAGTGTCGTCTGAGATCACTATATGGATGAAAACACGGTTCAGCCATCTTCTTACAGATTTCACAGTTGCAGGGAATGTTTTTAGTGCACTTTAACCGATGAAATTTATCATGTATATCGTCTATTTCGTTCATCACAAGTGTCATCAAATCCCTTTTGAATTTGCCGGAGATACGGATTCTAATCTCTTTCTTGCTATAATTCTCAATAATCTCTGCCATAGCATCATCTTTTTCAAGAATAACTCCAGTTCTCCAAACTAGTTTATTATCAACAATGTAATTGTGCATAGCCACAATGAACCTAGTAAGAATGCCCTTAGGCATAAACTCATAAGTATATCGCAATTGAAGGTTTCTCAATTCATTCCACTTATAATGCGGTTTATAAATTGTCAGTAATTGTGGAGCAATGAAATTATCTTTTTCACCAGGTATCTGATAACACAGTTTGAAGTTTATCATCAGACGCAGAAGTTCTTCTCGCATACCCTTGTTTTCATCTTCATTCCAAATACTATCAAGATCGTCACGACTGAAATGACCATAGTTTTTTATAACAGTCTCATTATCTAAAACTTGGTACACAGCATCAGTACCCCATTCGGGTTTTAAGATGATTATATTACGTAGGATAGGGTCATCTTGAAAATGCAGGCAAACACCCAGATCATGAAGGTAATCGCTTAATTGCATCTTATCCTTCTCAAGTTTGAAACCGTTCTGCTGGCATATTTCGGAGTATTCTTCAAGGTTTATATGATCACGCATATCATTGTCTAAAACTTGTCGCACTTTGACCCAGGTTTTTGGAAGTTCATTACCTACAAGGGGTAGCCTTTGGATGTGGTGTTTTACGTCATCAATTATTGCTGATAGACCGCGATTGGTTTTGAGGTTTGTAGCCAGAATTTCCTTGATGTTCGCGAATTGTCCTTTTAGGGCTCTTTCGTCTATTTCCCGATGGCGGTCCTGCTTCTCGTTTTTTACTATAATCAAAGGGCTGTTATCTGAAAGAAGTTCGACTACATTCAACCAGTAATTAAAATCCGTGTCTTCATTTCTGGTGTCAGCAACAAGAGCGTAAAATGACCTTTTTGTGAGAAAGAACTGGTGAGTTGTATGATATATTTCCTGACCGCCGAAATCCCAGATGTTGACGCGGAATTTGTCGCCGTTACGTGGGAAATACCAAGTGGTGACGTCTATTCCTCTTGTGGTATCTTCATCGCCGGTCAATTTATATTCAGAGTTTTCGATTTTTCTGACAAGGGAGGTCTTTCCGGCTCCAGGTTCTCCAACAATGAGAAGTTTGGCTTCGAATATACATTCAACTCCTTCATCATAGGTTTGACGATAGTACTCCTTGATTTTCTGTAGATTTATTCTATTGAATTCATCATAGACTATTTCAAGTGGTGGTTTCTTTATTTCGTTACCTTTAAGAATAATCCAGCCGAGATTCTGAAGGTGGGCGATACTTGCAGGTATTTCAGAAAGTAGATTATTACCAATGTCAATTATTACCAAATTATTAAGTTGAGAGATACTGTCGGGAATTTTAGTTATTTTGTTGCTACTTAATCCAAGATATATGAGATTATTAAGATGGCTTATATAATTAGGGATTTCAGTTATTCGATTATCGCTCAATTCAAGCATCGAGAGTTTTTCAAGATACGTAATACTTTCCGGTATTTCAGTGATTTGATTGTTACTTAAATATAGTTTGACTAGATTATTAAGTTGACTAATGTTGTCTGGAATATTAGCAATTAGATTACTATCCAAGTTCAATATTTCCAGCCAATTCATATCCATTACTTCATCAGGGATATGCTTAAACTTATATCCTTTATACATACCATCATGGCTACTCAAATTTATTTCTTTAAAACGACACCTACTAGCTTTCTGAATTCCTTGACGGATATGTTTGGGTATGTCGCTCATATTGTTATCCCGAATTTGTGCTAATATATGCTAAAGTTGTCTTGCTCAGTATTTGAGTGATATGCAATTGTCTAATTTTTATAGCATAAGAATTCTTGTTTCCAGAGGGATTCCGGCGCAGCCGGAATCCCTCTAGTAGTATACAGCCCCCCCACTTTCCCCCACAATCTTCCAACGGAATGCGATTCCGCCCTGCATTTTTCAGAGGGCGTTCAGTCCGACGGACGGCGGCGCCTTGAACGCCCCCTATTCGCATCTCGCAGCTATTTCACCAGCAAGAGCTTCTGAGTCTGCGTCATCCCTTCCGCTGTCAACCGCGCGAAATACACCCCGCTCGACATCGCGGAAGCTTCCCATACAGCTTGGTGAGTTCCCGCGGGGTAGTAACCTTCAGCCAGGCGCGCCACTTCCCTGCCCTGAATGTCGTAAACCGCCATCTTCACATTACCCGCAACTCGCAACTCGAAGCTGATAGCGGTGGAAGCGTTGAAGGGATTGGGGGAAGAATAGAGAACCGAGAACTGAGAACAGGGAACTGAAATTTTTTCCTCATCATCCCAGCCGTGAAGAGTCCAGCCTTGATTAGGATTGGGCGCAGCGTCTCCGGCGAGCTTGGTGAAGGGGAAGCTGTCGAGAGAAACCATCGAATCCGGCAGCGCCCTTACCTTGCCGACATAGGTATAGTTCCCCGGCGGCGCGATACCGGGCACGTTTTGAGACAACTGGCGCATAATGGTGGCGCTTCCCGGCGCGGTGAGTCCGAACCGCTCTATGATGGGCCCGTAAACCGTTCCGTTGGGAAGGATAACTTCGGTCCAGGCGTCGAAATTGACCGCGCTATTAGTCAGGTTCTCGATTTCAGCAGAAAAGATGATGTTCCCGCCTGAAGGGGGAAGCTGGATAGGTGTAGTCCGGGGAGTCAAGGTCAACAGCAGGGGACCTCCCGGCGGATTCAAGCCTTTATAGGCGACATTAAACCAGGTTGAGCCGTTGTAACCGCCGACGCGGAGGATGTAATTGCCATCCTGGACATAGACCGCGCTGTTAAGACCGTAGTTAACCGGGAGCGGCGATTCCAGGAACCAAGCGTCGGCGTAGGGATCGTAAACCTGCACTGCATCGATAGCAGGCCAGGTAGAATAACCCCCTCCCCCGCCCACGCAGAATATATAGCGCGAGTTTTTAGAGGTGCTGAAGAGCAGAAAACCGTTGGCTTGGGGAAGGCTGGCTTTATTCTCCCACTGGTTGGTGGCGGGATTGAAGGCGCGGACAACATCCAGGTAGCTCCCGGAGTTATTAGTGCCTCCCATCACATAGAATTTCCCGTCAAACCATTTGCCGCCGCTGTAGTTGCAGGTATCGGGATAGGCGGGGAGAACTTCATATTGATTAGTGCTCAGGTTATAGCGGTGGGCGAGATTGATACGGCCTCGATAGGTGCCTCCGGTGTAGTCGCTGCCGCCTGACAGGTAAACATAATTACCCCCGTCCCAGTCGCCGGTGAAGCCGCAGGCCTGGACGGGGTAGCAGGCTAATGTGTCCCATACTCCCAGCGGTCCTCCGCCGGTGGGAGTGAAGCGCTGCAGGTCTCCGTACGCCACTAAGTTGACTTGGTCGTAACGTCCGAATAGATAGAAACAGCCATTGGCGACCACGCCGCAGTAGTTTCTATGGACCAAAGGAGGCGCTACGGAATTAACCCAGGTGTTGGTGGGGATATGATAGGCGATACCGGTGGCGTTGCCGGTGCCGGAGCCGAAGAAGTAAACGTAGTCGCCGATGACGCCGGACGAGGTGCGTCCGATGCCGACCGGAGCATTGGCGATGCTCTGCCAGGCGATGCTGTCCACCGCCCCGCCCGGCGAGTAGATTGGTTTAACATAACCGAATCCCATTTCGGAATTTACAGGGAATTCATTACGCGGGGTGTCGGCTATGAGCGCAGCGGCGAGAGCGAGCGAAAGAAAGAAAAAACCGAGTAAACTGATGGAAGCTTTCATTTTCTCCTCCAAGATAAATGAACATGATAGTGGAAGGAATGTTCTAATTTTACGAAATCGGCGAGGCTGCTCTTGGAATAATCCTATTGTCGAGTATAATGAACTGCAGGTCGAGGCAGGCCGGACATATTTTAAGATACAGGCGGGAAAGCAATTTCGCAAGTTTTTTCCGGTAAAATCCCATAAAAAAGCCCCTCGTCGTCGGGGGCTTTAACTCTAATATCGATAATTGAGACTCACTTAATTAATAGCAGCTTCTTGGTCATATCTGCACCCTGAGTGGTGAGGCGCGCGAAATACACCCCGCTCGCCACTTTAGACGCGTCCCATACCGCCTGATGCGTTCCAGCGGGATAACAGCCTTCGCTAAGTGCAGCGACTTCCCGCCCGGCGATGTCGTAAACCGCCAATTGGACATACCCTTCCCGCGGTAGAGTGAAGGTAATTTCAGCGCGGCAGTTGAAGGGATTAGGCTGGACGCCGGATATAGCGTATTCCCCGGGGATTTCATCATTAGTGTTATACGCTACACCGACTCCACCCCAGGTTACGCTGGCGGGAGCGGAGAAACGGGATTCTCCAATGGAGTAATAAGCGGTCACATTGTAAGCATAGGTTCCGGCTTGGGGAAGGTGGTCGGTGTGGAAGGTATCGAGAACGGCGGCGACCATAGCGCTGTCCCGAAATACTTTATACAGGCGGAAATCGTTCCTGAGTGTGCTGAACTCCCAATCAAGATGGACCGCCCCATTCTGAGGATTAAGGTCGGCGGTAAGATTAACCGGCGGGGCGAAATAGAGGCTGTATTCCAAGGTAACCGGACCCGCCGGAGCCGACTGTCCTTCGTCGTAGCAGGCGGTTACGGCGTAGGTGTAGGTTCCCCCGGTGATGAGGGAATCGCTGTAGCAGGTATCAGAGGTGCTGCCGAAGAAATGGCCGTCGCGGTAAACGAAGAAATCCCGGAAGGGTTCGGTGCTACCGGAGAGTGTCCAAGAAAGGGTAACTTCACCAGTGACCGAATCCAGGACGGCTTCAAGATTGGCGGGCGGCGCGGGATGGGCGGTGGGATTCAATGTTAGCAGCGCCTGCGCCCAGGAACTGTCGTCCGGAATGGGAACCGGGAGGTCGAAGGAGACTGCGGTGGCTTGCGTGTTCAAGTATTCGACCGAGATAAACGAAATATCACCGACGAGACCGTTGGAGTGCTGGGCGTCCAGGACCTTGACGTATAGATTATTAATCCCGCCGAGATTCAGGTTAGCGACGCCGTCGGTGAGGTCGAGAATGATATCGGTTTCAGGGAAGGGCCAGGGAGTGAAATGCCGCCAGTTCCAGTCGAAAAAGTTTTTCTCCCATTGGGGCGAGGCGGGATTCCCGATACCGAATGCGTATCTGACTGCATAGCGATCATCGTGGGTTATGTGAAATTGTGTGATGAATGAAGGGGCGTATCCGATTCTATCCTGAGCGTAATAGGCTTTGCCCTGGCTGAGGACGCTGTCCAGCACCGCCTGGTAGGACATATAGAAATAGCCGCTTTGCCCCCATCCGGCGCCCCAGGAGTTTACCAGCTTAAAGGCGCCCAAGCCGTCTGCGGTCTGGCGGTTATCGTCGAAACCGCAGAGGGTGACGGCGTGTCCGCCGCGGTTTTCTCCGTAAACCTGGCTGAGGCAGTAGGTATAATCGAAGTCTCGGATATTGTCGAAATTGGAATAAACCTGAATGCCTAAGATGGCAACGCGCCCGTTCATAAGGTGGTTTTTCAGGTCGTTCAGTCCCACTTGAAAAAGCTCAAGATAGTAGTATTCTTCACAGCGGAAGGGTATGCCGTTGAAAAAATCTTCTTCGTCCGGCATCGCGGTAAAGTTGTTCTGATTGTAGGGCATATCATCCATCGTGGCGCAGCCCATATCCAGCAGCAGCCTGGCGGCGTCGGTGAACCAGGAGCCTCCGTCTCTTCCCCGGTTAATCAGGTTATACATAAAGGCGGGGCTGAACTGGTGCGAGGGAATTGTAACATCCCATCCGCGCTCCTCCCATTCCTCATAGGTCTTATAGTAATAAGCTGCAGCCCAGGCTACGCAGGAACCCTGAGAACCCTGGTTACCCACCGGGGGCAGGTGGGCGGAGTTGTCGCAGGAATCCTCGGCGGGATTGAGCAGCGGGATAACCGGCGAGGGCTGCATCCAATCGGGCATTTCACTCTCGTAGAGCATCCCTGTGGGATGCAATTGCGCGAAAATAGTGGCGGTCAGGCTAAGAATCAGGAAAAATGCGGTCGTGGTTTTAATTCTCATAGTAAACTCATATTCAAGTGCGCTTATTGGTTAGGCGGGGATATACTTATAGTAAGGATAAGGAAAAATTGTATGAAAATCAAATATCGGACGAGATTTGATGATGTAGAGAAGAGTCATTATCAGTTGGAGCTTATATTCATAACGGATTAAACGGATTACATATATTTCAGAATAGTTAGGTTTTTTAGGATATCATCACTTTAAAAGCAGCAACTTACACGTTTGCATGAAATCCCCCGCATCCAGCCTGGCGAAATACACCCCGCTCGCCACTTTAGACGCGTCCCATACCGCCTGATGCGTCCCGGCGGGATACCAGCCCGCCGCTAACCGAGCCACTTCTCTACCTTGGATGTCGTAAACCGCTAGTTTAACCTCCGCCAAACGAGGAATGTCGAACCTTAGCGCTGCGCGGGAATTGAAGGGATTGGGGTAAACGCCGTAAAGGGCGAAATTCGAGGGAACCTTTCCCTCCGAATAACCGCAGTTGATCGCAGTGTTGACATTCGGCGCTTCCGGAGTTGGGTCCATCAAACACCAGTTATCCCCGCCGTCGGGATAACGTCCGAAAGATATGTCTTCCTCCTGCGGGCCGAAATTCAAAGTATCTATCGGTGTAGATGCGTCCCGGTCAAATAAACCTATCGATTCGCCGTCTCCGTCAAGTCTGAAATTGGTGTGAAGAATACCCTCGAAAAGTTCATCGTCGCACCAAATTAACAAGAAACCGCCAGGAGCCAAAGTCGTATCCGGAAAAACCCAGCGCGTAGGTATAGTGAAGTCGTCTGTCAGGTAGAGCCCTCCCAAAGGAATGGAATCCCCTCCGGGATTGTAGATCTCCACCCAATCGTCGTAATCCCCGGCGGAATCCCGGTTCACGCTGTTATTTAGAGCAAGAAATTCGTTAATGCGCAGTCCCGAAGGATCCGGCGGTGGATTGTTGGTGGAGCCCGGAGATGGGGGTATGTTCCCATTCCAATCTCCCCTCCCGTCAATCGACCGCGCCCACACCCGGTCAGCGTTCAGCGCCGGAAATGTCACCGAATCCGATAGAGAACCGTTGCGGCTTTCGAGGTAAAGCGCGCCTCCGCTGTTGGGCAAGGCAAACGGCGCGTGAAGCGCCCCCTCGCCCGGTTCCCCGTCCAACCATAGTATCAAATAACCATAGTCGTCGATGACCGCTTCGGAAGGCAGCGTCCAGGATTGCGAATCCCACCTAAGCGTGAAACCCTCCAAATCGAGTTCCACTGGGGCAAAATTATAAATCTCCAGCCAGGCGTCGTAATCCCCGGCATTATCGGGAAAAGTAGTGTGGTTATTGGTCTGAATCTCATTCAGTCTGAAATATGGAGTTAAATCAGGGTTAGTTATATAAGAGGGGATTTCGCTCAGTAGAAAAGGTATTCTTTGATTCGTAAAATTGTGGAGAGAATCTATCCTGGTGCAAAAAAGCGTGGAATCTTCCAATCCGAGCTTCTTAACATCCCTGACCGCATCGAAAGTAATCGCTTGATGCAGCGAATCTAATCTATAATTCATAGACTGCACTGAGAAGTCTGTATTCAGAAGCCTTTCCATTTTCTTACAGTACGCGTAGCGGAAAAGTGTATCCGCTAACACCTTGGTCATCAAGTTATTCCAGCGAATACCCCAAATCGGATTCTGCGGCGTCCCCCAATCCAAAGGAGCAAAAGTAAAATAAAAAGTCTCATTGTGGTCTCGGGAAATAAAATACCATTTATGGTCAGTAGGATCGATATACATGTAAAAATTGTGTGTAGGCCAATCCGGGTCAGCGGTAATTATTATTACTGAATACATATCGATATAATCGTCAACAGCAAACTTCGAACCCGCCTGAAGATGGAAATTCTCCGGGGTGGAATAATTGATCCATTGAATGAACTCGATTAGGTCGTCCCATGAAGCCTCCGGATTGTTAACTCGGGGATATAAAAGCTGATATTGTTCTAATGAATCAAGAGGACTCAATCCATAATTCTCTTCGTAAATTACTTTATATAAATTTCCGGCTGGAGAGAGTCGGTTTCTTACTAAAAAATGTTCGTCCACCTGTTCACAATCTACATACAATCCGATATACTCGCCGTTTCTTTCAAGATAAACATATTGACTCAGAGGATTTAAAAGACCAACTAAATCATAGGACTGACAACTAAAAAGATTATTTACCATAGAGGCGTCTTTGCCTTCTGCTTGAAGATTGAATCTGTCCCGCTGATTATGCAACTCTTCCGGCGCTAGTTTTAATTTGTAGCTCTTTTTATTTAACCTTCTTGAAGTGTCGCCGCGATAGCGCACTCCTCCTCCGGGATAATAAACCGATTCAAGCGTAAGGTCAGCATCTTGATACTCCTCTGACCAGATGTCGATATTAAGGTTGTATAAATCCTCATCGCTAATGTCGAAGTTATATCGGGGAAAACTGGTGTGTGTATTGGAGTAAGGCGCAGCTGATATTAAGGATGTTGCGGCAGAAACGTTGCCCCATAAATCCACCGCCCTTAATGCATATTCATGTTCCACCCCGGGACTAAGTCCCCGATCGATGTAACCGGAGGTCAGATAATTTTCAGGCAGCACTTGTTCCCAAGGCTGTCCGGGAGAACGGCGGTACAGCTTATAGCTCTCGAGATCCGGCGATGTATCGTAATCCCAATTTAGAATATTCATCTCGTAACCGGCTAGTATGGTTAGACCTGTAGGCTGCAAGGGCGGAACGGTATCCTGTTCAAGACTCCTGATTGAAATTGCCGAAAGCTGCGCTTCGGAAATACCGGGTTCTAATTCCACTTCCAACGCCCCGTCATCGCAATTTACCAATTCCCTGTGGAATAAGGCGCAATCACGATTGTCGGTTGACTCGTGAATATCAATCACCGCTAAAGTCTCACCTTCGGCGATTACCGGAAACTCTCGGAAATCTCTCCAATGATATACCTTTTCGGCAAAATATAAGGTAACAGCATATTGACCAGCAGGCACATCGAATCTATAACCGAAATCCCCCTCCCGCCATACGAAAAACAGAGTGTCGAGCCCTTCACTATGATCTATTTTTCGATTAGGCGCCAGCACCCGGGAAGAATTATCCACTAAACCAAAACGTGTATGCGGAGAATACGGAAGGTCTGGGTAAAATATATTGCCGCCCGGAGTGGTATACATTCTGTCAGAACCGCAGTTTATCCCATAAAAGACTGGCTGAGCCGTAGAAACAATTGGTAGGGAAAGGAACAAAACCCAAAATGATATTATTGACTTGTTTTTCATATTATTTCCTTTAACGCAGGTAATGATATGGATACTAATAAAGAAGTCTGAAATAATCAATATAAGGATATTTACGGATTTATATCACGTTTTCTTATTGTTTGAATTAATGTATCACTTTAAGAGCAATAGTTTCTGCGTATGCACATAATCCCCCGCCTCCAGCCTGGCGAAATACACCCCGCTCGCCGCCTTCGATGCGTCCCAAACCGCCTGATGCGTCCCGACGGAGTAATATCCCTTCGCTAACACTGCCACTTCCCGCCCGAGGATGTCATAAATCGCCAGTTTAACCTCCGCCAAACGCGGAATATCGAACCTGATAAATACGAGGGAATTGAAGGGATTAGGGTAAATCCGGTAGAGAGCGAAACTCGAAGGAACCTCTCCTTCAGATTCCCCGCTTTCGACTGCGCTGTTGACATTCGGCGCTTCCGGAGTTGGGTCCATCAAACGCCAGTTATCCCCGCCGTCGGGATAACGCCCGAAAGATATATCTTCCTCCTGTGGGCCGAAAGTCAATGTGTCTATCGGTGTAGATGCGTCCCGGTCGAATAAACCTATCGATTCGCCGTCTCCGTCAAGCCTGAAATTGGTGTGCAATCGCCCTTCGAAAATTTCATCGTCGCACCAAATTAACAAAAAACCGCCCGGAACCAAAGTCGTCTCCGGAAAAACCCAGCACGTCGGAATGGTGAAATCATCCGTCAGGTAGAGACCGCCCAAGGGAATGGAATCTTCACCGGGATTGTAGATTTCCACCCAATCGTCGTAATCCCCTGCGGAATCCCGGTTCACGCTGTTGTTCAGAGCCAGAAATTCGTTGATTCTCAGCCCTGAAGGATCCGGCGGCGGATTGTTGGTAGAGCCCGGAGAAGGTGTTAAATTCCCGTTCCAATCCCCCCTCCCGTCTATCGACCGCGCCCAAACCCGGTCAGCGTCCATTATCGGAAATGCCACCGAATCCGACAGAGACCCGGTGCGGCTATCAAGTTGGAGGCTACCACCTATATTCGACACCAAAAATGGTGAATGGAGCTCTCCCTCTTCCGGCTCACCGTCCAACCATAGTATCAAATAACCATAGTCGTCGATGACCGCTTGGCAAGGCAGCGTCCAGGATTGCGCGCCGTATCTCAGTGTAAAACCCTCCAGGTCTAGTTCCACCGGGGCTAAATTATAAATCTCCAGCCAGGGGTCGTAGTCTCCCTCAATGTCCGGGATAGTGGCGCGGTTATTCGTCTGAATTTCATTGAACCTGAAGTAGGGCGTTAAATCCGGATTGGTGATATAGGCGGGGATTTCGGATAGAAGATAAGAAATCCTGACACCGGCGAAGGATTCCATATAATTTCTCTTGTTTAAGAAGTCATTCGGTCGCTCATAACCGAATTTATTGACATCTCTAAGGACATCGACATAAATATGATCATAGAGTGAATCAACCTTGGCGCGGAAAAATTCCTCCGTGAAAACATTATTGATAAACCGAAACAGTTTTTTACAATACACATATCTGAACAGCTCATCATCAAGAACCTTGGTCAGAAGCATATTCCAGGAGTCAAGTATCTGAGTAGGGCTTTGTATTGTCCCCTGATTTATCGTACTGGAGGGATTTAGAAACGCAGCGTCGTGGTCCCAGGAGAAAAAATACCATCTTCCATCAACGGGATTTGCGTACGCGAAGTAATTAGCCCTGGTAAAATCGAATTCGGAGATTACAACCAGCACCACATACATATCGAGGTACTCGTCGATAGCAAAATACTCACCAGCCAGATTATGAAATTCAGCGCTCGATGACCTATTGACCCAGACGATGAATTCCACTATATCCTCCCACCCCGTGGAATCGTTGTTGACTTTGGGGTAAAGTTGTCTGTAGGCGTTCGCTCCACCCAGCGTGGTGAAATTGGCACAGCATTCATATAGATTACCCGCTGTCGATAATCTCCTTGCTCTAAGGAAATCATTGTCTATCTCCTCGATATGCAAATAAACTCCTTGGTAATCATCGTTGAGCGACAAGTTAACATAGTAATTCCGGGGGCAAAAACATCCGTTGCAAGTAAACAATAAATACGATAGGTATTCTTTCATTAGGGAAGGGTCGCGTTTTTCAGATTTAAACGATAGTTTATTCAGTCCGTCGTAAGTCATTTCCTCCGGGAGTTTCACCTTATAGCTTTTTTTCGCCCAGGATCTGGTGTAATTTCCCCGATACCGAACCTGGGAATTACTGAAATATTCGCCCTCTATGGTAAAATCAACCTCCACATATTCATTGGAATACACATTAGTATTCAATCGTATTAAGTTAGAATCGCTTATATCCAGATTGACCCGGATTAGATTACTCGATTCCAATGGTTCCGGAACCGCCGATTCAATTGAAGAATAATCGGAAACATTGCCCCACAGGTCTTCTGCAGTTATTTTATATTCGTATTCATTGCCTGTGACAACATCCCGGTCTAAATAACTTGAAATAGGATAAGCGGAAGCCGTCAATGTCTGCCAATTACCGCCCGGAACATTCCGGCGGTCCACCCTGTATCCGACAAAATCACCATCGGTAGTCCAATTCCAAAACAGAATATTCATTTTATAACCGCCGAAAGCGACCAACCGTTGAGGCGCAGCGGGAGGATTTGAATCAGGGAAAATCTGCCGGACCGATACCGCGCTAAGAGTGCCTCCGGCAATCCCCGGTAGGAAATCGATATTCATTTGTCCATCGCCGCAGGCGGCTAAAAATCGCAGGGGATAGGCATAAGACAATCCTACATGTGAATATATATCCAAATCCCTTATGATGGTATCACCCTCAACCGCCACTGAAAAAGTCCTGAATCCCCTCCAATGATAGGTTTGTTCCGCGAAAAAAAGAGTCAGCGCGTATTGTCCGTTGGGAAGGTCGAACAAATAGGAAAAACTACCCTCGCGTTGATTCTTGTAAAGTGCGCCCATCCCATCCACACCGCCGTTAATTCCCATAGTATTTGTAGCCATAGCTTCACCACCTATGAATCCATAACCCGATAACAGCGAATATCCAGTGTCCGTTTCGTAGATGTCGCCGGTAGGAGAAGTGTAAATTCGATGTTGACCGCAGTTGATGGCTCTGAAATATTGCGCAGCCGCAGGAGTGACCGCTAAGAACAAGCAAAGAATATTTACCATCAGTAGGAATGGTCGGCAAACTATGTTGTTTAGTGTTGTCACTTTGCAAATAAGTTATTAATTGATAACTATTTTAGAAGGAGAATTCTCGCGCTTAATTTCATTTCCTCTGCCTGTAAAACGCAAAAATATATTCCCGAACTCAATCCCTCTCCATCGAATACCGCGGTATGACTGCCCGCCGGAATTTTCCCTTCGTGCAAAACCACCACTTCCCGGCCTTTGACATCATAAACCGCGAGCTTGATTTGACTTGCATCTCGCAGCTCGAACCTCGCGACTGTTGAGGCGTTGAAGGGATTGGGGGAAGCTGTAAGATTTGTGATTTGTGATTGTCGATTTGTGATTGGTGAATCATCGTCGAACCAGCCATAGCAATCCCAACCCATATAGTCATTGATAACACCTTCACCTAACAATTTGATAAAATGGAATTTGTCCTGACCCACCACCGAATTAGGATACTCCCCCACCCTGCCGATATAAGTGTAATAACCCGCCGGTGCGTATCCGGGCGCTGTTTGGGTCATCTCTCGTATGATAACCGCGCCCGGAGAGATATTCAGGTTCGACCGCAGCATCAACGGTCCATAAACACTTCCATTGGGGAGGATGACATCGGTCCAGGCATCGAAGGTTATAGCGCCGCCGGTGGTGTTCCTAACGGAAATATCCGAGGAAAAACTGCCGCCGCCGGAGTGAATTCGGATGGGAGGATTGAGGGGATTCAAACTTAAGGCTAACCGTTGATAGAAGTGATACGCGCCGATATCGGCGATAGTGCTGTCAGGGTCGAAGGGATCAATGGGATCGCCGGCGTCGACGCAGGGTGAACCGGCTGTCAAGTGGAAAGCGGAATCACCAATGATTGAATAAAAGAGCGGATCTGCGAAGATGTTATAATATACATCGCAGGAGTCTCCGTTCGCGTTTATGGTCGAAATCACTCCCAGAGGCGAAGGAACATTGCCGGTGAAATCACCGCCTTGATTGTCATAGTAATCTCCATAGGAAATATCCGCCGAGGAGGAATAGCCGAAGTGAACGCCGCCGAATCCGTTGTTTCCAGTGACAATTGAATTAACCGTTGTGATATCGGAGAAAGGTGCGCAGTAAATTCCTCCGGCGGCGCCGCCTGCGGTATTTTCGCTGACGGTGCAATTGCTAAGGCTCGGTTCGGAAGCTTCGAAATGGAGCCCGCCGCCTTCAAGCGCAAAATTATAACTAACGACGCAGCGTTCCATACGGATTCTGGATTCGCTGGTATAGATTCCGCCGCCGGAATGCCCCGGAGCCGAATTCCCGGTGATGACGCAGGAATCGAGGGAAGGGCTGCTCATCTTAAAGCAGTAGATACCGCCGCCGCTTCCGTCGCAGGAATTATTGCCGATGAGACATTTTATGATGGTCGGATTAGCAAAAACTCCGCATAAAATCCCTCCGCCCATAGAGATGGCGGAGTTTCCGCTGATATCGCAACCTATGATAACGGTGTTGGCTTCAGTGCAGCATATCCCGCCCCCGATGTGAGCGGCGTTCCGCTGAATAACACAGTTGGAAATCACCCCGCCGGGGCTGTAACAGTCGATACCCCCTCCCCCTCCGGCAGTATTGCCTTCAATGACGCAGTTATCAATAACCGGCCGGGAATAATCCTCCCAGGCGATTGCGCCGCCGCCGCTAACCGCTGAATTGCCGTTGAAATAGCAATTGGACACCACCGGACTGGATTGTACGATATATATCCCGCCACCGCGGCTGCCATAGCCATTGATAATGCTGAAACCGGTCAGAATGGAATTGGAATCTTCCCTGCTGTGAAAATAGAAACCCCGTCCCAGACTGTCGCAATCGATGATACAACTGTCGGGTCCGTTTTCCGACATCACCACTATCGCCCGGCCGTTGAAATCGATATCCCGGTTGCCGGTTCCGGTGTAAATCCCGTTTGCCACCAGCACCGTGTCGCCGTTTCCGGCGGCGTTAATCCCCGCCTGGATGGTGGGGTATTGGGCGGGCACACGGATGACATTTGCGTTGACGATCTGAGTTATAAAAGTCAGAATAGTAAACAGCGCAAGCAGCTTTCTCATGTAAGCCTCCAAGGTGAGAATTTAGGCTATTCCGATTACTTAATAAGCAATAACTTCCTGGTAAGGACTATGTTTTTCATACTCAATTGCACGAAATACACCCCGCTCGCCACCTCCGAGGCGTCCCACACCATCTGGTGCGTCCCGGCGGGATAGAAGCCTTGGGCGAGGACAGCGGCTTCGCGCCCGGATATATCGTAAACCGCCAGCGTCACATTACTTGCAGCTTGCAGCTTGAAGCTGAGAGCTGCACAAGTATTGAAGGGGTTGGGATAGGGCTGTTGAAGCGAGTTTGCAGCGGGTATTGTGTTATACGGTTTATCATCCACTCCGCTGGATTGGTCGAAATAGAGCGCTCCCATATCGGCGCGGGTGCTGTCGGGGTCGAGGGGGCTGGCGGGATTTCCCGCGTCGATGCAGGGGGAATGAGCGGTCAGGTGAAAATCGTTGGCGGAGGTGTCGGCGAACAAGGGGTCATCGGTGATATTGCCGATCCCAGGGAGCGGGACGGGGCAGCAAGTATAGTCGAAATTTGCGTTCCCCGACACATCGGGATCGTGAAGTGAATGATTGCCGTAAATTATATTGTTATCGCCCTGGGCTGTACCTTCGACGACAAAGACACCGCCCCCACCCCCATAATAATTGTTGGTAGTATAGTTCTGGACTATGGTATTGTTATTGAGGGTAACGGTGGAACAAAAAACATCGATTCCTCCTCCACAATCGAAAGCGCTGTTATCGTAAATGAGATTATGGGAAATGGTCACATTCGAGCTAAAGCAGCAGATACCTCCGCCGCCATAAGGCGCTCAACCCCCGCTGGTGGCTCGATTACGGGTGATGATGCAATTATTGACGGTGGAGCTGCCGCACATATCGAAGTAAACTCCGCCGCCATTGCCCAATTCAGGCGCAGAATTATCTGTAATTATGCAATTATCGATGGTAACATCCGCGTTGAAAACGTAGATACCACCGCCTTCAGGCCAACCCTCACAGTTGGAAACACGGCAGTTGGTAATGGAGACCGGAACGCTCTCGACATAGATTCCCCCCCCGAAAAAGCTCGTAAAGTAATGATAACAATGTTCAATTACACAGTAATCGAGAGAACTGGAGTCTGAAGCGCCCATAAGAAAACGGATACCGCGCCAGCGGTGTTCGTTCACCAGGTTCTGGCGGATGAACTTGATGCTGTCGTCGAAAGCGCCTTCGGCGTTCAAGCCGCCGTATATTTCCCATACATAACCGCCGATATGCTGAAATTCAGCGCCGGGCATTATCCACAAAGCGCTGTCCGCCGGAACCGATATATTCCCCTCCACAATGTAAATTCCCGGTCCAAGTGTGCCCGACTGCGGGCCGGAAATGCGTGTCTGAGCCCGCAGCGAAGAAAATGAGAAAGACAGGATAAAGGAAATTAAAGCTGTCGGCAGGATTTTGTCTTTCATTTTACATCACCTCGCCGGTGTTGATATGGTAAATAATTTATAGATTATCATTTAGAAAATATATTTCCTATGGTTTACTTCAACATAATCATCTTTTCTACCGCGTTAATGTCCCTCCCGCTAAGCATCGCGAAATACACTCCGCTCGTCATCCCTGACGCGTCCCACACCGCCTGATATGTCCCGGCAGAGTAAAATCCCTCCGCCAACACCGCAACTTCCCGTCCCATAATGTCGTATATCGCCAGTTTAGTGTTACTTGCAGCTTGCAGCTTGAAGCTGAGATCTGCACAAGTATTGAAGGGGTTGGGATTTATCGAAAGTAATCTGAATCCTGAATCCTGAGTCCTGAATCCCTCTTCGTCTTCATCCCAACCGTAACAAGTCCAGCCAAGTCTACAATTTAGTAACGCGTCACCGTCAAGCTTGGTTAGGGGAAAGCTGCTCTCTTCCCAAATTAAATCAGGGTATTCACCGACATATCCGACATAACGGTATTCTCCTGCTGGCGCTCTTGACGGAACGGATTGGGTTAAATTCCTAAACAATCTTCCGTTTGGCGCTAATGACAATTCCACAGGGCCAAGTAAAGTATTGGTCAGCCTTCCTGTAGGTAATACAGCATTAGTCCAAATATCCAAAAAAATAGTCTGCGTTTCAAGATTGACGAGAGATACATCGAATTGAAATGCGCCGCCGCCAGCGGGAATCTGCACCGGAGTTGTGGAAGGAGTCAGTGTAATCGTAACCTGCGGAACAATATCACTTCCGATACGAACCAAATAAACATCACCATTGTTTGCGCCATAGGAACCGGCTATAATGTAGCTTCCATCTACAACCTGCTGAATACAGTTGCCATGATCTCTGTTTATTCCGCCGAGATGTTTAGCCCAAAGCGAATCGCCGTTGGAATTGAATTTATACACACTTAACTGTCGGCTAAAACCGCTTATTTGGCTGGTTCCGGTTACAACGAAACCATCATCGAGCGTGGCGCAGATATAAGCCGCCTCCTCGATTTCGTCGCTGCCATATTGGCGGGTCCAGAGGACATCTCCCTGATAATTAGTCCTGATTAATAGTATATCCGGTAAAATGTGTACAGTGAAGTTAATGAATTGGGTATAACCCGCGATAACATACCCTTCTCCCGGAACCTCGCATACGCCGTGTCCGCTTTCCTGGGCGTTAAAATCGTAATTATATTTCCATAGCAGCCGACCATCGGCGCTCAGTTTCGCTAAGAAACAGTCATTATCGTCAATCGATTCTATGATAGAAATCCCGGTCATTATATACCCGCCATCGAGAGTCTGCCGAATGCAATATGTATATTCACTCATTTCTTCATCTTCCCATCGGAAAGTCCACTGCACTTCCCCGGCGCTGTCCACCTTAACAACATAAATATCAGCGATAATATTACTATCGGGTTCTATATCACCCGCTAAAATACATCCTCCGTCAGAGGTTATATCCATAGAACAGACTGATTCATAGATAGGTGTTGCGTAGATTCTGGTCCAGAGCGTATCGCCTCGGGCGTCGGTCCTGATGAGATAAAAATCCGAACCACAGGGATTCATTATGTAGTTATAACCTCCTATGAAATACCCTCCGTCCTGAGTCTCCCGCACATCGCAGGCTCGGGCGTCCCAGTCCCAGCCATAGTTTCGTGTCCACTGCGTATCACCGCTGGCGTTGAATTTAAGAAGGTAAAAATCCGATCTGGGATGTGTGACAATGCCAATACCATGCGCTCCGGCGACGATAAAACCGCCGTCGGAAGTCTGACGAACGCAGTTACCCCGGTCACGGAGGGAATCGCCGATTACTCTGGTCCAAAGGGTATCGGGAGCAGGTTGCGCGAGCGCCATACCGGTGAACATTAATAATGGAAGCAAGCGTAAGATGAACCTGTTCATTGGAAACCTCTAATTTCTTGAGTTCAAAATCTAATGTATCACTTTAAGAGGAGTAATTTTTGAGTATTTATAGTTCGTCCCGCCTCCAACCGCGCAAAATACACCCCGCTCGCCATCTCCACCGCGTCCCACACCATCTGGTGCGTCCCGGCGGGATAATATCCCTCCGCCAACACCGCCACTTCCTGTCCCATAATGTCGTATACTGCCAGTTTCACCTGACTCGCATCTCGCAACTCGAATCTCGCGACTGTAGAAGCGTTGAAGGGGTTGGGATTTATCGAAAGTAATCTGAATCCCGAATCCTGAATCCTGAATCCCTCTTTATCTTCATCCCAGCCGTAACAAGCCCAGCCCTGGTTATGCACGGGAGGGATTTCACCCGCCATTTTAACGAAGGGGAAACAGTCCCAATCGGAGACGCTGTCAGGGTAGATTCCAACCTTAGCAAAATAAGTATATTCTCCCAAAGGGGCATAGCCGGGGACTATCTGTGTCAACTCCCGCTGAATTACCGCGCCGGGTGAGAAGGTAATGGAATTCCTGAGAAGCAGCGGACTGTGAATCCCGCCGCCGGGCAGAATAACTTCCGTCCAGACATCGCAGGTGATAGGGTTTTGAGCATAGTTTTCAAGCGCGGCGTTGAAGCGGAAAATTCCGCCTCCGGCGGGGACAACGATTGGCGGATTGACCGGAAGCAGGCTAATCACCACTCCCGGCGGCCCCACACTCTCCATCCTCGCCAACAGCAGGTCAACCGAAGAGACGCCGGCGGTAAGTCCGGTGATGATTAAGCCTCCGTCATCGGTTAAATCGATGGAATATACACCCTCGGAATAGCTTGTAGTTCGGGTGACAAAAGTGCTCCAGAGGGTGTCGCCGGCGGCGTCGGTTTTTTCCAGGCAGATGACATATCGCGGTTGTGGTTCGGTTAAGAAAGTCATACCGGCGACCAGAAATCCGCCGTCAGGAATCTGTAGCGCATAGCCGCCGAATTCGACATAACCATAGCTTCGAATTCGGCTCCAGCAAATATTCCCCTGGCTGTCGGTTTTGGTCATAAAAAAGCCACTTAGATTGGGCCGGTCGGACCAGCCGCCGACAATATAGCCGCCATCAAGAGTCTGGCGCACCGTATTCAACACATCGCCTGGAAGGATGCGCATCCAGAGTGAATCCCCCTGAGCGTCGGTTTTCATCAGGAATGGGGTGCCCATCGGCGCGTAAGGATCTTCATCCAGAGCGCCGGCCACGATATAGCCCAAATCGGCGATCTGTCGCACCGAATAAGCGCAGAAACGCGGATGTCCCTGATAGGTTCTGGTCCAGGTAGTGTTCCCGCCGGAGTCGAGCTTTATCAAATACATATCTCCGTAGGGGAGGACGCATTGAGAATTTCTGACGCCGCAGACAATGTATCCACCGTCATCGGTTTGCTGGATGTCGAAGGCGCAGTTTCTATCATAATCCGAAAATAATCGGGTCCAGAGGATATTACCGCGGCGGTCGGTTTTCATCACCAGCAGCGCGCCGTGGTACTGCCAGGTGTCTTCATTGGCTCCCCCGGCGATGATGAATCCGCCGTCTAAAGTTTGCTGAACAGAATAGCCGCAGTCTCCTCCGGTATCCCCGAAGGTTTTAGTCCAGAGCGTATCGCCGAAGGCGTTAGTTCTTACCAGATATAGGTCCCAATCGTCGTTGACATCGGCGCGGGTCTGCCCCACCGCGATGAAACCGCCGTCGGCGGTCTGCTTGGCGGAGTAGCCGTATTCATCGGAGAGTCCGCCGATGCCTTTAGTCCAAAGTGTATCCGGAGGCTGAAGCTGAGCTAATGTGGAAAGTGAGGTGAGAGCGACGCAGAGCAAAGATGTGTAAACCATCCTCATCGGAATTCTCCTCCTGGGTATTCTAAATATTGTGCGGTATGTGGGGATTAATTAGCTGTTTCACCTTTCACCGCCGATTATAGTACATTTAAAAACGCAATGTATGCACATCAGATACTATAAAATATATAATTTTCATATAAATAGTTTGAGGTGGTGATTATTAGCATAAAGTGCAAATATCGTGACATTCGCTTTAGGAGACAGTGACTGAAATCATGCAAAAGCAGCGAACTCTGGGGTGAAGATTCCGGAGTGATTAATTATCTTAAAAGCAGCAATTTTCGCGTTTTTTCCAATCCCCCTCCTTCTAACCTCGCAAAATACACCCCGCTCGCCACTTTAGACGCGTCCCATACCGCCTGATGCGTTCCGGCGGGATAATATCCCTCCGCTAATAACGCCACTTTCCGCCCCGCGATGTCGTATATCGCCAGTTTAATATTACTTGCAGCTTGAAGCTTGAAGCTGAGAGCAGTCGAAGCGTTGAAGGGGTTGGGATAGGGCTGGTGAAGCGCACAGCTTTCGGGTATTTCTTCGGTAGCCGGGTGATTCACAGCAACAGTTTGATTGAAGCAGAAAGCTCCGATGTCGGCGACAGTGCTATCGGGGTCGAGAGGGCTGTTGGGGTCGCCGGCGTCGATGCAGGGGGAGCCGGCTTGCAGGTGATAGTCGCCCAGCATAGGATTTACGAAAAGCGGGTCGCGGTAGAGATTATATAGTAGATGTCGCAGGAGTCGCCGTTGGCGTTGACGGTTCGGAGTCGCCCCAGCCAAACAGGGGCGAATCCAAACAATATACCGCTATTGTCGTGGAAACAATTATGAGTTATGTTTTGCTCAGCAGCGGGGGATAATATTAAGCAGTATGCGCCGCTATTGTCAGCGAATACGGAATTACAAATCTCACCCCACTCGCAATCACCACAGATGGCGCTACAGTAGGGTGAGAAATTGGAAGTAATGGTGCAATTCAAAATGCGATAACGACCAAAATAATCAAAAAAACATAATCCACCGACATATGGAGAGTAATTATGGTCAATCAGACATCTTTCAAAATCCGACCCTTCGCTGCGAAAGAATCCTGCTCCGCCTCGCGCGCCAGCGTAATTGTTATCAATACGGCAATCGGTGTAACTATCGACCGAATAACCACTGTAAATCCCTCCGCCGTTTGCCCCGGCAGTATTGAAACTGAAATGGCAATCGACAATATTTCCTTCGTTACCGCCTCTGTAATATATTCCCCCTCCGTCCTGACCGGCGGTGTTCCCGATTATTTCGCACTCCGACAGATTTAAATCTGTTTGGCCACAGTAAATCCCACCTCCATTCATCGAGGCTGAGTTGTCAATGATTGCGCAGTGGACAATATCTATGCCTATGGAAGAATAAAAAGGCTCGCCAGCACAGATTCCACCGCCGTAAACAGCGCTGTTGCCGCTTATTAAAGAATTAGTCACCCGGCATTCCAAATCGGCGCCAATGTTCAAACCGCCGCCTTGCGTGGCGTGATTGCCGGTTATAGCGCAATTATCGATAGTCAAATAAATGGGATGTCCCATCACCGCGGTGCAGTCGCAGCCGCTGATGCGGCAATACTGTAATCTAACGGCGCGGCTGCAAAGCGAAGTTCCGCTTAAAAACAGCCCATTCCAGGATTGGATATTAGTGTTGGGAACAAAAATGACGCTGTCCTCGGCTGTCCCCCGGGCGAAAAGACTGCCCCCAGTGGAAACCTGGAGATTGAAAGGTCCGTCGAAACGGAGAACCGCTCCAGGATGGATAATCAGAGTGTCTTCTTCTACCCAGATGTCGCCGTCCACAATGTAAGTGGTATCGACCAGTTCGCCGCTCAAACGGCCGGAAAGATGAATCTGGGGCGATGCTGATACCGCGCAAAACGCGAACAAAACTGAGGCAATGACAATTCTGTTCATTTTCTCCTCCGTTGTTTGACTGAATTCAGCAGTCTGTGAAACCTGCAGGCGTACAACTTAACATAATACTTCACTTTAAGAGCAGTAATTTCCGCGTATTTATAGTCCCCCCCACCTTCAGCCTGACGAAATACACCCCGCTTGTTATCCCCGAAGCGTCCCATTCGACTTGATGCGTCCCTGCGGGGTAGAAGCCTTCAGCTAACACTGCAATTTCCCGTCCATTGATGTCATAGATGGCGAGTCTTATATTTCTTGCAGCTTGCAGCTTGTAGCTGAGAGCTGTCTTTGCGTTGAAGGGATTGGGAGATGAATTAAGAATTGAGAATTGAGAATTAAGAATTGTGGATTGTGATTCATCATCGAACCAGCCGTGGCAGGACCAGCCGAGTTTGCGTTTGGGTACGGCCTCGCCGGGGAGCTTGGTTAGGGGGAAGCTGCTTTCCTCCCATATTATGTCGGGGTATTCTCCAATATAACCGATGTAACGGTATTCCCCCGCCGGAGCCATAGCGGGAACCGATTGATTAATGTTTCTGGTCAATCTACCGTTTGGCGCTAATGACAATCCCGCCGGACCAAGCAAAGGACCGACTAACCTTCCCGCAGGTAAAGCCGCCTCAATCCAAACCTCTATAGAAACCATATAGGATTCATTGCTGATTAATGATACTTCAAATTGAAATGTCCCTCCGACTGAAGGAATCTGCACCGGAGTGGTGGAAGGAGTCAGCGTAAGGGTGACCTGCGGAACCGCATCACTTTCCAGGCGGATTAAATACACATCCCCTCGATTCATCCCATATACGCCGGAGATGACGTAGCCTTCATCCGCAGTTTGCTGAACGCAATAACCATAGTCCAAGTTTACGCTGCCGAAATGCTTGGTCCAGACCGAATCGCCGTTGGCATCGACTTTGGACACACATAGCTGGCAATTGATACCTCCGTATCGATCGTTGTATCCGGTGAAAACGAAACCGCCGTCAAGTGTGGTGCAAACGGAACTCGCCCAGTCCCTATGAATATCACCATATTCGCGAGTCCAGAGGACGTCCCCCTGGTAATTTGTCCTGATAAGTAATATGTCGGGTGGAATGGTTATTGTAAAATTATTAAACTCAGTCTGGCCGGCTATAATGTAACCCTCCCCCGGAATTTCGCAAACGCTGTTTCCTCTTTCATGGGCGTTAAAATCGTAATCGCGTCTCCAGAGCAATTGACCATCAGCGCTCAGTTTTACTAAGAAACAGTCAACTTCAATAATTAAATCTGAAATCGAAATCCCGGTCATTATATACCCCCCGTCAAGCGTCTGCCGGATGCATTTAACGTATTCAATTTTCTCTTCATCTTCTAAATGGAAAGTCCAAAGCGCTTCGCCGGCGCTGTCCACCTTGACAGCATATATATCACGGGTATGATTGGTATCGGGATTGGTTTCACCCGCCAATATACAACCTCCGTCTGAGGTTATATCCATAGAATGGGCCCGTTCACAGTACTGAGTGCCGTAGGTTCTGGTCCAGAGTGTATCGCCCTGGGCGTCGGTTCTGATAAGATAGATATCATTACCGCCGTGACCGAAGGAATAGGTGTAACCGCCCACGTAATAACCTCCGTCGGGAGTTTCCCGCACATCGAAGGCTCTTTCATCACCGGCGCCGCCGTATCTTCGAGTCCACTGTGTATCGCCGCTGGCGTTGAATTTTAGAAGGTAGAAATCGGCAAGGTCAATGGTTATACTGCCGGTGCCGTACATCCCAGCTACGATGAAACCGCCGTCGGAAGTCTGCCTAACGCTGTAACCCCGGTCGCGGAGGGCATCGCCGATTGTCCTGGTCCACAGGGTATCGGGAGCCGACTGAGCGCATACTATACTTGTGAACAAAAGTAATGGAAGCAAGCGCTTGATGATTTTAAACATTTGAAGACTCTAAAATTATTTAAGTTACAACATAATGTATCACTTTAAGAGAAGCAATTTCCGCGTCTGCGCCACTTTCCCGGCTTCCAGCCTCGCAAAATACATTCCGCTCGCCAGTTCAGCGCCGTTAAAAAGCATCGAATGATGCCCGGCGGGATAGAATCCTTGGGCGAGGAGGGCTATTTCCCTGCCCTGAATATCGTAAACCGCTAATTGGACATACCCTTCCCGCGGGAGTGTGAAAGAGACCAGCGAACGCTGGTTGAAGGGGTTGGGGGAGGAATTGAGAATTATTAATTGAGAATTGAGAATTGAGAATTCATCCTCGGCGTCCCAGCCGCAGCAAGTCCAGCCCTGATTTTGAATAGGCGGAGATTCTCCGGCGAGTTTGGTGAAATCGAATCGGTCTTCATGTATCACCGAATCGGGGTGAATTCCAATTTTTCCAATATAAGTGTAATATCCGTATGGAGCGTAACCGGGAACGAACTGGGTCAAGCGGCGAGTAATAACGACATTCGCGGGAACGTTCAGACTCCGGCGTATAAACAGCGGACCTGCAACGCCGCTGCCGGGGAGGAGGGTTTCGCTCCAGACGTCGAGGATAAAGCTCCGGGATAACCGGTTCACCAATTCGACATCGAAATCAAAGCTTCCCCCGCCGGCGGGAATCAGTATCGGCGGATTATGGGGATGAAGGGCTATAGATAGAGCCGGGGGCGCAGCGGGGAGGCGGTAATGATATCCCATATCGACCACCCCTTGGTCTTGAAGGCCATCAGTTCTGGTAGTACCAATTATAACGGGGGATGCGGGATTTCCGGCATCCACGCAGGGGCTGGTGACCGGTTGTCCGCTGGCAGTCTGGGACAGGTAGTAATCGCCCAGGGGACAGGCAGCGAACAGAGGCTCCGCGGCGATATTCCCCATCCCTTGCCAGCCGCCCTGAATGCAGCTATAGGCGCAGGAAAATGTACTACTATCATCTAATCCGACTTGACTACCTGCGGTAGCAGTGTTTCCCCAAACGATGTTATTAGCTCCGGTCAGTTCGGAATCATAGGTTGAACTGATTCCACCGCCTAATTCAGTCGAATTCCCGACAACAGTGCAATTTGTAATCGTCGGCTGGCACCAATAGGCGCAGCCAATCCCCCCGCCATTGTCGGAAGCGGAATTACCATAAAGAAGACAATTCTTGATGGTGGGGCTGGAATTGTTCCAGCATTTTATCCCGCCGCCGAACATAGCTGTATTTCCCGTGAAAATACAGTTTTCGATAATTGAGGTACTCCCATGGAAACAGCAAACCCCGCCGCCGTTTTCACCGGCGGAATTGCCGTTGAAGATACAATTGAGGATAGTCGGACTGGTAACGGTACAGTATATCCCTCCCCCATAATAAGATGAATTCCCGTTGAAAACGCAGTCTTTGATAACGGGATTTGACTGAGTATTGCACCAGATTGCGCCGCCGTGTTCATCGGCGGAATTGCCATTGAAGACACAGTTTTCAATAGTGGGGCTGGAACCGTTCGCGCATTGAATCCCGGCGCCGCCGCCCTCTGGCCAACCATATCCCAAGTAGCCGTTAACAATTTTGAATCCTGAAAGGAGGGATGCCAAACTTTCACCCGAGTGAAAATAAAAACCCCTCCCGAAATTTTCCAAATCGATGACGCAGCTATCCGGCCCGTTCTCGGAAATCAAGACTATCGCTCGACCGCTAAAATCCAGATTTTTATTGCCTTCACCAGTATAAGTTCCGTCCGCCACCAGCACCGTATCGCCATTCACCGAAGCGTTGATTCCCGCCTGGATGGTGGAGTACTGGGAAGGGACGCGGAGGAGCCGCGCTTCACCGATTTGAACTAAAGCTATGAGAATAGCGGCTGTAGCTAGTATTTTATTCACAATCGCCTCCGATATATGATGTAACTAATGTATTACTTTAAGAGCAGTAATTTCTGCGTATGTAAGGTCCCCCCCGCCTCCAGGCGCGCGAAATACACCCCGCTCGCCACCTTCGACCCATCCCAAACCGCCCGATGCGTCCCGGCGGGATAACATCCCTCCGCCAACCGCGCCACTTCGCGTCCCGTAACATCGAACAACGACAGCTTGATTTGACTTGCAGCTTGAAGCTTGAAGCTGATAAACGAGGAGACATTGAAGGGGTTCGGGGAGATGGTTAGACTTGCGATTTCTGATTTTTGATTTTCAATTTGCGTTTTTTCATCCCCGAACCAGCCGTTGACAGCCCAGCACCGGTTTTGAGCGGGCAGGGAATCAAATATAATCTTACAGAAGGAAAAACTGTCGTAATTAAAGATGAGGTCGGGATAGGCGCCTATATAGCACATATAGGTGTAAGTGCCCCGGGGCGCGTTTCCGGGAACGTTCTGAACGATTTCCCTGATGATAGCGGCATTCGGGGGGATAAGCAGACTTCTGCGCAGTATTAGAGGACCGTATGTGCTATCATTCGGAAGCACAACTTCCGACCAAGCGTCGAAATTCGCCGCCGAGTTGTCAATATTCTCGACCAATGCGGAGAAGGTAAACTCCCCGCCCGCGGCAGGGATTGCAACGGGATAGTTATGAAGAGTCGCGGTGATTGCCAGCGGAATCAGTTGGTGCATTGCAAAGATGTTGATTTGGTCCGGAAATCCCTGCCTCAATGCGATAATCGATGAATACCCCGGATTCCAATCCCGGATATAGTCGCATCCGCCGGGGAGACTTCCCGCAGAATAATAAGGCGCTATATTCACTCGCACACCGGTGAAGGTTCCGGTGACAGGGTCGAGTTGCACCATTTCAGACGCTGCTAACCAGAGCCAGGGACCGGCAGGGTCGTCATAGTCGAAGGCAAGACCGTAAGGACGGTCGTTGGGAGGCGGAGAACCTAAAATACGAAGTAGGGTACCTCCCACTCCAATTTCAAAGATATAATCCAAGTTAGAACAGTAGAAACTGCCCTGACCGTTGTTGCCGATGGGGTCGTAGGCTATTGCGCGGATGTACTGCATTCCTCCGGGATTAGGCATTGTGCCCAGATTATTCGCAGGCTGCGAGGGAAGCGGTGCGGGGTCGTACTTGGTTATGCCCCCATCCCAGCATCCGTAGATATAGGTTCCATCGGAAGTCATATCCCGCATTCCCCAGGCCGAGGTTGAACCGGTGGGAAAATGAGTCATCAATTGAGTCCCTTCTGCGTTGATGATGTACATCATATTAGGATTGGGAGCGATACTCCTTCCTGAAACCCAGATATAACTGCCGTCATAGGTGACGCCAAGGCATCCGTTATCTCCGGTGAGCGTTTCGACATTTCTCTGGAGATTAGAATAGGGCTGCCACATTGTATCTGTCGGAGCGGGCGGGGAATCGTTATCATCGAACCAGCCAGTAACCGTCCAATTATTATGAACTTCGTCATCTCCTTGTTCCCTCAATTTGATAAAGCGAAATCGGTCGGATGAGATTACCGAATCGGGATAAACGCCAGCTTTAATTACATAGGAATAAATCCCCGGCGGAGCGCTGCCCGGCAAGGATTGTGTAAATCGGCGGACGACGGTATCCCCGGCGGCTACCATCATTCCCTCCCGCAAAATCAAGGGACTACGCGCCGCGCCGCGGGGAAGAATCACTTCCGACCAGACATCAAGAGTATAATTCACTGGAGTGGGATTCGCCGCCTGAGTGGAAAATGAAAAATTCCCGCCTCCCGCAGGAATAGCGATGGGAGAATTAATCGGGGTAAGAGTAATCAGAAGATTCCCTCCGGTCTCATCCGCGCCGATGGTGGGAGTAACCGGGTGCCGGGTTTCGCCGTCGTAATCGACGGAGACTGCCGATAAAGGAGCGCCCGCCCCTACCAAAGGCGAATTACTATGGATATGAAGGTCGAAGGAATCTGTCGCAGTACTGAAATAAAGCGGATCGACGCTGATGCTGTGAAAATCGCAGCGGGTAGCCTTAAACCAGGACTGAATCGTATTATAGTCCCCGTCAAGGTACGCTATAATCCCATTGGGAGTATAAAAATTATTATAGTCGGAAAAGAAAGAGTATTCAAAGCGCGGTGATTCGGCCCTATTCCCGCATTATATATATTATTGTTTTTTATCACCGTATCAATCGGCCTGTGCAGATATATTCCGTTACTGTTAGCGCCGAATGTTCCGGGCATATAGACGGAATTATAGAGTATTTTCGTACTGTCTCCCCGAGAATCTCGTATGCAGCAGGCATGTTGATTGTAAACCAAGTTGTTGACAATCACGGCCCTTTTGGTGCAGAGCAGGCTAATTCCATAGTAATTACCTTCCACTTCATTTCCTATTACTCTATGGTCGGCACCGTATTGAAGCCAAATGGCTCCTTCATGAAGTATTCTCTGACTGTTGTCGTGGATGTAATTGCCCTCAATGACGCATCTTCCGGTGGCAGAAGTAAAATCAAAAAAGCGGATTCCGGAACTCGAGCAATTGGCGATTTCCATATTCCTGATGGTTACATTGGCAACATTAGCAATAAAGAAACCGTCTGCGTACTCAGAAGTATCGGTCACTACAGGAGATTCCCCCGGAGCGGCTTGAATCACCAGAGGATAGCCCGCGTTCATACCGGGAATAGAATTTGAAATATCCACCTGCCCGTAATAAACGCCGGTATAAACATTGAAAGTCAGCGCCCCGCCAATACCCCGGTAGGTGAGGGTATCGACTGCGGCGATTATGGTGGGAAAATGATTCTGACCGCCATTTATGTCGTAACTGCCGGACATCGGCTGACCGAATACGCCGGTTGCGAAAACTATAGCAGAAAAAAACACCAACGGCAGTGAAATATACCTGAACATAATCTCCTCCGATTGACTTTATTATGTGATGTTCTCACTTCATCAGAAGCAGTTTCGTTGTTATTGCTTCACCTCTCACCTCCAACCGCGCGAAATACACCCCGCTCGCCACCTCTGACGCGTCCCATTCGACCTGATGCGTTCCGGTGGGATAAAATCCCTCCGCCAGCAACGCCATTTCCCGTCCCATAATGTCGTATATCATTAGCTTCACATTGCTTGCAGCTTGAAGCTTGAAGCTGAGAGCTGTTTCAGAGTTGAAGGGGTTGGGATAATTCCTTAACAAGGTACAATCTCGCGGAGGTTCAAATGGAATGCGAGGCGCAACCTCGACCCACACCGCGCTTCCCGGTCCGCCGAAAGCGCCTATATCGCTGAACCGCGTCCCCATTGCCGGGTAAAGAGCGTGTCCTGGATTCCAGGGGTCTTCAGGTTCGAAATAGGCGCGGCTCGGATCGCCGGCGTCAATGCAGGGCGAGCCGGGGGTAAGGTGATAGGCGGAATCTCCGGTGGTCGAATGAAACGCCGGGTCGAGGTATATATTGAAATACGCGTCGCAGGAATCGCCGTTGGCGTTAATGATTGAAACCTGACCCAATCCATTAGGAATACTGTCGCCGATAAAATTGACATTTAGGTTATTAAAGAAATTACAGTAACTTATGTAACTGGTTGAAACTTCAAGAAATTCTATACAAGCATTTCCTGTATTACTGAAAAAAACGGTGTTCTTAACAACTCCACAATTGACTAAGTCCATACAAATGCCGCTCCCGGACAACGCATAATTCTCAGCTATAACGCAATTGACTACTCCAATCTCGTTTTCCCCTAAACCATATTCGCCTGTGCAGTAAATTCCGCCCCCCCTATTGGCGTGATTGCCTTTAATTATACTTTTCAATATCTTTGAACCGGGATAATCATAAGGAAATATACATATACCTCCTCCTATCCCAGACGCGCAGTTTTCGATAATTAAACATTCTTCGATAATAGCCCGACCATCGCCGGCGATACCGACACCTCCGCCGCTAAAGGAGGAATTACAGCTAATAGTGCATTGTTTCACTGTTATGTAAGAATAATCGCAGAAAATCCCGCCTCCTCCGGTCATTTCATGAAAACCACAATCGAAATTATTCCTTATCAGACACCGTTCAATTATTGCATTTGATTCGAAACATGAAATCCCGCCGCCTCCGATTCTACTCGTTCCAAAACAATAATTAGATGAAATATAACAATCGGAAATTATCGGACTACTTCTGAGGCAGGAAATTCCGCTTGAACTGCTTTTTGAAATGCGGCAATATTTTAAAATACAGGAATCGCTGGTTGTGTTGTCGAAATCGATTCCTCTCCAGTTTTCGTAACTATAATATGAGCCGAAACAGATAGGATCCTGTTGAGTACCCACAGCGGAGAGGTGGCCGCTGATAGTGAATTGACAATCATTGTAGAACCACAAAATCGTTCCTGGCGCTATTGTCAAGGAATCCTCCGGCTGAACAGAAATATCGCCGATGACCGTATAATTTCCGGGCCCCAAGGTTCCACTAAGCGGTCCGGAAAGCTGCGCTGAGACGCTGAAGTTTATAGCAACGACTAAAGCTAAACAAATAAATGGTTTTCTCATTATTCAACCTCCTTTTCCGAAAAATGACTATTTCAGAAGTAATAACTTCCGGATCTGAACTGTACTCTTCGCCTCCAGCCGAGCGAAATACACTCCGCTCGCCATCGCCGATGCGTCCCATTCGGCGTAATGCGCCCCGGCGGGATACCAGCCCTCCGCAAGCGCCGCAACTTCCCGTCCCATAATGTCGTATACTGCAAGTTTGATTTGACTCGCATCTGGCAGCTTGAAGCTGAGAGCTGTGGCGGCGTTGAAGGGATTAGGGGAGGAATTGAGAATTAAGAATTGAGAATTAAGAATTGAAGAAGACTCCGTATCGTCGAACCAGCCGTCGAGCGCCCAATTCCGGTTGTGATTCGACACGTTATCACCGGCGAGTTTTATAAAGGGGAAGCTGTCCGAGGAAGTGATTGAATCGGGATAAATCCCCGCATTGCCGATATAAGTGAAATTCCCCGAAGGCGCGTTCCCCGGAACAAATTGTGTCAACTGCCGCATCAGCGTGGTTTCAGGAGGAATAAGCAGGTTTGTGCGGACAATAAAGGGGCCATAGGCGCTTCCGTTGGGGAGGATTACCTCCGTCCAGGCGTCGAAGTGTATGGGATCGGCGGATGGGTTTCTGATTGCGGCATTATAAACAAAGAATCCTCCGCCAGCCGGAATCCGAATGGGCGGATTATGGGGCGTCAATGTGATAAGGGGATAATTATGAACGAAATAATAAGCGCCTATGTCAGCGATGGTGCTGTCCGGGTCGAGGGGACTGTTCGGGTCGCCGGCGTCGATACAGGGGGAATCCGCCTGTAAATGAAAATCGGTAGAGTCGATAAATAAAGGGTCGAGGAAGATGTTGTAAAAAACGTCGCAGGAATCTCCATTGTTATTGACAGATGTGATTTGTCCCAGGTTTGGGGGCGGACTTCCGGTGAAATTACCGTATTGGTTATTATAAAAATCGCTGTAGGCTATCGATGTGTAAAGGGTATCGTAAAAATATACCCCCCCGTTTCCGGTATTACCTTCTAATATAGTGTTCACTATGGTCAGGCGGGAAACGGAAGCATAACAGCAAATCCCGCCGCCGTTAGCGGAAGCTGAATTCCCGCTGACAGTGCAGTTTTCCAGGACCAAGTCGATACGGGATATGCAGCATATACCGCCCCCGTTCGCATCGGTTCCATCGGCGGAATTCCCGTTGAATACACAACTCGAAATCGTCGGACCGCAATACCAAGAACAGAAAATCCCCCCGCCTTTGCTGTAATCCCCGGTTGTTAAATTCCCGGTGACAGCGCAATGTGAAATTGTCGGATCGGAATAATGGTAACAGAATATTCCACCGCCGCTAGATTGTAGCCCCGATATCGAATTCCCGCTGATGGTGCAGTTTGAAATATTGGGGCTGGAACCAGCTAAGTGAATCCCGCCGCCGTTATAAGCCGAATTCCCGCTTACAGAGCAGTTTTCAATGGTTGGATCGGATCGCAGGCAGCAAATTCCTCCGCCGGAACTGGCAAAATTACTATCGATGGTGGAGTTTTCTATGGCAGAATCGGAATAATACAGGTAAATCCCGCCGCCTCTCTTTGAACCGACCCTATTCCCATTAATGTCGCAATTTGCAATTGTCAGGCTGCAACTATAACAGTAAATCCCCCCACCGTAGCCATTTTCCGCGGTATTACCCTCTATGACGCAGTTCTCAACAGTAGAACCGGAATAAAAACAACTAATCCCGCCGCCGCCATAGACAGTGCTGCCGGATGAATTCAAACTTATTGCGCAGTTTGAAATAATCGGACTGGAATAATAGCATAAAATCCCGCCGCCGCAATCGTCCGGCCAACTCCCGACCGCATAACCGCCGGTGATTAAGCAATAACCAAGCCTGCTGGAATCGTCCGCAGAATCGTTGAAAGCGATACCAGCCCAATAAGGCGTTCCGGCATTGGGTCTGAATTTGACGCTGTCGTTTTCTGTTCCCACGGCGTAAATATAGCCGTTGACATCGAATTCATATGCGCCGTTGAAGAGTAAAGCGGTTCCCGGCGCAATAATGAGGGAATCTCCATTCTGAACCGATATGTCGCTCACCACATTGAACGTCCCCGGACCCAGCGTTCCGCTCAAAGGTCCAGAAAGCTGCCCCGACGCTGCCGAAAAAACGAGAAGCGCCGTAAATATAGCCGCTAATATCTTCTTCATTATAAGATACTCTTCATCTAAAAAAACGCGGTATTATTTAACCAGCAGCAGTTTCCGTGTTTTCATTATGTCCCCCGCCTCCAGCCGCATGAAATACACTCCGCTCGCCATCTCCGATGCGTCCCATATCATCTTATGCGTCCCGGCGGGATAGAAGCCGTCGGCGAGGCAAGCAACTTCCCGCCCTGCAATGTCGTAGATTGCGAGCTTCACATCACCGGAATGTCCGAGGGTGAAAGAGACCAGCGAACGCTGGTTGAAGGGGTTGGGGAAAGCTGTAAATGTTGAATAACCTGTCGGAGTAAACAATGTCGATTGCTCCTCTTCCCATCCGAAAACCGCCCAGCCGTTATGGTGATTCTTATCAGCGTCTCCGAAAAGTTTGACGAAATTGAACCTGCTATCGTTTGAGATCGAATCGGGATATACACCAACATATCCGATGTAGGAGTATAGTCCCGGAGGCGCGTAAGGCGGCACTAACTGTCGAATGCCGGTGCGGGTGATTGAGCTGTAGCCGGGAATGGCGAGACCTCTACGGAGAAGCAGAGGACCATAGGTATTATTGTTGGGGAGTATCAATTCCGTCCAGGCATCGAAAGCCAACTGATTGGAAGTGTTGTTGACTATATTGACATCATAACAAAAGATACCGCCCCCGACGGGAATAATAATGGGAGGATTCCTCAGCGTTAAAGTGATTCGCAGGCAGGAAACTTCGTCCATACCGATGCAGGGTGTGCTCTGATTGCGAGGCTCGCCGTCGAAATCGTCGATAATGGAGGCAATCGGAGTTCCCCCATCGATACAGGGAGAATTGGAATTTATATGAAGGTCGGCGGCGTTTATGAACATCGGATCGGCTTCGATGCTGTGAGCTTCCTGCCCTGAAGCGCTCTGCAAATCCAATAGAGTCGCGCAGGTGGTTCCGCTATATCTAGCGATACTTGCTCCGTTGGGAGCGTAGAAACAGTTGTAATCGTGCTGCGTGGGATTGTCATAGTAATACATACAGCGGTTGGATGTGGAAGTCCCATAATTGACCACAATGTTATTCACACAGACACCGCCCTGGTTATCGGAATCGAATCGAAATGAGTATGATGCCGAAGTGTAAATCGAATTATAGTAGTATTCACCATGTGCGGTATTGTAAGAATATAGTCCGTAGGCGGTTTGACCATAAAACATATTGTTATAAGCGATAGTGTGGGGGCTGTAGCGAATTCTTATTCCGGTGTCTCCGCCGTTTACTTCATTATGGCTAAATATGATATGATGACTATTAAAGATGTAACAGTGATAGCTTGAATTGTCGTGGAAGTAATTGCCTTTAATGGCGATGTTATGGCTTGAATCGCCCACGGTATTATTATGTATATATATCCCGTAGTCGGCGCACTGGGTTATTTCAAATCCCTCGACGGTGATATGGGAGACTCCTTCCAGGCTGAATCCGTATGTTTGACTGTTTACTACGGGCTTCTGGTTCCCTGCCCCAGGGATACCGTGAAAGGTGATAGTGTTAACGGCGCATGTGCCGGGAACATCATCGAGGAGAATTTCGCCGTTGTATATACCGGGATATACATTGAAAGTCACGGGTCCGCCGATTCCAATACCGTTTATCGCCGCCGCCGCGGAAACTATATTGGGAAAGTGATTCTGACCGCCCCCGACATCGTAACTGCCGGACATTATCGGACCCACATAAATCGCTGGAAGGTATTCGACAATATCGCTCTCACCCGAAGCATTATAATAGGAAACACCATAAGTGTACCAACCCTGTAAAGGTGGTAAATCGGTATAGGTCGTGTTGGAACCGATTAAATCGGCGATTTGAACGCCGTTACGATAGACTTTCTGACCGTCCCACGATCCCGGAGGCCAGTAACCGCCGTGACCGCCCGCTGTCGGAGCGGTCCAGGTGATTACGCAGGTCAATGCCCCGCCGGAATCGGGAGTCGCGATAACATTCGAGGGTTCGCCGGGAATGTCAAGCCCTATCCACCTCGAAGTCGAGGCCGGTAAACCATATCCAGCGGAGTTGTAAGGAAATATCTGATAATCGTAATTTCCCGCCGCGGGAATAGTATTATCGGTATAGGCAGCGGGCTGACCGATGTTCATACCGGCGGTCAAATTGGCGATTCGATTCCCGTTGCGCAAAACATAAACTCCGGTGAAATCGGTAAGGGGTTCCCCACCGACCGTTAGACTGGGATTAGTCCAATTGAGAGTGGCTCGGAGTTCTGTATTATGGTGAGAAACGGTGAAGTTACCCGGTTCTGCCGGAGCGTTCAATATCACTGTAAGATGCCCCTCAAAACCGGAAATCTTGTCTGGCGAGCCCTGCCCAAGGCACATGAAAGTCGAATACTGCGGATCCCAGCCGCGTATGTAGGAAGCGCCTCCCGCTCTGCCACCTTGCACAATACTATTGGTAAGGTTGACAGTCACTCCCGTTGCATTGCCGGTAACGGGGTCGATTTGATTCATTACACAACCGCCGCTCTGGCTAAAAATCCACCACCAGGGACCGGCCAGGTCGTCATCGTCCCAGGCCATCCCGTAATCGCTGTCGCCGGAACCTAATGTTCGAATCAAGTTCCCATTACGATCCATTTCATACCTAATTTCGCCTAAGTTCCCGCAATAGAAACTGCCGTTGCCCTGGTTGCCGGCGGGATTGTAACAGCTCCCTCGAGCGTAGGATTGGCCGGGAGGGATGGGAATTGTACCGAGATTAGCGGCGGGATTTCCGGGAAGCGGGGAGGGGTCCCAGCATATCATACCCTGTTCCCAAACGCCGTAAATGTAGGTTCCGTCCGTTGTCAGGTCGCGGACGCCCCAGGAAGTAGTCGCACCTGTAAGGAAACTGGTCACCAGTGTTGTCCCATCGGCGCTGATGATGTAAATCGTACTGGGATTGACGCCGCCGCCTCGACCCGAAACCCAAATGTAGGTTCCGTCGAAGGTGACGCCGATTAATCCGTTTTCGCCGGTCAATGCTTCTACATAGTAATTGAATTGCAAATCCCATTGCGGGTCGGTGGGATGGGATTGGGAGCCGGGTTGCTTGGCGGCGCACTTGGTGGGCTTTTGAT